>CAIRSA010000577.1 GCA_903881085.1 uncultured Acidobacteriia bacterium
GGAATTGGGCCGGGAAATGGAAATTCAATTGATCCCGAAGAACCGCTTACTAACGTGCGCGGCTCGGTTAGCAGCAGGCAACCATTAACCGAGCACCGCACGTTAGTAAGCGGTTCTGGATCATGCTATTTTCCTTCGAGGTCAGGATGTCTGATGTTGAGGAACTCCTTTACACTGACGCCGCCAGTAAGAAGTTCCAGAAGTGTTGGATGATCGGTCTGGAAAAGATCCTTCAAGACCCGATCGTAAGCGAATTGATCTTTCATGGAATGCTGCTTCCATTGTGCCGCAGTTTGGAAAAACTACTCGAGACGCGCGAGTCCCATTCAAGACCGCTTTACCTTTTTGGGCGGCTTGATCACAGTCAGCTTCACTTTCGCCGTTCCTGGCCCGATCAGATCGATCGCCTGCGCCGCCGCGTGCGAAAGATCGATGATGCGCCCGGCTACGAACGGACCGCGATCGGTGATCCTCACTTCGCACGTTTTCTTGTTTGAGAGATTCTTCACACGCACCCAAGTTTCGAACGGAAGCGTCTTGTGCGCCGCGGTCATCTTCTCCATGTCGTAGATCTCTCCGTTCGCGGCACGGCGGCCATGATATGGATGTCCGTACCAACTCGCGATTCCCTCCTCCGAATGGCCGATTGGAGCAGGCGGAACACTGGTGCGCGAATTTTTTTTTACGCCGCACGAAGAGAGCGCAAACGATGCGGCGACGATGCAACAAACGAGCAGGCAACGAAGTGTCATATGCGTTTCGACTCGATTTTACGGGGCTTCCAAGCACCCTCAAAACTTGCGCGATACGTTCCGCGCTCTAAAACATTTTAGCTCGTTTACGTTTTTTCGATCCACACGAAAAAACTTCGCGCGAGAGCATGCATTTTTCTCTTGACTTTCTTCTCAAAGAATCTTATATATGAATCACAATGCGTTCTCGTTATGAGACGCAAATTTGATGTTAGGGAGAATCAATCCAATGATGAACGCAACCAAAAAAGCAGCAGCAAAGAAGGCCCCCGCAAAGAAGGCCGCCGCGAAGAAAAAGAAGTAACGTGGCGCTCCCGCTAGGGAGTTTCTAATATTCACTCCAAGAAAAGGGGCTCCGGGTTCCGGAGCCCTTTTTATTTGCCCGCCCGCAACAGCAGCACCCGGAATGTCTCCCCCATGCCGAACAGCAGCGTCTTCAACTGTTGTGGATTGGCGGCCATCGCGGCCGCGAACTGATCGGCCTCTCCTGCGCGCATCAACATTTGCATCATCGTTTCGAAGCGCACCACTTCCAGTCGGCAGTCCATCATAGGTGTGAAGGCCACGTGTGCCGTAATGTCACGTTCGCCCGGATCGGCCAGCACATCGTCATGCGCTGTATGCCGGCGATAGCTCATCAGCGTGCCTTGTGGAAACCGCATTGCTTCGCGATTCGTATAACCATAGTCGATGGCGATAACGAATCCTCTGCGAAGTGACCGCTGTATGAGCTTCATCCATTCCAGTGCATCTAGATTCACTTCAAACAGTTCGGCGTCCGGGGCGTATTGCTGAGCGTACTCAGCAATGGCGCCGCTGACAGGAGGTCCATCGCACCAGTGAAATGTCCCATCTCTGAACGTTACTCTCCGGTCGATGAACCCACCGTCCACGCGCTTCACTACATGCACGGGCAGGGCGTCAAAGAACTCGTTCGAAAAGATGACGCCTTCCATCGCATCGGGCAAAGCGCCGCGATCTACATCAATCGCCGTGTATCCGAATTCAGCCAAGGCCACGGACATCTCACCACGCCCCGCGCCAAGCTCCACAACACGAAACTCGGGCGACTCGCCAAGTTCTTCGCGCAAGCGTCGAATGAACTGCGCTATCAGGATGCCGAACACAGGCTGGACCTGTTCCGCGGTGAAAAAATCACCGCCGCGGCCGAACGGATCACGCGGCTTGCGATAGTACCCATGCTCGGGATGATAGAGCGCGGCGCTCATGAAGCGATGAAACGTGAGCGGGCCGCCGGCCTGGATCTCTTGGGCGAGGATTTCGGCAATCGGCGTCATCTAGTCCCTGCTTTGCGGAGTGCGCAGGAACATCTCAACAAGGTAGTCATGCAGGCAGTCATAGAGGTAACGTTGAAAATTCCACGCGAACTGCGAGGTGGCAATGTCGCGCGGGTGAATCGGGGCATAATAAGTATGCAAGCCGAGAGGATTGGATTTGAGACTGATCACCAGTTCAATGGTTCCGTCTTTCTTTTCGCGCGCCGAAAATTCGGCGAGGGCGTGATCATAGCGGGCAAGCTCGGCACGCACTTTTTCAATATCGGTCACTTGAGAGTATTCTAAACTATGCAACGCCGTACCTTTTTACAGACAATCACCGCCAGTGCGTTTGCCGCGCAAAGCAACTCGCATATTCGCCTCGGTTACGACACCTATTCCATCCGCGCGTTCAAGTTGAAAGCGCTGGAGCATCTGGACCTTTGCGCAAAGTGGAAGCTGGAGACGATTCAGATGTCGAGCCTCGGCGACTTCGAATCCCTGGAGCCGGCTTATCTGGAAAAAGTGAAGCGGCGCGCAGTCGAGATCGGCGTGTCCATTGATGGCGGCATCGGCTGCATCTGTCCGCTATCGAAAAGTTGGAGCACGAAAGATGGCAGCCCAACGGAATACCTGACGAAGGGCTTACGTGTTGCCAAAGCAGTAGGTGCGAAATCGATGCGCTGCTACCTGGGAGCCAACGCCGACCGCACCGGCAAGTATTCCATGGAGCAGTTGATCGAATCGACGGTGAAGGCCTTGAAGAGCGTTCGCAACGTCTCCATGGACAACGACGTGAAGATCGCCGTGGAGAACCATTCCGGCGACATGCAGGCGCGCGAACTGCGCACGCTGATCCAAGAGGCTGGCCCTGAGTATGTCTCCGCATGCCTCGATACCGGCAATCCGATGTTGGTGGTAGAGGATCCGATGGTCACGCTGGAAGTGCTGGCGCCTTATGTGGTCACTACGCATATCCGCGATTCCGCGCTGTGGGACACGCCACAGGGCGTGTGGTTCCAATGGGTGGCGATGGGCGACGGGTCTATCGATTTCAAGAAGTTCATCAAGCGCTACAAAGAATTGTGCCCCAACGCGGCGATGCAGTTGGAAGTGATCACCGGCCGTCCGCCGGCGCTCATCAAATGCTACGACCAGGAGTTCTGGAAGGGGCACCCAAAATCGGACGCGGCGGAGTTCGCACGCTTCGTGGCGCTAGCCAAGAAAGGCAAGCCCTACCTCGGCCCGATGATGATCGGCGGCACGGGCAAGCAACCTGCGCCGTTCGATGCGGCGCTGAAGGAACAGCAGATGACTGACCTGGAGCGCAGTCTGACGTACGCGAAGTCGATTCTGTAAGCCAGTCCGATGCAGGTAAAGATCAGTTCCGAAGAGGCCGGCGCCATCGCGCTGACGCCAGTGGTAGTGCGCGAGATGCCGGTCCGCGAGTTGGTAGAACTGATGCTAGGCGTCACAGGCAAGGACGCTGCCCGCATCAAAGACCTGCTTCGCCGCGGCAGCTTCGTCAGCGGTGCATCGCGCTTTCGTTGGGCCGGCGTTGACCTTGATGTTGAGCAGTTGCTCGGCGATTTCCCGGATGCCGATCCATCCCGCGCTTTTGCTCCCAACCGTTGCACAAGCGCAGTGCTGCGCAAAACTCCAGCCAAGGTCGAATTCACCAAAGAGGCCGCGACGAAGACCCGGCTATTTCAAAAAGAGACCTTCTGGAACCTTCTGCTGGCGACAGCAACCGCACCGCAATACCTGGAATACTCCTATAAAGAGAAGGCCGACGTGTACCGCGCGCGACTCGACATCGTCGCGTCAAAGCAACTCTGTGAGGGCGCAAAACTGCTTGCGTATTCCGTACTCGCCGCTCAGGTGCAGGCAGTAGTACCGGACACAGTGGACTTTTACCTCCCACGCGAGTAGTATTTATTGCAGCCATGTTGCCAGATTACATTTCAAAATCAACACCGAACCCGACGTCGAACCGTGCACCCTGGTTCGCCAATACCGCGCCAACATACGCGGGGATTTTCCTCTGGATCGTTTTCTACAAGGGCCTTGCGGAAGGCACAATCGATCGCGCACCGCTTTCGATCTGCCTCCTGGCGCTTGCAGCCGCTGGATTGCTTTGTTACGCACTCTATTACTATGTGCCGGGAATGCTCGGCATGAAGACCGGTTATCCGTTGTACGTTGTTGGCAGTTCCACGTTCGGCACGGCAGGCGGTTATCTGATGCCTGGCCTGCTGATGGGCCTGCTGCAACTTGGATGGTTTGCCGTTGGTACGTTTATCTCCGCGCAATTTATTTTGCAGGCCTTGGGCATGGATTCAAAACCAGGCTCGGCCGCGTTCTGGGTGGTCTGCATTGCCTGGGGCTATGTGATGGGCTTCATCGGCGTGAAGGGAATTCAATACGTGGCCAAGGTTTCCACGTTCTTGAATTTCATTCCGCTGCTGGTACTGGCGATAGTGCTGTTCCAAACCAGTGGCGGCATCTCGCAGCACGTCGTGAAGACTCCCGATACTTTTCTGGCTGTCACGATCATCATTCAATCGGTGATCGGGTTCTTTGCTACCGCAGGCGCGGCGGGCGTGGACTTCGGCATGAACTCACGCAATGAAAACGATGTGAAGATGGGCGGTCTGGTTGGCATAGCAGGCGCTGTGATGATCGCTGGCGGCTTGCCGCTGCTTTCAGTGGCTGGCGCGAAGGCATTGAATCCGGGGATCACCGGTTCGAGCTATGACGCTGTCATCAGCGCCATTGGCGGACCGCTGGCTTCGGGTATGTTCCTGATCTTCGCCTTGGCCTCGATTGTTCCGGCGTGCTTCTGCGCCTTCATCGCTGGCAACAGCTTTACAACGATGATTCCTGGTGTTCCGCGCATGTCATCCACCATGGCAGGCGTTACTCTGGCAATCGTACTTGCCGGCACAGGCATGGCAGGCGATTTGGGCGGCTTCTTCGGCATCGTCGGTGCATCGTTCGGTCCCATCGTGGGCGCGATGGTGGCCGACTATTACCTGTCCGGACAGAAATGGTCCGGGCCACGCGAGGGCGTCAGCATCCCCGGCTACGTAGCATGGGCCGCTGGTTTCATCGTTGGCATTCTACCGTCGTTGCCGGTATCGGACACCGTGAAGATGTACTCGCAGCCCGCTGCGATCTATAGCTTCATCACTGGCCTGGTTGTGTATGCAGCGTTGGCCAAGATGGGCATGGAACCGAAAGTGGTTCCGATGAACAACGCCAAAGCCAAAGCCGCATAGACTCTGAAAGAAAGGGTGGGGCAGACGATCCGTCTGCCCTCTCTTACTTGGCTCATCTGTACTTTAGGAACCGCTCCCTCACGGTCGCGGCTCGGTGTGAAGATGACTGCTGCTCACCGAGCCGTGACCGTGAGGGAGCGGTTCACAGGGCACACCCAAGTTTTATCCGCGTTACTGCGGGGGCCTCGCTAAAGGATATTGCAGCGTATCCAGCAGCCACTCCTTGTTGTCGCGAACGTCGGCATAAAGCTGTTCGCAAAGCCGGTCGCGCTTCTCAAACAGCCGGTATCCTTCGCGCGGCCGCAAGTAGCCACGGGCCTTCGGCTCCTCAATAAACAAAGTCTCTTCGCCAATCTCCCGCGCCCGCGCTTCGTACTTCGCCCGGTTATCCAACAACCCCTTTACGATAAACGGCATCAGCATCGAATAGTCCGCCTGCATGCTCTCAGTGGTCTTCAAGTACGTATCCTTATCCACCTTGCCCCACGTCACGGCTTCGGCCGGCGGGCAGGAAGACAACGATCCATCGGTGACAGGAGCTGTGACAATCTGCACATCGAAGTTATAGCCACGTACGTTGGGAATCCCCAGCACCTGGCCCAGCGCGGGCTCCGGCTGCAGGTTGTAATTCTTCGGCACACCACCGCCAAGAATAAATGTCGCCAGCGCCTGCACCGGATTTTCAAACAAGCCCCAGCGGTGATAGGCGCACGCCTCGAACACTTCGGCATGCAGGTCGAGATCGAAACCATACGAGTCGATGAGCCCAGCCTGCTTCATCGCCCACAGCTTCATCGAATTCAGAAACACACTGCCATCGCCGGGCGCGCCGACAAACACCGGCACAGACAGCCGATGACACGCCGCCAGCAAACCTTCCGGCACGCCGTTCTGCTTTTCCTGCGCGGCATAGTAAGCGCCAAGCAGATTGCGCAGTTCGGTACCAGTCATCTTGCGCTGAAACTCCGGGCGCTGCAGAATCGCGGTCAGGAAACGGTCCTGATCCAGCAGCACGTCTTCGTCAAACGCCATGTCGGTCACGCGGATGGTCTTCTCATCGCGCAGGGCGCCGTCATCACCCCAGATGGGCACTTCGTGCACGGGCCCGTCTTTGTGCGCGTCCAGACTGCGGTGTCCATCGTGATAGCAGACCGCATCGGTCGTGCTCAAATAGGCGATCCAGCCGGTCTCCAGCAGAGGAATCAGCCATGCTTGATGCTGGCCTGAAACCGTCACCGGACCGGCGATCGACATTGTCATGGGGCAGCCCATGGAAACGGCCTGATCCAGAATCGTGTATATCCTGCGCAGGAACGCGCCGCCGAATGCGGGCAGGCAATGACGGAAGATGTCGTCCATCGATTCGCATTGATCGACGCGCCGCACGTCAACGCGGCGTCTTGTTTTTTCGATATGATCCATTCCTTTCGACCGTAGCAGGTTGGGGCAACCCTGTGCAATGCTCTACAATCTCAATAAGTGTCAACTGCATTTACACGTTCGCTACATGCGCTGGGGGCCGATCGTTTCCGCTTCTCTGCCGCAACGCTGGCCATAGCCGCGCTGCTGCTGGGTGCGTGGGGAACATGGGCCGCCGTGGCGCAAGTGTCGCTCTTTGAAGTGACCAATAACGCCCGCCTCGAAGTGGACCGCGCCATCTATCCGGTGGAGGCGCCCATCGCCGGGAAAGTCATCAGCGTGTGGCTTACCATGGATCGCGAAGTGAAACCCGGCGACGCCTTGTTTGAAATCGAAGCCGATAGCGAGCAGCTGCAGTTGCAGGAGGAGCGAGCGCGGCTTAGCACCGTGACCCCTGAGATTCGCGGTCTCTATGACCAGATCGATGCGGAACAGAACGCACTCAATGCCGAATCGAAGCAGTACGACGCCACCATCGAAGAAGCCCGTGCTGAGATGCGCGCCGCCGAATCACCGGCGCAGTTCGCCAGCGAAGACGAGAAGCGTCTGCAATCCCTGTACAGCCAAGGCCTGATCGCCGAACGCGAATACTCACGAGGTCGCTTCGATACCAAGCAGAAGCGCACAGGCGTGGAAAAGCTGCAACTCTCCATAGGCCGCCTGGAAACAGAGCGCCAAACGAAAGCCAGCGAACGCCGCACGCGCATCGAAAAACTGCGCGCCGATGTCACACACCTGCAAGGCCAGATGAGCACTTCGAAAAAGACCATCGACCGCTTGGCTTACGAAGTCACGCGCCGGACCATTCGCGCCAACGTTGCGGGCAAGCTTGGCGAAGTGGCACAGCTGCGCACGGGCGCCTACGTAACGCAAGGGCAGCGGCTGGGAGCGATCGTTCCCGTTGGCCGCCTAGCCATAGTGGCCGAGTTTCCGCCCGCCGCAGCGATCGGCAGAATCCGCGCAGGGCAACTCGCTGAGATGCGTCTGCAAGGATATCCGTGGGCGCAGTTTGGAACCATTCATGCGAAGGTGGCAACCGTGGCTTCTGAGATTCGCAATGGCACTGTGAGGGTCGACCTGGAAGTCTCCGCCGCGCCGCATTCTGCCATCCCCATGCAACACGGCTTGCCTGGCTCAATCGAAGTGCAGGTAGAAAAAATCACCCCCGCGGCGCTGGTCATGCGCAATGCCGGCCGCATGTTGACTGAACCGCGGTCGGATGTGGCGGCGACACCCTGATGCGGCGCAAACTCCTGATCCCTGAAGTCATCCAAAGCTCGGCGATGGATTGCGGCCCGGCCTCGTTGAAGGCGATGCTGGAAGGCTTCGGCATCAACGCCAGCTACGGCCGCCTGCGCGAGGCCTGCCAGACAGACGTTGACGGAACCTCCATCGACAAGCTGGAAGAAGCGGGCGTGCAGTTGGGCCTGGATGCATCGCAGATTATGATGCCAGTGGACCATCTGTTTCTGGATGAAGCGGAAGCACTGCCGGCACTGCTCGTCGTGAGGCTGCCCAACGGCACCACCCACTTTGTGATCGCATGGCGGCGTCACGGCAATTGGGTGCAAGTGATGGACCCGGGCATTGGCCGCCGTTGGATGCGCTGGCGTCAACTGCGCGACGAAACCTACGTCCACACCCAAGCCGTACCTGAAGACGGCTGGCGCGAATGGGCAGGCACCGATGGCTTTCTAAAGCCGCTGCGCCGCCGCATCCACGACCTTGGACTCAAGACGCAACACCACATCGCCAAGGCCGTGGCGGACGAAGGATGGCGGGGCATCGCAACTCTCGACGCCGCAACTCGTTTGCTAACCAGCCTTGGCCGCAGCCAGGCTTCGGAAAAGCTTTTACAGAAGCTCACCGAAAAGCCGGATCAGATCCCTGCCAGCTATTGGTCCGTGCAACCCAAGGATGGCGAACTGTTGATGAAAGGCGCGGTGCTGATTCACGCCAGCGGCACGCAACCGCCAACCGCGCAATCGGCGGAGTTGTTAGCCGCCCTGAACGAGGCGCCCGCTGCGCCCGGCTGGCAATTGCTGAAGATGCTGGGCGCCGATGGCTTTCTTTCGCCGCTGGTGCTGCTGACCGCAATCGTGCTGGCATCCGTGGGCACGGCGATGGAAGCTCTGCTACTGCGCGGACTGTTCGAACTGGGCCGCTACCTCGGCCTGTCAGGCCAGCGAATGTGGGCGATGGGCGTAATCGTGCTTGTGCTGGCTGCGCTCGCCGCCATCGAGTTCCCCTTGTTCGCGGGGCTCTTCCGTGCCGGACGCAAGCTGGAATGCCGTCTGCGGCTCACGTTTCTCTCGGGCATTCCGCGCCTCGGCGACCGCTACTTTCAAAGCCGCCTGATCTCCGACATGGCCGAACGCAGCCACAGCATACAGAAGCTGCGTGAACTGCCGGAGCTTGCCGGACGCTTCCTGCAAGCCGTGTGCGGCATCCTCATCACCACTGCCGCCATAGTGTGGCTCTATCCCGCAAGCGCGCCGTACGCAATTGCCGCCGCCGCGTTGTCACTGATTCTGCCCGCACTCACTCAACCTTCCCTGTCCGAACGCGACCTGCGCGTGCGCAGCCACGCTGGAGCATTAAGCCGCTTCTACCTCGACGCGATGGTCGGCCTGGTTGCCATTCGCGCGCATGGCGCAGAGCGTGCCGTGCGCAGCGAACACGAAAAATTGCTCGGCGAATGGGCCTCGGCGTCCGTACGCTTGCAACGCACGGCGGTTTCCATTGAAGCCGCACAGTTGATCATCGGCTATGGGCTCACGTCGTGGCTGGTGCTGGCGCGTCTGTCGGCGGGCGGCGATCCGGCGGGCCTGCTACTGCTGGTCTACTGGGCTCTGCAATTGCCAGTGATGGGGCAGGATGCGGCGCACCTCGCGTGGCGCTATCCAGGCCTGCGCAACGTGACGCTGAGGTTGCTCGAACCGCTGGGCTCGATACCGCCGGAACGCGAACCTGCACCGGTCGCCGCGCATAGCGGACCAATGGGCATTTCGATGACGGGCGTCTCCGTAGTCGCCGGCGGCCATTCGATTCTCGAAGATGTCTCTGTAGAGATTGCAGCCGGTAGCCATGTTGCAATCATCGGCGCCTCAGGGGCGGGCAAGTCGTCCTTTGCTGGATTGCTGCTGGGATGGCACCGCGCCGCCGCGGGAGAAATCCTGATCGATGGCAAGCCGCTTGATGACGACATGTTGGAGCAGGTACGCCGCCAAACCGCATGGGTGGATCCGCAGATTCAATTGTGGAACCGTTCGTTGTTCGACAACTTGCGTTACGGCAACGGGGCGGAGCAGGCAGGCGCCATGGGCGATGCAATCGAAGCAGCTGACCTGCACAGCGTTCTGGAACGCATGCCCGATGGCCTGCAAACCTGCCTCGGTGAAAGCGGCGCTCTCGTCTCAGGCGGCGAAGGACAACGCGTGCGCATGGGCCGCGCCATGCTTCGTGGCAGCGTGAGGTTGGCCATTCTGGACGAGCCTGCTCGCGGACTCGACCGCAACCGCCGACGCGAAATGATCCGCCGCGCGCGCTCAGCCTGGGGCGATGTCACCATGCTCTGCATCACCCATGACGTGGGCGATACGCAGACCTTTGAGCGCGTGCTGGTGATCGATGGCGGACGCATTGTGGAAGACGGACCTCCTGAGGAACTCGCCGCCAACGCGCAGTCAAAATACCGTGCATTGCTGGAAGCTGAAGAACAGGTCCGCGAAAGCATGTGGTCGGCCAAGGCGTGGCGTCCCATGCGCATGGACAAAGGGGCCCTGGTCGAAGCCGAGCCGAAGGAGAGCCGATGCGAGAGGATCTGAACTCGCTGGCCTGGCCGGTGGCGCGCACGGCGGAACTGATCGCCATTGTGGCTCGCCGCGGCGGCTTGCATCCACGCGTGGCCGAAACCAACATCCCCAGCGGCATTCTGGGCTCTGAACATTATGCCCATCTGCGTGCGCCGATGGAAGCGCTAAGTAATTACTTCGGGCTCGAATCCGATTGCATGATCTGCACCGCCGCAAAGGCGGAAGATACTCTGCGCAACTCCGCTCCGGCTGTAGTGCGAGTGGAAGGCCGCCTGTGGGGATTGCTTTCCGTGCGCGGCCGCAAGGCGCTATTAATCGCCCCGGATCATAGCGTAAAGCCAGTGCCGCTGGAGTTGCTGCGTGCGGAACTATGCAAGCACCTGGAACTCCCTGCCGCACGTGAGGTGGATCAGCTAATAAACGAGTGCGAAGTTGCCGCAAGCAAACGCGGCCGAGTCCGCGCGGCACTATTGCACGAACGAATGAAAGCGGAATACATCGGAGGCATCTTCGCGCTGCGCTCCATGCCCGGCGCATCGTTCTGGCATCAAATGAAAGAAGCCGGGCTGCCCGCCAAGTTGTGCGCCATCGGTTTCGCCCACGCCGCGGCCTACGGTTTGTGGATGGCCGCATGGTTCACCATCGGCCTGGGCGCGCTGCAGGGAAGGCTCGACGCGGGCTGGCTGCTGGCCTGGGCGCTGCTGATCTTCACCATGATTCCGGCGCGTCTGCTGGGCTCGTGGTCACAGGGACTTTTCGCCATCGGCTTCGGCGGCCTGCTGAAACAACGGCTGCTATTCGGCGCACTGCGTATGGGGCAGGATGAGATTCGCACCCAGGGAACCGGTCAGTTGCTGGGCCGCGTGATCGAATCGGACGCGTTGGAATCGCTGGCACTGAATGGCGGCTTCCTCTCGTTCATTTCAGTATTTGAAATCCTCACGGCATCCATCGTGATCGCCTCAGGCGCGGGCGGCGCATGGCACGCATTGTCAATGCTGGCGTGGATCGGGCTCATGCTCTTGCTAGCACTGAATCTCTACCGGCGTCGATTAGCTTGGACCGAGACCCGCCTCACGCTGACGCACGAACTGGTAGAGCGCATGGAAGGCCATCGCACGCGCCTGGCTCAGGAACCGCGCGAACAGTGGCACGAAGGCGAAGACGAATCGGTGGAACGCTACATTGCGCTGTCGCGCGCGGCTGACCACGCCAACGCGCTGCTGGCTGGCTTCGCGGCACGTGGTTGGCTGGTGGTAGGCATCGCCGGCATCGCGCCCGCCTTCGTTTCGGGCTCCGGCAATCCATCCACGCTGGCCATCTCATTGGGCGGCGTGCTGTTGGCGTATCAGGCATTGCGAAATCTTGCTGCGGGCCTGGCATCGATCGCCGGAGCCGCAATTGCCTGGCGTCAGGTCGCCCCGCTATTTGCCGCTGCGGCACGTCCGCGCGAATGGGGTCTGCCCATTGCCGCGGAAACTCCAGCTTCGGGAGTAATCCTCGATGCACGTGACATCGTCTTCCGCCATGGCACGCGCCCTGAGCCGGTGCTTCGCGGCGTGGACCTAACCATCAAAAAAGGGGACTGGGTGTTGTTGGAGGGTGCTTCGGGCGGCGGTAAATCCACCTTGGCCGCATTGATCGCAGGCCTGCGAACGCCGGCATCCGGACTGCTGCTGCTGAATGGTTTCGACCGCGGCACGCTGGGCGGCGCGGCGTGGCGCAAGCGTGTGGCGTCGGCGCCGCAATATCATGAGAACCACGTTCTCACCAATACTTTTGCCTTCAATCTCCTGATGGGCCGGCAATGGCCGCCCACAGCTGAGGACGCCGCGGAAGCGGAAGCCGTGTGCCGCGAACTGGGCCTGGGGCCGTTGCTCGAACGCATGCCTGCTGGCATTCTGCAGCCAGTTGGCGAAATGGGCTGGCAGCTTTCGCAAGGTGAACGCAGCCGCCTGTTCATGGCCCGCGCGCTGCTGCAAGGCGGCGACCTGGTGGTGCTCGACGAAAGCTTCGCAGCGCTGGATCCGCACAATATCAAACTGGCGATGGCGTGCGTTTCCAAGCGCGCCAAGACTCTGCTCGTAGTAGCGCATCCTTAGAAAGAAATTCGTGCTTCCAGGCAATCCCTATCGCCGAATTAAGAATTGTATAGTGGAATTACCGCCTGAACATAACCTTCACCAAGAGATGCGCGTCTTATCAGGCAATAGGATTATCGTTCATGAACCGTTTTCGCCTCAAAACGTTACTAACCGCAATCATTTTGTCCACTTGCCTCCACGCTACCGAACACAGCGGTACGGTGCGGGCGGCAGATCAATATATACCAGGTGCAACCATAACAGCACGTTGGGGTGGCGCCAAGCTCACGGCCTTCACCAACGAATCGGGCAGGTATTCGCTCGACCTCGCACCCGGTGAATGGACCATCTCCGTTGAGATGTTTGGTTTCAATGCCGTATGGGAACCAGTGAAGGTCGGCGACGATCCATCATTCAAACAATGGGTGCTGGAAATGCCCCACGCCGGCGAAAAGCTGATCGCCGTGCCGGAATCAATCACCAAGCCGGTCCAGCAGGAAGCACCGAAGACCGCCGCCGTTGCCGTAGCCGAAACAAAACCCGCCGAAGCAAAACCAGGGGACACGAAACCGGCCGAAGCAGTGAAAGAGGTTGCCGCGGCGAAACCGGCCACTGCGCCCGCAAAGCCGTCCCGTCAGAATGGCCCACGCCGCCAAGGCGTTCAAAGCGCCACTGTGCGCGCAACCGAAGAAGGCCAACAGGCGTTGGCAATGGCAGCTGCAGGTCCGGCCATCGAAGGCCCAGAGGCGGAAGATGCATTCCTCGTGAGCGGAAGCACCAGTGGCGGACTGGGTGCGGCGAGCGACGAAGAAGCCCGGCGTCAACGCACCTCATCGCGCGGCGGCGACCGCGGCCCCGGCGGTCCCTCCATGGATGGGCTCGGCAGCGGCGGATCCCTTCCTCCTGGCATGCGTTCTCCTGACGGAGACAGCATGGGCCTCGGCGGCTTCGGCTCCAGCGCAATCGCAGCCGGCATGGGCGGGGGTCCTGGCGGCGACATGGGCGGTTTTAGCGGCCGTGGCGGCCCAGGCGGTGGACCCGGCGGCGGCGGAGATCGCGGCGGGCGTGGCGGTGGCCCTCCCGGCGGCGGGCGCGGAGGTGATCGTGGTGGCCGTGGCGGTCCCACATCCTCCTATTCGAGCTTCGGAAACCGCTCTGCCAACAAGCCGACCTACACGGGCTCGGTTTACTCTTATCTGAATAACAGCGCATTGAACGCTGCGCCTTATTCGTTGAACGGCCAGCAGGCGCTGAAGCCCTCCTACTCGCAGACCAGTTTCGGCGCAAGCTTTGGCGGACCACTGGTAATCCCTAAATTAATCAACTGGCAGCGTTCAAGCTTCTATTTCACATACACCGGGGCACGCAGCCGCAATCCCTATAGCCGTCTTTCCTCGGTGCCGACAGATGCCGAACGCAGCGGCGATTTTTCGCTGGCCAAAAACAACGCGCCGGTCACCATTTACGATCCACTGACTTCGCTGCCGTTCAGCGGCAACATCATTCCAGCGTCGCGATTCAGCGCGCAAGCCAACGGGCTGCTTCGATTTATTCCACGGGCAACCTACCCCGGAATCGTGCAGAACTATCAGCTGGTGACATCCACGCCCAGCAAATCCGATAACTTCGGCGTGCGACTCAACGCGCCGCTCAGCAAGAAGGACCGGCTCTCCTTTAATATGCAGTTGCAACAGCGCAACTCCGACAGCCAACAACTATTCGGATTTAAGGACACCAGCACGGGCAGCGGATCGAGCTATTCACTTAGCTGGAGCCATAGCTTCAAGCCTCGTCTGAACAACAGCGCCAGCATCAGCCTCAGCCGCAACACCAGCCAAGGCACACCGTATTTCGCCTACGGCAATAACGTCGCAGCGTCGCTGGGGATTACCGGTATCTCGCAGGATCCGGTCAACTATGGCCCGCCGAATCTTTCGTTCACTAACTTCGGCGCGCTGAGCGATGGCGGCGCATCGTTGAACCGCAGCCAGACCATCAGTTTTACCGACAACATCACCTACGTCATCAAGAAGAAGCACAACCTGACGTTCGGCTATGGCTTCCGCAAGATGCAGAACAACAGCCTGCTGTACCAGAACGCGCGCGGAGCCTTCACGTTCAGCGGACTGCTCACCAGCGGCATCGATGCTTCCGGCCAGCCCATCAAGGGCACTGGTTTTGACTTTGCCGACTTCCTTCTCGGCCTGCCGCAATCCAGTTCGCTGCGCTACGGCAGCGACAACAACTATTTCCGCGGCTGGTCAACCAACTATTTTGTGCAGGACGACTTCCGCATCTCGCGCAAGATCTCGTTCAACTTCGGTCTGCGCTACGAATACTTTTCTCCGTACACCGAACTGCGCGGGCATCTGGCGAATCTCGACTTGAACCCCACCTTTACGGCAGCGGCAGTGATCACGCCTGGCGGCGCCGCCCCGTATTCAGGGAATCTTCCGAATAGCCTGATCCGCAACGATCCGCGCAATTACTCTCCGCGGTTCGGCTTCGCGTACCGGCCCACGACGAAATACGGCACAGTGATTCGCGGAGGCTATAGCATTTTCTTCAGCGGCTCCATCTATTCGCAGGTGGCGACGCAGATGGCTTCGCAGCCGCCGTTTGCGACAACGGTTTCCATCAGCACAAGCCCGTCACAGCCGCTCACTATTCAGAACGGATTTCCGCGCATAGCGGCGCAGACCATCACCAACACTTACGCCATTGACCCCGACTACCGCAACGCCTACGCCCAAACCTGGACAATGGCGGTGCAAAACAGTCTGCCGCACGCGCTGTTCCTTGAACTGGAATATATCGGCACCAAGGGTACCGGCCTCAGCGTGCTGACGCAACCCAATCAAGCCCAGCCCGGCTCGCCGCTGACGGCGCAGAACCGCCTCCGCATTCCCAACGCCACAGGGTTCAGCTATCAAACTTCCGGTGCGAATTCCACCTACCACGCTGGCCAGGCCCGCCTGACGCGGCGCTTCACGCGCGGCATGTCAGGCACGGCGCTGTACATGTTCTCAAAGGCTATCGACGACGCTTCCAGCTTCAACGGCAGCGGCGGCACGGTCGTTCAGTTCATCAACAATCTGGGATTGGAACGCGGCCTATCGAGCTTCGATCAACGCCACCGTCTGCAGACCACCTATTTGCTTTCGTCGCCCGTCGGTGTACACGGCATGATGCGCAACGGCGGCTGGAAGATGCACGCACTCACCGGTTGGACGTTCAGCGGAACCTTCGGTATCACATCGGGCGTTCCGATGACGGCACGCGTTGCCGGCAACCTCTCCAACACCGGAGGCGTGGCGGCATTCGGCACCGGTCGTGCCGAGGCCACCGGACAGGACATTCACGCCGGCAATTATCCATACTTCAACCTGCTGGCGTTCACCACGCCGCCGGCCGGCCAATACGGAAACGCCGCCCGCAACACGATTCCCGGGCTGCTGAACATATCGACGAACATGTCAATGAACCGGAGCTTCCGTTTCAAAGAAAGCCGCAAGCAGTTGCAACTGCGGCTCAGCGCCAACAACGCGTTGAACCACATCACCATCACTGGGATTGGCACAACGGTCAACTCATCGAACTTCGGGCTGCCGACCGCGGCCTCGGCCACGCGCGTTGTTTCGTTGATGCTGCGGTTTAGTTTCTAGGGGCGAACATGCGACATTCTAAATTCATAGCAATCTTAGTTACATTTTCCGCGCTCGCTCAACAGCAGCAAACGCAGACGCAGCCCGTGGCGCTGCCTGCCGGACAGATGGCGAAGTTCTCCACAACCAGTAATCTGGTCGTCGTGGATGTGACGATCACAGACAAGTCCGGCAAACCGGTCGACAATTTGACGAAGGAAAACTTCACCATCCTCGAAGACGGCAAGCCGCAGAAGATTTCTGTCTTCGACCTGCAAAAACTGAGCATCGAGTCCGAGCCGCCACCGCCATTGACCTTGGCAGACCAGCACGAAGTGCCACCCGCGCCGAAAACAACCATCACGGCCGACTCCCCCGGCCAGGTGCAGTATCACAACAAGCGGCTGATGGCATTCTTCTTCGATTTTTCGTCGATGGGAATTCCGGAACAATTGCGCGCCCAGGAAGCAGCACTCGATTATCTGAACAAGAAAATCACAAAGGACGACGTAGTGGCTATAATGCTCTACGCCAGCACTCTGATGGTGAAGACCGATTTCACCTCCGACCGCAACGTTCTCTATGACATTATCAAGGGCTTGCCCATCGGCGAAATGAGCGAACTGGCGGGCATGGCGGATACCGGGGATGAAGACAGCGAAGACACCGGCGCGGCCTTTGTTGCCGACGAATCGGAGTTCAATATCTTCAATACCGACCGCAAACTGGCGGCGATTGAAAAAGCTTCGCGCATGCTGGCTGCGCTGCCGGAAAAGAAAGCCCTCATCTACTTCGCTGGAGGCTTGGCCAAGACCGGGGTGGACAACCAGGCTCAGCTCGAAGCGTCAATCAACGCGGCGGTGAAGGCGAATGTGGCCATCTATCCCATCGATACGCGCGGGCTCTCCGCGGACCCTCCCGGTGGCGGCGCAAGCAAAGCCGGTTCGCGCGGATCGGGCAACTTCAACGGTTCGTCGATCAACTCGCAGCGCGCGGCGGCGAACAATTCGCAGGAGACGATGGCTACGCTTGCCGCCGACACCGGCGGCAAGGCGTTTCTCGATAGCAACGACCTTTCGCTCGGCATCGAGAAGGCGCAGCACGAAATTCAAAGCTACTACGTGATGGGTTACTACGCCACGAACACCGCCGAAGATGGCAAATATCGCAAGATCACAGTGAAACTCAATAACGCACTCTCGGCCAAGATTGAGCACCGCCCTGGCTACTACGGGGCAAAGAACTGGGCGAAGTTCAATGCCCAGGACAAGGACCAGCAGTTGAAAGAAGCCTTATCCGCCGGCGATCCGCTGACCGACATTCCGATCGTCCTGGAAGTGGATTACTTCCGCGTGGCGCGCACCGGCTACTTCGTGCCCGTCTCCGTGAAGGTTCCGGGTTCCGTGGTTGAGTTTGCAGGCAAGAGCGGCGCTAAGTACACGCAGCTCGATTTTGTCGGCCAGATCCAGGACGAAACCAAGAAAGTTGTCGGCAACGTGATCGACAACATTCGCGTTAAGCTCGACGCGGAAACCGCCGCGAAGACCGCCAGCAAGAGCTTCCAGTACGACGCGGGCTTCATGCTCCCGCCCGGCAAATACCGCATGAAGTTCCTGGTGCGCGAAAACATCAGCGGCAAGATGGGCACCTTCGACACGCGTTTCGTCGTGCCTGACTTGAGCGCGGAGACCTCCGGCCTGAAGTTGAGCACGGTGATCTGGAGCGGTCAGCGCGAGACATTGAAAGCCGCGGTGGGCGTGGCCGGGCATCTTTCGAAGAAGGAAGTGGCCGCGAATCCGCTGATCGTCGACGACGTGAAAGTAGTGCCGAACATCACCCGTGTGTTCCGCCGCCGCCAGAATCTGCTGGTGAACTTCGATGTCTACGACGCACGACCCGATCCCGCCGACGCCAAGTCGCGCAAGGTGAGAGTGACAATGAGCCTGTTCAACGAGAAAGGCCACAAGGCGTTTGAGGTTGGCCCCATCGAAGCGAGCCAGCTCGCCGAGACGCGGCCAGAGACGGTGCCGGTGCAGTTCCAGGTACCATTGAAGGGTCTCGCCCCAGGCCGCTATATCTGCCAGATTAACGTGCTCGACGAAGTGGGCCGCAAGTTCGCTTTCCCGCGGTCGCCGATGATTATTACGCAGTAGCTGCCCGAGCTAAAGAAACAAATCAATGGGTACGTGGAAGCGGTCAGCGAGTTTCTTAGCCTGAGACTTGCTGATCGCCCGCTTTCCGCTGACGACCTCAGGAGGCTATTCCGCTCGATCCGAAAACGTCGAGCAGATCGCGCTGTCGAAGCCCGTGTTCCTCCATCAGGCTGGCCAGACGGCTGGCAGGGGTGGAGCCTTCGAGGTCGTAATGCTCTTGTTCAAAAGCCTCGATCAGGACGGTGAGGAGTTCCGAATATTCGCGCTCTTCGGGAGTGAGGTCGTCGGGCGTGCTATCGAGGTCGTCTAACTCCGCAATGAGACGAGCATTCTGTTCCTCGGTACGGATAACTCCAGGCAGCTTTAGAGCCAACAGACTCCCGTATCGTTCGGGATCTACTTCAAGAACGGAAGTTTTCATCGCTTTTTCCAATCCGCCCTGCTGTATTGCTCATGGGTCAAGACATAACGTATTAATATCTTGCCAAGCCGATAGTTGATTGACGTGATTAGCCGGTACTTGTTGCCACCAATGTTGAAGACAGTATATTGACCTACCGGGTCGGCATGCGGATATGTTCTTCGCACGTCAATCAGACTCGTCCAACGAACTCGCTTGGCGATCCGATACCAATCATCAAGCGGCGTCTCCGCATCGTGGTGGAGATCGGCGAATTCACGGAGTGCTCTGCGACTAATGACGCGTCCAAGTCAATGCTCTCAAAATGAGAGCACGCTATCAATCAGAAGCAAATCACCCTTGCTCTCATGGCACACAGATCAAAACCCGGCCAGCACATCCGATTCTCATGGTACTCTTCGTGTTCTTTGCGTCTTTGCGTGATATTGTTTTCAGCAACTTATGCCGAGTCTCTCAAAAAAGTGGAGATCTACCGGCCCAACTCCTTCAACAACTCCGGCGTCTTATAAGCCTTGCGCAACGCTTCCAGCAACCCATGCACGCTCACATGCACCGCACGGGCCTTCTCTTCCGTATACAGATAAATATTGGGCAGGCTTTCCAGATTGCCATCAAACGTTACGCCAACCAACTCGCCGGCCCGATTCACCGTGGCGCTGCCGTAATCACCGCCGCCGATGTCGCAGGTGCTCACGAAATCCAGCGGGGCAATCAAATC
The DNA here is from genome assembly GCA_903881085.1 of uncultured Acidobacteriia bacterium. GTDB lineage: Bacteria > Acidobacteriota > Terriglobia > Bryobacterales > Bryobacteraceae > CAIRSA01. The sequence goes on from CAIRSA010000577.1 coordinate 19,565, forward strand.
CAACTGGCCGCGCAGGTCCACCCATCGCGCCGGAACCATGTACGGGCCCTCATTGTTCTTGCGGTAATAGAGGCCGCCGAACGTTGACGCAAACGGCGCGGGCGTGCCAGCTCGATCCGTATAAGCCTTCACCACACCATACGCCACACGCGGTGTTGCCGTCGCATCGGGGTATTCGGAAGCGGTGAACATGGACAACCGGTACTGTGCGATCTTCTCCGCGGATGAGGCTTCGAGCGAGCCAATCACCTGCTCCTGCTTTTTGCGGATCTTGCGCGCGGCATCGTCCAACAGCAGCACCAGCCTGATCATGCCATCGGTGGATTTATGAACATTTTCGCGGCTAGCGGCCAGGCGCTTGCGCTCAGCCGGGTCCTTCAGCTTGCTCGCCTGCACATAGGCCTCGGCGGCCTGCTGCGGCGTTTTGCCACCGAGCAAGGCCTTCACCGGAGCTTCCTTTTCGCTGACCTTCTTGAACTCCTCCAGATACTGCGTCAGCATCAGGATCTCGATCGCGTCATTGACCGGCGCCTCGGCATCGAGCGATTTTTCCAGCGCCGGCACCATATACGATTTGTACTCCGGCAATCGCTGGTCGTCGGGCTTGGCTTTCTCATCGGCCATGCGGACAATCCGGCGGGCCAGATGAAACAGGTTCGACCCCGGCGCGGCATCGCTTTCGAGCAGTTCAAACATCTTTTCCGAAGGCGTCCAGGTCTTGTAAGCGGCCGCCATCTCGTCCCAGACTTTGCCTGCCGTCTCGCCGAGTTTCGGATCGCGCTCCACCGCACGCCGGATCTTGCCTTCAAAAACGGTCTTCTTCCCTACCAGGCGGTCGTCGCGAAGGCCGATCAGTTTACCGGCAGCCAGTTTGAAGCTGGTCATCAACGGGCTCAAAACGGGCTGCGCTGCGCGCATGTTCTCATCGCTCTTTCCTGCATATTCGCGCAGTGCGACCACGCGTGGCTGCAAGCGCGCCAGCATCTGCGGCAACACCGTGTCGCGATAAGACGTTAACTGCGAAGCAGTGGCAAGGCGCATGGTAGGTTCGGGATTTCCAGAGGTAAAAACCAAGTCGCCTTCAATCACAGCATCAGCTGAGAATTTCAGAAAATTGGGCGTGGCGGCGGGCTTGCCATTTTCATATGCGCGCAAGAAGGCCACGTCCATACCGTAGCGCAGGTAGGTGATGGCATCGCGCTCCTTGCCAAAGAAGGCCAGGTCGTACTCCGGAGCGAAGACTACGCGCAGATCGGTGTAGGGCTTGTACTGGTATAGGTCGTAGCGCACGCCGGAATAGAGCTTCACCACTTCGCACTGGTTGCCAGTCTTGGCGGCGCAGGCCTTCTCCACCTTCACCATGGCCGCCCGGCGCAGTTCCACGGCCTGCGCTGCCGCGGTCTTGTCTGTCGCCGCAGGTTTTATTTGCGCCGTGACATCTTCCACCTTCAACAGAACCTTAGCTTCCAGCCCCGCGCAGGCCATCTCATTGGCGCCGCCAGCAGCATAGAAGCCGTCGTGCAGATAGTCATGCTGCGCGTTGGAATTCTTCGTCAGGCAACCCGCCACTATGTGCTGGTTGGTAATCAGGAGTCCATTGGGAGAGACAAACGAACCGGATCCACCGGTAAGGCGTACGGAGGCCTGCCGCAGGCGATCAAGAAACTCTGGCTTTGCTTCGAATTTGTATTTTTCGAGCAGAACATCCGCGCGGACCTGATTGTGGGGCCAAATGCCTTCGTCGGCACGTGCGACGAGACAGACGAGTAAAAATAAGAACGGTTTCATAGGAGGCTATTGAGAAGACGTTAATTCTATAGCCCATGGTAACCGAAACGACCGCTCCAAATTCCAAGGCAAACTCCAAGGCTTTGACATTAGTGATTCCCAAACGTTACCATCGTTACATTTCCATGACTGGAGGTAGTTTATGCATCGATCTCTCTTTGGACTAGCGGTCTTTTTTGTGGTGTCGGCAGGAGCGTTTGCTCAGACCACATCCACAACAATTCTTGGTACTGTTACCGACCCCACTGGCGCGGTCGTTTCCGGCGCCAAAATTACGGCATCAAACAAAGGAACAGGAGTCAAACGCGAGGACATCACATCCACCACCGGCGATTACAACTTTCCTCTGCTTGACGTTGGCACCTATGATGTAAGCGTCAGCATTTCAGGCTTCAAAACAGAAACGCAGCGCAACGTAGAGTTGACAATCAACCAAAAAGCCCGCGTCGACTTTACCCTCGTCGTCGGCGCTCAGGCCGACCGCGTGGAAATCACCGGCGAAGCAGCCATCCTAAAAACAGACGAAGCCTCACTCGGTAGTGTGGTGGAACAGCGCCGCGTTGTGGAATTGCCCTTAAACGGCCGCAACCTGGCCGGAGTCGCAGTGCTGCAACCGGGCATTCAGTTCGGGTCCCGTATGGGCTTTGACGGCATCAGCGGCACCGGGGGCGGCGTGCCGATTCCCGGCGCATCCATTTCGATTAGCGCCAACGGCCAGCGCGATACCAACATGCACGCTACCCTCGATGGCGTGGTAGCCACCGAAGCACGTGTGAATACAGTGCCCTTCACGCCCTCCATCGAAGCGGTGGAAGAAGTGAAGGTCCTGTCTGGCAGTTATTCGGCGGAGTATGGTACCAACTCAGGCGCCCAGTTGATGATTGTGTTGAAAAGCGGCGCCAACCAGTTCCATGGCAGCGTCTTCGAGTTTTTGAGGAACGACAAACTGGACGCAGAGAACTACTTCCAGAACTATTTCAACGCTCCAGGCGCGGCACGACGGGCGAAGGACGGTCTCCGGCAGAACCAATATGGGTTGGTATTCAGCGGCCCGGTGCTGATTCCCAAAGTGTATAACGGCAAGGACAAGACCTTCTTCATGTTCGACTGGGAAGCGCGCAACCGGCGTCAACCAGGTGGCATCGGATCAGGTAACTATCCAACGGATGCATTCCGTAATGGCGATCTGAGCGCATTGCTCACCCGTGTGACATCAGCTGGCGTGACACCAATACAAATTGTAGATCCGCTAAACGGGGTGCCGTTTGCAGGAAACATCATTCCTGCATCCCGCATATCCCCGTCGGCGAAAGCACTGATTCCCTTTTACCCTACGCCACAGCGTGCAAATCCTGACCCAATCAGCGGCGTGAACTACATTGGCGGCGGAAACGTGAAGCTCGACGACGACCAACGCTACATCCGCGTGGATCACAACTTCTCATCTCGCGACAAGATTTTCGGGCGTTATGCGTTTCAGGACATCACTTACTTCACGCTGCCTGGCGACAACCCGAACTTCACATACTTTGTAGCAGGCCGCAACCAAAACGTGGCCGGGCAGTGGATTCACATCTTCTCTCCGGAGATCATCAATGAGTTCCGGTACGGTTACAATCGCAGTGTCGACAACACGCTGAACCCGCGCTCAAACACCAACTTCGATCTGAACGCGATCGGCCTCACCGGCTTCCGCGTGTTGACCGATGGCAACCGCAATTTCACCTCTCGCGAAGCCGGTCTGCCCTCGATCAACGTTCAGAACTTTGCCGGCATCGGCGACCGCGATGGCGGCAATGGCTTCGACTTCAATAATCTGCACCAATTCGGCGACCACCTGACGATTCAAAGAGGCTCGCACAACTTCAAGACCGGAGCCGATATTCGCCACGTTGCCCTGTTCCGCGGGGCGGCCAATGTCGCGCGGGGCGATATGATCTTCCAGGATTCGATCAGCAAGAGCGCCTGGGCGGCATTCCTGTTGGGTTTCCCCACCGGCACGGATTCACCAGAGGGTCTGCCCTTGACCGATGTCCGCCAGAACCGGTATGGGTTCTACTTCATGGACGACTGGAAGGTGAGCAGGAAACTGACGTTGAACCTGGGCATCCGCTATGAATACAATTCCACCGCCAAAGACATTCAGGGCCTGTGGCGCAGCATCAGCTTCGGGGTAGTAGCCAACGGCTACCCAACTCTGATTCCGGCCATCCGTACGCCGTATGATTTCTACACCCCGGAAAAAAAGAACTTCATGCCGCGCGTGGGCTTGGCCTACCGCTTGAACGAAAAGACGGTGATTCGCTCCGGCGCGGGCGTCTATTACAATGTTCATCAGTTGAACAACTACTCCATTCTGAACCTGAACCCGCCACTGTCTGGTTCCAGTGCCTTTGCCCAGACGGCAAAGCAGGACGGATCGCTCAACGTTGCAGCAGGAGTGCAGCCATTTACATTCGCCAATCCATTCGGTGCGGTGAACAACAGCAGCATCATCAATGCGAATACGCTCAACCCTAAAAACCTTCAGCCGCGCGTGATGCAGTGGAGCTTTGACATCCAACGTCAACTCCCCGGCCGAGTGGCGCTCACAGTCGGCTACGTTGGCAGCAAGGGAACGCACGTGGACAACGCGGTGGAATTGAACAATCCAGATCCGGGTTTGAATTCATTGCCTACAACCGCTCAGCAACGCCGCCCCATCCAATTCGTCAATGATGGAGTGGGAGGACCGCTGCGCCCGCTTTCGCGCCTGCGCTGGCTCGATTCGGGCAATAACTCCTGGTACAACGGTCTCCAAGTGAATGCGGAAAAACGCATGAGCTATGGGCTTCTATTGAACGTTGCTTATACCTATAGCAAAGCCGAAGGTGAAGGCTACGGCCGCAATGAAGGCGCCGGAGGCACTTCCCAGACCTATCAGGACCCACGCAATCGCGCAGCGGAAAAAGCGCGATACGGGTTCGACGTAAAGCACAACATGGTTATGAGCTATGTGTATGAGATTCCCGGTATCAACAAGGGAGCTGCGAAGTATTTCCTGGGTGGCTGGCAGGCAAACGGTATTTGGACCCTGCGGACGGGCTTCCCATTTACCGTAACTCAGGATAACGTGATGAACACGTTTAACAGCACGGCGCGTCCGGATCGCATCGGCAGCGGCAAGTTGGCCAACCCGACAGTGAATCAATGGTTCGATACATCGGCCTTCGTGGTACTCACCTGCGCCGATAACAATCTGGCCAATCGCTGCCATTACGGCAATTCCGGGAACTCGATTCTCGATGGTCCGGGGTTCAAGAACATGGATTTCTCACTGCTCAAGAATATCCCCGTTCGCGAAGGTATGAGGGTGCAGTTCCGGGCTGAAATGTTCAACGCCTTTAATACACCGAACTTCAACGTTCCGAACCGTAACCTGACTGCAAATGCGGCGTTCCTGCCAAAGATCGATCCCGCCACCGGCAAGTTGGGTCCCGATCCGAATCAGGCCGGCCGCGTTCAAGGTCCAGGCGCAATTACCAGTTTGGTTTCGCCTATGCGCGTAATTCAGTTTGGATTGAAGTTCCAGTTTTAAGCGCAAGCTGTTGATCAAAGCAGGGGAGGCCGCAACGCCTCCCCTTTTTTTCGCAGGAAAGTAACACGAAATTGGCTTTACCACCCTTGACATTACGGTTATAATTAGGGTGATTTGATAGGCCCGTATTCGTGGATTGACCGTGGAGCGTAGATCGCTGGATACTGTTCGCTGCCCGTTGAGACCACCCCGTTCGTTCGCTTTCAAATCGCGAAGGAGACACTTTGAAAAATATTTTCGTTGGCAATCTCGATTTCGCAGCTACCGAGGATCAACTTCGGACGCTGTTTGAAAACTATGGCGCGGTGGATCGTGTAAGCATCCTGACCGATCGCGAAACTGGACGGTCGCGGGGCTTCGCGTTCGTGGAAATGGGTAGTGCGGACGACGCGGAACGGGCGATCAGCGCACTCAATGGCTATGCCATGGGTGGACGCGCGTTGAATGTGAATGAAGCGCGTCCTCGTGAAGAGCGCTCAGGTGGTGGCGGCGGTGGATATGGTGGCGACCGGCGCGGCGGTGGCGGCGGCGGTGGCCGCGGGGGCAGCGGTGGTGGTGGCGGTAATCGGCGCGAACCGCGCTGGTAACAGCCGTTAAATTCAATGGGAGCGGCGCGTGGTATCTTAACGATAGAGACTCATGCTTCGCTCCATTCTGTTGTTATTCCCCCTGGTATTCTGCCTGCAAGCGCAGGATCCTTTTGAAATTCAAGTTTACGAATACGAAACGGTCCCCAAAGGCACCTGGAGCCTGGAGACTCATACCAATTTCACCTTCAAAGGCCCCAAGACAGCCGATGGCACGGTAGCGCCGGGCAACAACCAGTTCCACCTCACCTACGAATTAACGCGCGGCATCACGGAGCATCTCGAACTGGCAGGCTACCTGCTTCTGGCCAGGCGTCCTGGAACGCCTGGCAGTGGATTTGAGTACGCAGGCGCGCACATCCGGCCACGCTATTCCATACCCGAATCAGTGGGGCTGCCGGTCAAGGCAAGCATCAGTCTGGAGCTTGGTTGGCCGGTGAAGCAATACGAAACGAACTCTCTTACCGTGGAACTACGGCCCATTTTGGAAAAGAGTTTCGGCCGGTTTCAACTGGACTTCAATCCAACCTTCAACAAGGGCCTGCGCGGACCCGTGGGGCCAAAATACTGGGAGTTTGAGCCCTCAGGGCGGGTGGGCTACGAAGTAACGAAAAAGCTGGACATCTCACTCGAATACTATGGCGCAACCGGCCGCGTGTTTCATCCGGACACGCTGAATGAACAGGCCCACATCATCACGCCTGGCGCGGACATCAAATTCAGCGAAAGCGTGGGACTCAACATCGGGTTTGGGTTTGCCACCACTTCGGCTGGAAACCAGCTCGTGCTGAAGACGCGCCTGAGTTACGAATTCGGCAAGAAGAAAACTTAGCCGCCTTTGTCAGAAGTTCCAACGCCGGCATCACGCAGGCGAAACCGCCTGCGCCACCATTGAAGCCCACTCACTTACAGCCTCAGGTGGGGCAGGCGGTTTCGCCTGCCAGACTTCTGCCAACGGCGGTTAGCCGCGCGATTTCAATTCCTGCATCACATCGCCGATCAGTTGTTTGGCGTCCTCGATGCCACGCAGTATCAGTTGAATATCCATGGCGGGTAGAGTGGGATTGCGTGTGCTCTTGCAGTACACGCCGTGCTGGCCGACAAGCACCAACGCATCCGTCAGCACATCCATCGACACGGCCAACCTCCCGCGGGCTGTGCCCATCATGAATTCAAATTTTTCCAGTTCGTCTTTGCGTTCGTCGTAGATGGACATTTGGGGACTTCTCCAGTTCGCCGGGGTAGGCCAGGCGATTCGCCTGGCCACAATCAAGGATGTATTGGTGGTCCTCTTCAGTTTATATTGAAAGAGTAATGAAGATCCCGTTGCTCGCCCTGCTGGCCACCGCCCCGTTATTTGCGGATGGCCCTGGAGTCATCGAAAGCGTCTACTCAGCGCAGGAGTTCGCATTAAGTGCGGACCCCGCCTCGGCGCAATGGAAGGCGATCCACGGCGTATTCGCCGAGAACAATCAGTACGGCAAGCCCACACCGGGCCATCGCACGGAAATCCGCGCCCGCTGGACGGACAAGAACCTGTACCTGCTCTACATTTGCTCCTATGAGCAGCTATACCTGCTTGAACACCCCGACAAGAAGAACGAGACCAACAAACTGTGGGATCACGATGTGGCCGAAGTCTTCGCCGGCGCGGACTTCGATAACATCAAGCACTACCGCGAATACCAGGTTTCGCCGCAAGGCGAGTGGGTCGATCTCGACATCGACCGCAAAAATCCGCTGCCCGACGGCGGCTGGAAGTGGAACTCCGGCTTTGAAGTGAAGGCGCGAATCGATCAGGAAAAGAAAATCTGGTACGGCGAAATGCGTATCCCAATCGCATCGTTCGATGCGCGCGAACCCAAAGCAGGCAACGAGGTGCGGATCAATTTCTTCCGCCTGCAAGGCCCGCCGCCTGACCGCAAATACATCGCCTGGCAGCGCACCAACGGGCCCAGTTATCACGTACCGGAAGCATTCGGAAAAATGAAACTAGTAAAGGGAAAAGAGTGAGATCGGAACAGATTTTACGTATCTCCCATGTAGGCCTGCGCGGCGTCGTAGGCAAGGGATTGAGCGCATCGCGAATCATCGATTTCGCGTCGGCGTTTGCCACGTTTTTGGCAGGGGAAGGACCAGTCGTCATTGGCCGCGATCCGCGCGCCAGCGGCATCATGCTGCGCGAAGGCGTCGTGTCTGCCTTGATGGCCTGTGGACGCAACGTGATCGACCTGGGAGTGGTTTCCACCCCCGTGGTGCAGCACGCGATTCAGCGCTGCGACGCGGCCGGCGGCATCTCCATCGGAGCGAGCCACAATACGTCGGAGTGGAACGCGCTGCGCTTTTTCGGCCCGCGCGGAACGTATCTCTCAACGGCCGAAGCGGGCGAACTGCTCGACATCTATCATCTGAAGAAATTTGCCTTCAGCGAATGGCAACACATCGGTTCGCTCCGCTTCGACAACGAAGCCGTAGATTTTTATCTCGACGACCTGGCCAAGGTGTACGATCTGGAATCGCTGCGCAACTTCCGTGTGGTGGTGGATTGCTGTAACGGCACGTCTTCATTGCTGCTGCGGCGCATGAATCAACGTTTCGGCTGCTCGTTCATTTTGATCAATGAAAAAGTGGAAGGCGTGGCCTTCGCCCACGAGCCGAACACCACTGCATCCTCCATGGGGCTGCAACTGGCTCCGCTGATCAAGCCGCTGCAAGCCGACGCGGGCTTCCTGTTTGACGTGGATTCCGACCGCGTGGCCATAGCCGCTGAAGACGGAATCCCGGTTTCCGAAGAGATCGTGCTGCCGCTGCTGGCTGACTATCTGCTGCCGCGCGGCGAGGGCAAACTGGTGATCACCAATCTTTCGTCGACGGCCCTGCTTGATGAGGTGGTGGCAAAGCATGGCGGCAGGGTAGTGCGCGTGCCAGTGGGCCGCCAGGCGGCGATCGACGCGTTGGCCGGCTACCGGCCTGAGCAGATCGCGCTGGCAGGCGAGGGCACCGGCGCAGTGATGATGCCGCAATTCCGCTTTGTCTATGACGGCATCGCATCGATGCTGAGCGTGCTTTCCATGATGCGCGAGCGCGACCAGAAGCTCTCGCAGATCGTCACCGGCTACCCGAAATACTGCATCCTCAAAGGACAACTACCGCTCGCCAGTAGGCATATTCCCGCGCTGCTGGCGGATCTGCAAAAACGCTTCGCCGATGGGCGCATCAACGCCACTGACGGACTGCGCGTGGATTGGCCGGACCACTGGTTCCACATTCGAGTCAGCCAGACCGAGCCCGTGGTGCGCGTGATTTGCGAACAGCGCGGCGAAAGTCCCGCAGCATTGTTTGAGTTTCTGATGGATCAGGTAAGGAGCCTGGGCTGATGGCACGTCGTGAACACTTATTGAAGATTGGCGTCTCTGGCGTGCGCGGCGTGGTGGGCGAGTTTCTTACGCCGGCGTTGGCCTGCGAGTTCGCCCAGGCATTTGGAACGTATGTTGGCCGCGGGCGCGTGGTTGTAGGCCGTGATACGCGCACCAGCGGCCCCATGCTGCAACACGCAGTGGCTTGCGGCCTGTTGTCGGCCGGTTGCGAAGTAGTGGACGTGGGCGTGCTACCTACGCCAACGATTCAGATGTACGTGGGCCAGACGCGTGCCCACGGCGGCATTGCCTTGACCGCATCGCACAATCCGCCGGAATACAATGCATTGAAGCTGTTCAACGGCGAAGGACTGTTCTTCAATCAATACGAGCGCAATGAACTGATCGACCTTTACCATCAGAGCGATTTCAAACAGGCCTCGAATGCCGAGATGCGCGGCATTTCGAGCGACTATGTCTCGCCCATGAACATGCATATCGAACGCGTGCTGCGACACGTCGACGCGGACCGTATTCGCAACCGCCGCTTCCGTGTGGCCTTGGACGGCGTGAATGGCGCGGGCAGCGTAATGTCGTGCCGGTTTCTGCGCGATGAGTTGAAGACCGATCTGCACGCCATTTCCGTCGACCCGACGAAAATCTTTCCGCGCATCGCTGAGCCGCGGCCAGACACATTGGGCGATCTGGCTGAACTGGTGCGCAAGACCAAGGCCGAGATCGGCTTCGCCCAGGACCCCGATGGAGACCGCCTCGCCGTCTGCGACGAAAAGGGCGAAGTGCTCGATAACGACGATGTGTTGGCTCTCGCCGTAGACCGCGCACTCACGCTCACGCCTGGTAATGTTGTGGTGAACCTGACCACTTCCAGCGTGATTGACGATATCGCCACGGCGCACGGCTGCCGCGTCTACCGCACGCCTGTGGGCGAGGCCAACGTGGTCGAGACCATGCAATCGGTCAATGCAGTTATCGGCGGAGAAGGCTCGAATGGTGGAATTATTTTCCCGGCCGTGCATCTTTGCCGCGACAGTTATCTGGGCATGGCGATGTTACTTGACCTGATGGCCGAGACCGGCGCTACCATCTCGGAACTTACCGCCCGGCTTCCCCGCTATTACAGGAAACTGGGCAAGGTTACCTTTGGCCATGGCATGCTGGGAGCCCTGATGCAGCGGCTGGAAGAGAGCTTTCCCAATGCAGCGACGGACCGCTCAGACGGGCTCAAGTTGATTTGGAACGACGGCTGGATTCACGTCCGCTCTTCGAATACGGAACCGTTGTTGCGCATTGCGTCCGAGGCAAAGTCGGAGCAGCGAATGACGGAACTCTACGAAAGCGCGACAAACTTGTTGCAAGGGTAGGACAGGCGACCTGTCCGCCGTAGCCTTGGCGAAGGAGGATCGCCTGTCCAGGCTTACTTCTTGTCCTTCGGCGCGGGCGCAGTCTGCAGCTTGAAATCGACCTCGCCCTTCTTCTGCATCTCAAGCAGGCGGCGGAATTCCGGCTCCAACGCCTCCGGATCCTTCTTCAAATGATCCACCCGTTCGCGTCGCATTTCCACTTCGCGCTTCAGTTCCGCATTGCTGCGCTCCATGGCGCGAATCTCATCCCAAGTCGTAAAAAGGGCCGGAATCACTTGGGGTCCGCGCATCGTAACAAACGCGAACGTGCCCAGCAGCGATACCGCCAGAGTGTAATAAACTCCACGCATAGGACCAGATGTGTTTCTAAGTGCCAACAGAACCTCTCTATTGTTTATAATCCTCTTTTGCCTAAATTTCCACTCATGACTGATAAGATTGTTATTTTTTCTACTTGCCCCTCGTCCGAAGAGGCCGAAAAAGTGGCTCGCGGACTGCTTGAAAAGCGGCTTGCGGCGTGCGTAACTTTGATTCCCGGCGCGCGCAGCATCTACCGCTGGGAGGGAAAGATTGAAGAAGCCGCCGAATATGTACTGCTGATCAAGTCGCGCCGAAGCCTGTTCGCAGCGCTGAAAGAGGAACTGGGCGCGATGCATTCCTATGAGGTCCCGGAAATTTTGGCACTGCCAGTTGTGGAAGGGTCCCCTGCCTATATAGACTGGATCGACAAGGAATTGAAGGACACCACTGAATGACACCTGCCACGATGCAAAAGATGCAACCGACCCGCACCCGCTACTGGGTGGTCGTGTTCGCCGTCACCCTCGCCGTACTTTCTTATATTGATCGCGTCTGCATATCGCAGGCGGCCCCAATCATGTCGAAGGAGTTCGGCCTCGACAAGCGGGACATGGGCATGATCTTCGGTGCCTTCGGCATCGCCTACGCACTGTTTGAAATCCCTGGCGGCTGGATGGGCGATTGGATGGGACCACGCAAAGTCCTGATGCGCATTGTCATCTGGTGGAGCGCTTTTACCGCCCTCACGGGATATACGTATAGTTTCTGGTCGCTCTACGCGGTGCGCTTTCTGTTCGGCGCGGGCGAGGCCGGCTGCTTCCCGAATCTGACCAAGACCTTCACCACCTGGCTGCCCACGCACGAACGCGTCCGCGCACAGGGCATCATGTGGATGTCGGCCCGTTGGGGAGGCGCTTTCACGCCTCCGCTGGTGGTGCTTGTGTTCCAGTTCATGAGCTGGCGAAATGCCTTCTGCCTGTTCGGCGCGCTGGGCGTGGTTTGGGCGATCGCCTTTTATCTCTGGTTCCGCGATAATCCCAAGGATCACAAAGACGTCAACGCGGCTGAGCTCGAACTGTTGAAAGAGGCTTCGGCCAACGCCGAAAGCCACGTCAACGTGCCGTGGTCAAAGCTGCTCGCATCGCGCAGCGTCTGGCTGCTGTGGGCGCAGTATTTCTGCCTTTCGTTTCCGTGGTACTTCTATATCACCTGGTTGCCCACCTATCTCCAGGAACATCACCACCTGACGCCCGGCGAGAGCAGCGGCCTGGCGATTCTACCGCTGTTCTTCGGCGGCCTCGGCTCTCTGACCAGCGGCTTCCTCTCTTCGCGCGTTGTCGCAATGACCGGCAGCCTCGCCAAGAGCCGCCGGCTGATCTCCTGCACCGGCTTCCTCTGCGCATCAGTGATGCTGGTGGTTGCCATTAATCTGGAAAACCCAACCATGGCCATGATCGCCATGGGGCTGGCCAGTTTCTTTAACGACTTTGTCATGCCCTGCGCCTGGGGCACCTGCATGGACGTGGGCGGCAAGTACGCCGGCACGCTGGCCGGCTCCATGAACATGATGGGCAACCTGGCAGGCTTCGCCGCGCCTGTTATGGGCGGCATGATTCTGAAGGCCACCGGCGGCAGTTGGAATACGTTCCTCTACGTGATGGCAGGGTTCTATCTGCTGGGCACGTTCACCTGGCCGTTCATTGATCCTGTCACGCCGATCAATGCGGACTAATCGCGGCGCTAATGATGTGAAGAGCTGAAAACATAGCGCTCGCAAGCGAGCGGGCAGGCGAATCGCCCGCCTCACCCTTCGAGTCATTGGATGTCCGTAGGTGGCGCAGGCAATTTGCCTGTGCGAATACTAACTCAAGTCTTCGACACGCGTGTCGATTCATTCTGCCACCGCGCCAGATCCTCCGGCGTGTCCACATCCCACCACAGCGGCCCCAGTTCCACACTGAGGCCGCAAGCTCGCGCCGCAGCCGCCGTCTGTTCACACGCGCGAGCCGTGGACCATTCCACACCATCGAACATGGCCGGATGAATGCGCCGGCAGTGAATGCCCCAATAACCTCCGTCTTCAGCCCGCCCAAGCGCCACATCGGCCGGCGAATTCATTAAAGTTTCTATATGCGAAAGTGGCAGATGCGGCGCGTCGCAGCCCAAAATCATTGCAGGTAAACAAGTTGCGGCGAGAGCGGAAAACATGCGCTCGCCCAGCGTGCCAGCGCATTGAATTTTCCTGGCAACCTCGAATTCGCTCCAGGCATCTGTAGCAATGTCCGTATGCAGTTCGACGGGGCCAATCGATGCAACGTTTCTCAGCGTTTCGTCAGCGAAGGATCGATGCAGTTCCGCTGCCTGTTCCAAGGTCAAAGGCGGGCACAAACGGGTCTTCACGCGGCCCGGCATGGGAGCCTTGGCGAACAGCAGAATAGCGGATGGCATGAAAACAGGATAAAATAGAAATCTACCCCAAGGGACGAGGAGACAAAATCAGCTTATGAACCGGACCAAACTGTTTGTGTGTGGATTGACCCTGGCGATGGCGGCATCCATGTCGTTCGCGCAGGACAAGAAGAAGGGCGGCGCGGGCGACGCAGCCAAGGGCAAAGAAGTTTTCGAGCAGTGCGGTGTTTGCCACAACACTGACAGCGACGAAAAGAAGATGGGCCCCGGCTTGAAAGGCCTGTTCAAGAAGGCCAAGATGGCCGATGGCAAAGCGCCTACAGAACCCAATGTCCGCACCAAGGTGAATGCCGGCGGTAACGGCATGCCAGCCTATGAGGACATGTTGAGCAAAGAAGAACGCGATAATTTGATCGCCTACCTCAAGACGCTGTAATTTCCCGCCTCACCGTGGTAGAATAATTTAAGTGGGGTTGACGCAAGCCAACCCCATCTAGCCGCTCAAGTAAGTCCCCATCGTCTAGTCGGCCTAGGACACCGCCCTTTCACGGCGATAACAGGGGTTCGAATCCCCTTGGGGACGCCATTCTGATTCAATCATTCAGGCGTCAAAAACCAAAAGTCCGCAGCTATCCCCACCCCCAAACACCTAAAAAGCAAAGATGGAATGTTCACTTCCCAGGACGGGGATGCGATTGGGTCAGCCGCCAACTGACAAAATTGTAGCGGCAGTAATTGCAGCGTTTGCGGCGTGCCCCAATGAGAATTTTCAAACGGTAGGACAAAGGCGGATGGAAATACTCCTCTGACCAGCTTGTCAGCTCTGTTTTGCCACAGCGGGGACATTTTGTGTACAACACATCCAACAGGGAAGCAATGCGCCGGCGAAACCGCATTCCACACCCACTGCACCGGATCGGATAGATTCCAAGCATCTTGCCCAAGCTATCCACAACCCCGTGCGTTCGTGAAAGTCGTAACTCTCGCCCACCACACTCTGGACATACAAAGGCCATGCGTATCTTTAATTGTAATCAACTTGGGTGAAGAATTCAACAGTTCGTAACACATTTTCCTCTTGTGAATTTACCACGACGCGACCTTTACTGCTTTCTTCCTCGCCAAGGCCTCAGTGGCAAGGAAGAGCAGAAACAGGCAGACCGAAACATCCGTCAGGTAGTGGAACATCAAAAGATGGCGAGCCGTCTCGCCCGCATCGGCCAAGCTGGAGATGAGAAACTCCCCTGCCCCCATCAGCGCCACGGTCAGCAGCAACCCGGCCAGTGCCGACTGCCGCGCGCGCAGCACCTTCACACTGAAGGTCATCACGAACAGATACCACGCTGGCAGGTGAAACTCCCAAATTACGAATAGGCTCGATCGGATAGAACTCCACCAGCCAAACAGTGGCGTCAGTGCTGTGGCCGGCTTCCCTGCACTCCGCGGATAGTTCCCAAGAGAAACCGAGCGCATCTCTTTCGCCCAATGGTGCAGGTCGAATTGCAGCAGCCTGATGACGGTTTCGGGATGGTGCAAATAATACGCCGCGATCTGCTTCTGGCTGATCCGTTGGCCAAACTGATCGGCCCACACCAAGTCATTCATTGGCGCGGCCGGAGAGTACGTGAACATTCCCGCGTAGGAAACATACTCCGCGGGCAAGCCCAATTCGCGCAGCACCGGCGGGGCCGATTGCGCATCGGGAGCCAGCTTGTAGAACACCAAGGTAAACAGGTACTGCGCACGCTCCTGCGGCGGCGCCCACGATAGCGATAGATACGACGACGCCATGATCGCAGCCGCCAGACCCAACGCAATCACCCAACGTTTGCGCGCCACAATCACCAGATAAACCGCTAAAAGGACCGCAGGCAGCGCATGCTGGCCCTTCGACAAGCTGAACAGGCATACACACGCCGCGAACAAAACCAGCAGCCACACCGGACATTGGCGATGCAATGCAATCGCCAGGGCACACACCATGGCAGGAAACACAAAGGCGAGCGCTGCGGCATCGGTGAAGAACGTACTGCAGTAGGAAAGATAGCAGACGTCGCCCAAAACGAAGAACGCCAGCAAAGCAGCAATCACCGCCGCGCGGTCCGAAAGTCTCCGCAAAACTAACAATAGCCCGCCAAAACCGGCGAGAAAAAACGCGGCATGCACGGCCCCAAGAAGCCGGATATCGAAGGCATCGCTGCCAAGCAAATCCGAAATCGACAGCGCCGCCCGGATCAGCGCGATCTCCGTCGAAAAGTTATCCGAAACCCAAAAGGCCTTGGGGTCGCGCACATAGCGCAGGCTGACAAAGGCCGGGGCATCGCCAGCTGACGCCGGTTCGGCAATCAACGAAAAGCGCCCGCACATTTTGTTGAAATCGCCATTATCGGCGATGCCGATCGCAGGCGGCACTAAAAGCAGGAAGCTGACCGCCACAAAGGCCAGGAAAAAGAGAATCAGTTCAATCAGTTGTCGGCGTCGAGTCACGGGTAATTACTACCAGTATGCACCGGCCACACAGGAAATAAGGCCTCTGACACCAATTATTTGGTACCATGGATGCTTACTCCCTTGAACAAAACACACATCCTACTCACCTCCTGTTTATTGCTTGCACTGGTTTCTTGCGGAGCCAGCCAGAAGGCCCCCACGGCTGAGGACAAGGAGAAAAAGGCCGCAGCCGAAGCGCCGAAACCGACCTTAAAGCCCGACCGCCGGGCCGACGACGTGGGCCGCTTCATCGGTGGCCTGCCCGGCCGCGATGGCAGCGAGTTCAAGTCGCTCGAAGCCGACCCGGCGTGGATCGAACACGCAAAGTCAATCGAAGCCGACTGGAAGAAACTGGAAGAGACCCGTGTCAACGCCATGCGTGGTTTCGCCAAGAAGGAACTGGTGGGCAAGCCCTTTGACGGCATGCCGCTCTTCTACCCCTTTGGCGGCCCTGATGCGCTCACCATGGGCGTGCTCTTCCCCAACCATCCCAGCTATACGCTGCTCGCTCTGGAGCCGGTAGGCACGGTGCCAACCACCAAGGAATTGACCAGGAAATCCCTCGATACGCAGCTTCCGCTCATCCGCAAGAGCTTTGGCGCACTGGTTCGCAAAGGCTACTTCATCACCGATTACATGGACCACGAATATCGCGGCCAAGTGTTGACCGGCTTGCTGCCCGCGATTCTGACACTGATCTGCCGCACCGAGCACACCGTGCTCGGCTTCCGCTACGTGCGAGTAGACGCAGACGGAAAACTGGTGGACCGCGAAGCCAACTACAAATCAAAAGATCTGGATTGGAACACCGGCGTGGAGATCGAATTCCAGGACGACAAGACCAAGATGCTGCAAATACTGCGCTACTTCAGCGTCAACCTTGGCGATAGCCGTCTGGGCAAGAACAAGCCCTTTCTCGCATACCTCGGCAGCATGGGCCAGGTGGTCAGCTACATGAAGGCGACCAGCTATATGCCGCACCACAACGATTTCGAGGTGATCAAGAACACAATCAAGACCGCCAGCGTGGCCGTTGTGCAGGACGACACGGGCATCCCTTACAAGCAGTGGGATAAGACCAAATGGGATCTGACGCTTTACGGCAAGTACGACAAGCTCTTTAAGCCCTTTACGCCTTATCAACAAAACGACCTCCGAGCAGAATACGCCAAGGGTGCCAAAGAGCTTCCCTATAACATTGCCTACGGCAATACGCAGACTCCGGCCTGCTTGATTGTCGCCAAGAAGAAATAGTTTCTTTGGCCCGGAGGGGATATTTGCGAATCTTCCCTCCGGGTCTGGTCATCTGATAACCTGTCCTCTACAGACTGAATCGATGGACCCACACTGCTTACGCCATTCCGAACTTCCCGGGGCTTCGAAACTTTTTCAGGATTTTTTGTACCATCCGGAAAAAGTTGCTTCCTTCTACCGCACTGAGGAGAAGGAAAAGTATCCCGAGGCGCGCCGCGCGGCGCTGGTTGAGGCGTTGCGCGTCCAGAATCCCGGAAATACGCTACTCGATCAACTTGCCCAGCCCGGAACGCAAGTGGTAGTTACCGGCCAGCAGGTAGGCCTGTTTTCCGGCCCGGCCTATTCCGTCTACAAAGCTCTTACCGCGGTGAAGCTGGCACGCCAGATCGGGGCCGTCCCCGTATTTTGGCTCGCCACGGAAGATCACGACTTCGCCGAAATCAGCCAGTCATGGGTGTTCAACGCCGCACACGAAACCATCGGCATGCGCGTAAGCTCCACCATCGATCCGATTGCCCCCGCTGGTACGGTGCCGTTGATCGCTCCGCCGGTTGGCGAGTTGCGCCAGGCATTGAAAGAATTCCCTTTCGGCGATGAAATCTCCACGATGGTGGAATCTTGTTACCACGACGGCGAGACAATGGGCAGCGCGTTCCGCAAAATCATGGAGCGCTTGCTCGGATCCTATAGTCTTCTGGTGCTCGATCCGCTCGCGCCGGAAATCCGCGCCCTCGCCGCGCCGCTGCTGGAAAAGGCCGCCGGCATGGCTGACGAATTGACCACAGCGCTACTGGAACGGAACAAGCAACTGGAAGCGGCAGGCTATCACGCGCAGGTTCATGTGGAGCCCAAGACTTCGCTGTTCTTTCTGCTTCATGATGGCAAACGCATTGCCCTGCGCCGCTCCAACGGCGAGTACGTCGCCCGCGATTTGAAGCTTACCGCAGCCGATTTGTGTGCCCGCTCAGCCGAACTCTCCCCCAATGCCCTGCTCCGCCCCGTGATGCAGGACTACCTGATGCCGACCGCTTCCTATATCGGCGGCCCGGCGGAGTTGGCCTACTTGGCACAATCTCAAGTTCTCTACGAAGCCCTGCTCGGCCGCATGCCGCAACCGCGCAGCCGCGCCGGCTTCACGATACTCGATCCGCGCAGCGCGAAGTTGATGGATCGCTACGAACTGCGCATCCCCATGTTTTTCGACGGCGAACAGGCACTGAAAGAGAAGATGGCGAAGAAGCTGATTCCGCCCGCGCTCACCGCCTCGCTCGAAAGTGCCTCCGCGCGTATCGGCCTCGAACTGAACACAATGGCCGGGCAGTTGAGAGCCTTCGACCCATCCTTGGAAAAGGCCCTCGCCCGCAGCAGTGCGAAGATCCGTTTTCAGGTATCGAAGATTCAAGCAAAAGCGGCCAGGGAAGCGATGCGGCGCGACGAGCGCGCTTCGTCCGACGCCGCCTACCTCAACGGGCTACTCTACCCGCACAAACATCTACAGGAACGTTTCTATAGCATCCTGCCCTTCGTCGCGCAGCATGGCTTGGAGTTGATCGGCTACATCTACGATCACATCGAACTCGATTGCAGCGACCATCAGGTTCTCCCTTATGTTTATTAACCACGTCAAAAAAGCTCTGGCCGAAGGCAAAGTTCAGATCGGCACCTCGTATGGCATCATCCGCTCACCCGAAGTCGGCCGAATCCTCGCCGCCGCCGGGTTCCATTGGGCCTTCGTGGACGCCGAGCATGGACCATATGGCCAGGAAATGCTGCAGGACATCTGCCGCGCCTCAGGCACAGCCGGGCTCGCGCCCATCGTGCGTGTAGCTGACATGCAGTACCACCTGGTTTCGCGTGCTTTGGACGTCGGCGCGCACGGCATCATCTTCCCGCGCGTAGAATCGCCGGAAGTGTTGGAGAAGGCCATCAGCTGGACAAAATTCCCGCCGGTCGGCATCCGCGGCTACGGCTTGACGCCGGCGCACGTCGACTACGAACCGGCTACGATTCCGCAGGTCATCGAACATATGAATGAGCAGGTGTTGGTGGTGATGCAGATCGAAACCAAACGCGCAGTGGAAGCGCGCGAAGAGATCCTCTCCGTCCCTGGCATCGATGCTGTGATGATCGGCCCCGCCGATCTCTCCATCTCGCTCGGCGTGCCGGGCGATTTCCAGCATCCGAAGATGGTGGAAGCCATGGAGGCGATCCGCGATTCCTGCGACAAGCGCGGCATCGCCCCCGGAACGCAAACCCGCACATTGCCCCTCGCCCAATTTTGGAAAGAGCGTGGCATGCGCTTCCTCGGCACGGGCAGCGAAGCGGCCATGATGCTCGACCGCGGCAAGGAAATCATCAAAGGCTTGAGTTAAAAAGTGGGGCGGGCTTCAGCCTGCAAGGGGCTTAAGCCCCGCCTCACTTACCGCGACGCCGAAGCCACCCGCGACTGCTGCACGGGTTCGTCCCCCGCAATCACCGAATAAACAACTCCCGCGATCACGGCACCGGCAATGGGAGCCACCCAAAACAGCCACAACTGCTCCAAGGCCCAACCCTGCACAAACACAGCCGGACCCGTGCTGCGCGCGGGGTTCACCGAAAGGTTCGTCACTGGAATCCCTATCAAGTGGATCAGCGTCAATCCAAGCCCGATCGCGATCGGCGCAAACCCTTGCGGAGCGCGCTTGTCGGTTGAGCCAAGAATGATCATCAGGAAAAAGAACGTCAGCACGACTTCGGCAATCAGGCACGACATCATTTCGTACCCGCCCGGCGAATGTACGCCGAATCCGTTGGAAGCAAAGCCGCCGCTCAAACTGAAACCGGCTTTCCCGCTCGCAATAATATATAGAACAGCCGCACCCAAAATACCTCCGGCCACCTGCGATGCAATGTAAGCGGGCAATTCACCAGCGGGAAACCGCTTGGCGGTAACCAGCCCGATCGATACCGCCGGATTCAAATGACACCCGGAAATATGGCCAATCGCATAGGCCATTGTTAAAACAGTGAGTCCAAATGCTAAAGATACTCCAACAAACCCAATACCCAGAGCGGGAAATGCAGCAGCCAGAACCGCACTGCCGCACCCGCCAAAGACCAGCCAGAAAGTACCGAGTAACTCGGCAAGACAACGTTTGGAAATCGGTGTATTCATCTTATTGACCTTTTCATTTAGCTACCACTTGTGAAATATTCCGAGGTGCAAGTTGCTCAATCCGCCCCCGCGCTGCGGCGGAAAGACCCCATGCTCTGCGCCGTCCGACTAACTAGCTTCGGTCAGCCTACTGACTGTATCGCATCTTGGGACGCTACGGCCATGCTTGCTCACTTTACCTTGGCGCCCGAGGCGTATCGTTTCCAGATTTCCGGGTCAGCCAGCATCTTGATGAAAAGTCCACCCACCACCGACCGCGCCTGAAATCCCTGTTGTTTCGACGTCTTCGTGTCGTACCAATCCGATAGCGGCACGCGGCTCGGCGAATCGTTTGCGAACTGGTAGGCCGGGCCGACAATCGCTTCGAAATCGGCCTGACTTTCCGTCATCGTCGCCGTCCACAAAATCCAATCGAGCTTCGTATAATCCTTGCGATTGTCGAGCGGCAGGCCGTACTTATTCTGCCGCGTCTTGTAGAAGGCGATCTCTTTGCGCGCCACTTCCGCAGGGAAAAGATTCAACCCCAGCAGCTTGTCCCACACCAGGTTATACTTCTGGCTCCAACTGCCCGCCTGATCGAATGCAAGCTTATAGTGGTCGCCTTCGGCCGCCAACCCAATCCACTTACTGGCAAACTCCTGGGCGATCTTCTTATATTGCGCCGCGACCTCTTTTCGCCCGGTCATCTCGCTCAGAATCGAGTACGACCCCAGCGCCAGAATGGCTTTGATCGACAGATTCGAGTTATGCGCCAGGTGGCCCGCGAAGTCATCCGTCGAAAGTTGATTCTCCGGATCCAGGCCCTTCTCGCGCAGATACTCCGCCCATTTTGAAATCTGCGGCCAATACTTCTCTGCATAGGCAGCGTTGCCTTCCACTCGCACCAGCGCGGCCAACATGATCAGCATATTGCCACTCTCTTCCACAGGCAACTGGTTTTCTTCGGTGCGCTCACCGCCGCCGTAGACATGTCCATTCGCTTGCGGATATGTTCCCAGATCATGCGGCGCAAACGGCCAGGGCCAGCGCGACATCCGTGCGTAGTCAAGCACCGGATTCAGTTGCGCGCGCAGCAGCGCAGGACTGAACAACAGAGTGAAAGGCGCGCTCGGATAGATCACATCCACCGTGGCGATGCAGCCGTTGCTGAAGTTTTCTTTCGGGAAGTACATCGCCGTGCCATCGGAATCGGCCACCAGTTTATGCGCGGCAAGCGTCTCCCTGTAGGCCAGCGCCGCCAGCCGCGCGTATTTCTCTCCGCCCGCTTTGCGCAGATCCGCCATCAATTGCGTATCGAAAGCCAAGCTACGCGCCAGTAGCGAATCATGCTCTTTGCGCCCAGCCCGAATCATATCGGCTGCATCCGCGCCGTTACGCCGCCACCACGCCCGCTCCTTGCGATTGAAATACTCAATCGAAAATTCGTCGTCATAGGCCAGCATCAGATACCGGCTGACTGGCTGCGCACTCACCTTGCCGAACTGAACACTTGCCGCAAGCACCGCCCCGGTGCCACGGCGCGGCCCAGGCCTGCCGGAAAAATCGTCCGAATCGGGCAGCGTTCCGTCCGCCTGAAATGACCGCATCGCCGCACCATGCAGGGCCCCAGTGAACGTCACGCCCTCTACGCGGTCCGAGGCCAGATACAGATAGCCCCAATCAATGCGCAGATCGTCTCCACGCTTGGCCAGCACCGGCTGCTCGCGCGATCCCATGCGCAGCACCGGCATGCCGTCCAACTGATAGCGCGACCATACGACAGGCTGATCCGACGTGTTCACCACCAGCTCCGAACCCGCGTCGAAGTAGATCGCCACGGAGTGTGCCGCACCATCGATCGATGCGACCTTCCACTCCAGATAAGTCAGCGGCCGCGAGAGCACGTCCAGATCCGCCGGCAGCGCCGGAGTCAGAAACGTGAAATCCAACTGAATGCCCGCGCCCCGAAACACATACAACGTGCGCGTGGGCAGCACCTCAACGCTCACTTGCGGCAGCGGCTTGATCTCACTCCGCTCGCGTCCCATCACTTGATAGACGGCGTCATCGATGCGCGCGAGCGCGGTCATGGGGTTCGGCTTGCCCGTCCAGTGAGTTGTGGCGGAGCCATTCAAGTGATCTGTGTTTGACCAGATGCTGAAGTAGGGATCGTGGGCGACCAAAGGCACCGAAGGCGGCCGCAGCGATTGCGCGAATCCAGCAATATTTAGGAAGGCAAAAAAGGGTACGAATAGAAAGCGTTTCACAGCCCAATCATACTGGAAGGAGAACAGTCCTGGCACAAGCGATTGCACAAGCATCTGATCCAAGCTACCAATCTCGAACTGCGCGGCCATACACTCGCCATAGGTCCTCCGGCGGTCAGTGTAGCGGTAAATGCGCTGTTTTGACTAGGGGAGGCAGATGCGGGGATACTGAATGAGTGTCCGACCCGGTCCCCCACCACGCGCTTCGCCTGCAGAATCTCCGCAAGGCATACAAAGATGCGGTGGCCGTCGATGGAATCGACTTGGACGTGCGCACGGGCAAGTGCTTTGGGCTGCCCGGACCGAACGGCACCGGCCTGACCCAGGCGCCAATGCTCAGGCTTGCTCACCAAAGGCGCTGCACGTGATACTCGTCGAATATCGACTTGCTGCTGACGATGCACAGGTTCTCCGCCTGGGCTTGGGCGATCAGCATACGGTCGAAGGGATCCTTGTGGGCGCCGGGCAGGAGTCCGGCGCGTTGTCCATGCTCGACAGTAATGGACAGTTCGCGAAAACCAAGCTGACGCAACCGTTCCGGGAAATCCGCCGCAAACGCCGCCGCGCCGGCCAATTTGCCGATTCGAACTTTGGTGGCAATCTCCCAGGCTGAGGCGGCGCTGACGTAGACTTCCGTTGTGAGCGATGCAAGAGCAGCCCGTGCTTTACGAGAGAGTTGGGGATCGTCCTGTACCCACCACAATAGTGCATGAGTGTCGAGAATAACCCGCACCGCGGTTACTCCCAGCCTTCCATCTCTTCTGGCGGTAGCGGTTCGAAAAACTCTGGCCCGACGGTGAACTCGCCTTTGAACATCCCCGGGATTCGCTTTTTCGCCGGAGGAGCCACGGGCACAAGCCGGACGACTGGCTTTTTGCCACGGGCGATTACGATTTCCTCGCCGCGTTCCGCTCGCTCGATGAGGCGGGACAGGTTCGTTTTTGCCTGATGAATGGTCGTCAAGTCCATAGCACTATATTAGCCCAGTTTGAATTAGCTAAGCCAGGTTCTCTAAGGGTTCTGAATGCGGGCGCACCGGTCCATGTGACATCGAAGTAGCCACTTCTCGTTACCATCAAGGAGCCGATATAATGACCACGATGTCAAACCCCAATCCTGTTCCGGCTACAGACTTCGCCAACGTCGATGTCGGCTCCCCACAACTGCCTGGCTATGCCACGCCAAACGGAGGCGGCTGGGACCTCGTCGCGGGCGGCGCGGACATTTGGGAGACCGCCGACCAGTTTCACTTCGTCTTCCAGGAACTCCGTGGCGACTTCGACGTCGCAGTGCGAGTCGAAAGCTTCACACCGGCGCATCTGTATTCCAAGACCGGCCTGATGATGCGTGAGAACCTCGATACCTCGAGCGCCCATGTAATGTTCTTCGTCTTCTCAGACAACGAGCCGCGCAATAACAACCTTGGCGCTTACGAGATGCAGTTTCGTCCGCACGCCGGAGACAACTGCGAGGCCATCTATCCCGCAGTCAGGCCGCCAGCGCCGCCGGAGTTCCCTGCCGCCTTCCCGAACTCCTGGCTACGCGTGGCGCGGCGAGGCGATCAGTTCTCGGCGTATGTGTCGACCGATGGCCAGACCTGGAAGCTCTACGGCGAGAAGGTTCTGACGCTGGCAGAAACGCTGAAAGTTGGCCCAGCGCTGACGTCGCACAACACAGAATCACTAGCAACGGCCTCATTCCGTGATTATAAGCAGTCCACTTAAAAACTCATGAATCGAATCAAACTTACTCAACGCGGGCCTGAATTCTCCCGCCTCGTTTACGGCACGTGGCGGATACTCGACTCAGGCACGACCCCGCAGGAGATCAACCGCCGGCTGCACGCCTGCCTCGAACTCGGCATCACCACCATCGATACGGCCGAGATCTATGGCATCTACGAAGTGGAGCGGGCGCTGGGCGCGGCACTCGCGCTGTCGCCAGGACTACGCGATAAGCTGGAGATCGTCACCAAGGCGGGCATTTACATTCCCTGTCCTCAGCATCCCGAACGCCACACGGCGCATTACAATGCCACCGGTGCGCAACTCATCCGCAGTCTCGATGCGTCCCTGCGCCTGCTTGGCACCGACCGCATCGACCTCTTCCTGGTACATCGTCCGGACTGGCTGACCCGCGCCGACGACACGGCTGCCGGATTGAACGAGTTGTTACGCAGCGGTAAGATCGGCGCAGCGGGAGTATCGAATTACTCTGGCCCGCAGTTCGATCTGCTCAGCGCGCACATGGATCAGCCGCTGGTCACTAACCAGATTGAGTTCCACCTGCTGAACACTGAGCCGATCAACGACGGCACGCTGCACCAGTGCGAGAAACTCATGATGGCGCCCATGGCGTGGAGCCCGCTGGCACAAGGGCGGATCTTCGATCCATTGAACCCCGCCGCGGTGCGACTGGCCGCGGCTGCCAGCAACATGGCTGACCGCTATGACGGAGCGAATCTGGAACAGTTGGCCTACGCGTGGATTCTGGCGCATCCATCTCATCCGCTGCCGGTCATCGGCACCAACAAACTGGAGCGGCTCAAGTCCGCCGCACAGTCCAACTCCATCGTGCTGGAACGCGAAGACTGGTTTGCACTCTGGGAAGCGGCGCAGGGCCGCAAGATCCCATAAACGGCCACCCGATGCAGCCAACACTTCAGTTCGCGGACTACATTGTTTTCGGCCTCTATTTCCTCATCGTATCCGGATATGGCATTTGGATCTATACGAAGAAGAAGGCCGCCTCGGCCTCGTCGAAGGACTACTTCCTGGCCGAAGGCACTCTCACCTGGTGGGCCATCGGCGCCTCGCTCATCGCTTCCAACATCTCCGCCGAACAGATGATCGGCATGAGCGGTTCCGGCTTCAAGATGGGCTTGGCCATCGCCACTTACGAATGGCTGGCGGCGGCCACACTGCTCATCGTGGCGGTGTTTTTCATGCCGGTGTATCTGACCAACAAGATCTACACCATGCCGCAGTTCCTGCGCGAACGTTACAACGGCACGGTGGCGATGATCATGGCGGTCTTCTGGCTGCTGCTTTATGTGGTGGTGAACCTGACGTCGATTCTTTATCTCGGTGCGCTCGCCATCAATGCAATCTCTGGCCTCGATCTCAACGTGTGCATGATCGGGCTCGCGCTCTTTGCGCTGGTTATCACGCTGGGCGGCATGAAAGTCATCGGCTACACTGACGTCATCCAAGTGTTCTTTCTTGTCCTGGGAGGTCTGGTCACCACCTATCTCGCCCTCGGTTTGGTCTCAGAAAAGTTTGCGACCACCGGAGTCATCAATGGCTTCAACCTGACGATGACCCACGCCAGCGATCACTTTCACATGATCCTGAACCGCGACAATCCGAACTACCTCGATCTGCCCGGCCTGACCGTGGTGATTGGCGGAATGTGGATTGGCCACCTGAATTATTGGGGCTGCAATCAATACATCACGCAGCGTGCGCTGGGCGCCAGCCTGCCTACGGCGCGCAATGGCCTGCTGTTTGCATCATTTTTGAAGCTGCTGATGCCGGTGATTGTTGTGCTGCCGGGCATTGCCGCCTATGTCCTGTATCAACAGGGCAGCTTCCATAACGAGATGCTGATGGGTGGAAAAATCAATCCAGACAAAGCCTACCCAGTGTTGCTAAACCTTCTGCCGACGGGCATGAAGGGTCTGGCCTTTGCCGCGCTCACCGCGGCGGTTGTGGCCTCGCTGGCCGGCAAGGCGAACAGCATCTCTACCATCTTCACGCTCGATATCTACAAGCGCTACCTCCACCCTGAGGTGGACGAGAAGCAGGTGGTATGGATCGGCAAGTGCGTGATCGTCGTCGCCATGGCCATCGCCATCCTGATTGCGCCGCATCTGGGCATCGATAAAGAGGGCGGCTTCCAGTTCATCCAGAAGTACACCGGGTTCGTCAGCCCGGGAATCTTCGCCATGTTTATCATGGGTTTCTTCTGGAAGCGAACCACCTCCAACGCGGCGCTCTTCGCCACGCTGGGTGGCTTTGCCGGTTCCTGTTTGCTTGAATTTCTTCCGCGCTGGATGGATCTTTCCTGGCTCGCCGCTTTCGGCTTCACCAAGCTAAACGAGGCTGGCGTCTATGAGATTCCTTTCCTGGATCGCATGGAGATCGTGTTCCTGTTCTGCGTGGTTGGCATGATCCTGATCAGTCTGATGGGTCAACGGCCGGCCGCTCCGGGCGGCCATAACTCCGCAGGCACTGCGCTGTTGGTGGATACGTCGCTATTCAAAACGACGAATGGATTCCTGGTGGGCGCTTTGATTGTGTACGGCGTTCTGGTGGCCCTGTATATCGTCTTTTGGTAGCCGCTGCGGTCGTGGGGCGAGCCGGATCCGTGGCCGTCCACTACGATTCAGATTCTTGATCGGAAAGGTGCGCCGGAGCGGATGCATTTCGGGGAGTTCCGCTAGGCTGCGGGCGTTGGGACAAATGCCCGCTTCGTGCATTGGTGAACTACTGTAGGCCCGCCAGCAGAGTCCATGGCAGCGGGTTCGCAAAGCGGGCGGACGAAGCGCTCCGTCTCTTCGATTACCAATGCGGGCCGCTCTTTCTGAATGTAATGGTGGCTGCCTGTGGGTTTAGTCACAGGTTGTTCAATCCGGCTCCGCCGGTGGCCGCGCTCTTGCACCAGTGGTTTGAGTATCAGATTGCGCTCAATAGCGAATCCCGAGCAGGTGTTCTAAGTCGCCTGGGTTCGGGTCTCAAGATTGCAGGTCAGGCTCCCCGGCCCGCACGAAGACCAATTCCTTGGCCTGACAAGAAGTGAGGTCGAGGGGTTTTTCGGCGAGCAACGGGGCCAGCTAGAATTGCTGACGATGTTTAAGATCCTCGCAACGACGGAAGCGGTTTTGAGGATCGACTTTCAGACCCTTGTCACAGCGCGAAAGAAGGATCCCCTCTCACGACGCCTCCGCGATCTCGACAGGACCCACGGTGACAAGATCCGCCTGGATGAGGATATCCTGGTCGCGATGAAAGAGGAGGGCTCTGCGACAGCGATCGCGGCCTTCCGGGGCGCTGAAAATCGTCCATTGGCTAACCCATGGGCGGCACTGGCAGCCAAAGCTCGGCCGCAGCTACGCGCCAAGCGATGTCTTCGATATCTCACGTGACTTGATCGCGTCGATCCCATTCCTGATGTGTCGCCAAATACGATGCTCTGGGCCAGCAGGCCTGAACCGGCGATTGCCTCGCCGCCTTCAAAGAATAAAAACACTACTTGACACTGTCACAAAAAGAGCGCATCATGAGTTTGTCTTAGGAACGTTCTTGCAATGAACACGCACCAAACCCTCACGCTCGCGGAACTGGCGGATCAAACCGGGCTCGCCGCCCGCACCATCCGCTTCTACATCGCCCGCGGCTTACTCGACGGACCTACCGTCGCCGGACGTGGGGCAGTCTACACGCAAGAACATCTCGCACGCCTGCGGCAGATTCAGCAGCTGCAGGCGGGCGGCGCAACCCTCAACGAAATCGCGTTTCAAGTCCGCAACGAGAGCATTGCCCCGACGCTTCCCGCGCCAGTGTCCTTGCAGGGGTATGCTTTGACGAGCGATGTTACCGTCCTCGTCCGAGGCGGAGTGCCGCCGTGGCGTATGCACCAGATTCGCGCGGCCTTGCAGGAGTTTGCGTCGCGTTTACAGGAAATCGAAAAGACCAAGAAAACACAGGAGGAGACTGAATGACACCCGCGCCCGCATCACATCGTTTCGAGGCTATCGCCGCCGCTACCGGCGAGCCGGTCAAGCTCGCCATGCAGGAGCTCTGCCTGGGCGGCAATCTGCTGCCCGCCGGCGCGCGCCTCGCGGTGCGCCACAAGTTCTGTTCCGCCGAGACCGAACCGCTCGAAGTCGTCTACTGCTTTGCTCTTCCGCGCGACGCAGCCTTGCGCAGCTTCGAAATCCACGGCCCCAACTACCATGCGCACTCCGATCTCAAGCCGGTGCAGGAAGCCGTCCAGCGCTACGAGCAGGGGCTCGAACAGGGCCACATGGCGACACTTGCCCGCCAGTACGGCGACGGACTCATCAACCTCTCCGTCGGCAATCTCAAGCCCGGCGAGGAAGTCACCGTGACGCTTGAAATCATAGCCGGAGTTGATCTCACCGATGACGGCTTCCGTTTCCGATTCCCGTTCACCCTCGCCCCGTCCTATCACTCCCAGGCACTCGCCTACGAATCGGAGCCCGGCGCCGCCGAGATTGAGCTGCCTGCGGCCCAGTTCGGCGACCTGATGCTCCCGCAGTTCCGCGCCAGCGCCAAAGGACTACATCGCTGCTTCTTCGATCTCTCCGTCCGCATGCCGGGCGAGATCGAAGAAATCTCATCTCCGTCTCACGCCATCCGCGTCCGGCGCGTGGGCAGCGGCGAATCGGCGATCTCCCTCGCCCCAGCCGCTGACGTGCCGGACCGCGACCTGGTTCTTGACATCAAGCGCCAAATCGTCGAGCCGCTCGTGCTCGCCGGCGCAGGCGAGTCCGGCACGCGCCACTTCGCCGCGCTGATTCCGTCCCCTGCGTTCGGCGAACCCAAGCCGCAGCCGCGCTCTGTCGCCTTCCTCATCGACCGTTCCGGCTCCATGGAGGGCGAACCGATCATTCAGGCACGCAAAGCCGTCGCCGCGTGCCTCGCCGCCCTCGAACCTGGAGACTCCTTCGGCATCGTCGCCTTTGCCAGTGAATCGGAGGCCTTCCATGATAAGCTCGTCAAAGCCACCCCCGATAACCGCCGCGCGGCCGCCAGGTATCTCGAAACCATCGACGCGCACGGCAGTACCGAACTCACTGCCGGAGTGCAGGCAGCGGCCAAACTTCTCTCTGCCACCGCGGGCGACATTTTTGTACTTACCGACGGTCAGGTCTTTGGCGTGGAGCCGATCATCGCCTCAGCCCGTGCCACCGGCATCCGCCTGCACACCCTCGGCATCGGAAGCGCAAGCCAGGACCGCTTCTTGACGCTCCTCGCCCGAGAGACCGGCGGCATCTCCCGCTTCGTCACCGCCCGCGAGCGCGTCGATCTTGCTGCTGTCGATCTCTTCGCCTCAGCCTCCGCGCCCATCGCTACCGGACTCAAAGTCTCAGGCCCGCGGATCGAACCCGCACCCGCTGATGCCGTCTTCCCCGGCCGCCCGCTGCTTCTCTATGGCGAAGTGACAGCGCCTGCGATCGAACTCGAATGGAACGGCGGATCGCGCTCCATCACGATTCCCTCCGTCGACAACAGCACAGGCGAAACCCTCCGCCTTCTTCGGGGATCGCGCCTCATCACTGACGCCGAAGCGCGCGTCCTCCCCGACTCATCAAAGCCGGAAAACCGCAAAACCGCTGAGCGCATGGATAAATACCTGGAGCGGCTCAGTAAAGATTACGGTCTCGCCAGCCGCCGCATGGCCCTCGTCGCAGTCGTCGAGCGCGAAGGCGACCGTCCGGGCGCACCGCCATCGACGCGGGTGGTTCCGGTCAAGCAGCCACAAGATACGAGTTTTGCCGAGATATTCGCCGCACCCCCGTCGTTCAGCCAGTTGGCGCTCGCTCCGGCGGCGATGCCGATGTTGCCTCCTCCGCCACCTTCGCCACAGGCTGCAGGTGCGCCCAGCGATTTCACGCGCATGTTCAAGGCAGTTCCTGTCACCAGCAGCAGCACTGCGGGATCCACAGTGGGCGGCGTCTTCAATGCAATCGGCTCAATAGCCGGCAAGCTGCTCTCCAAAGAAAAAGCCGCTGAGACAAAGCAGACCAATCAGCAGGCGGAAACTGCGGTCGACCTGGTATCGCGCCTCGAAGGGGACGGCGGGATGCCCGGCGCAAATCAGGAAGAGCGCGTCCTCACGACGTTGACTGCACTGCTCGCTCTTCTTACCGACGGCCACACCCTCACCACGGGTGCGCTGCGCATTCACGTCAAACGCATGATTGCCTGGCTCGAATCTGGCGCAACAAAAGCGCTCCCGGCGGACCGCCGCAAGGTCGCGGAAAAAGCGCTTGCCCGCATCAAGGCCGGCCAACCGGCCGCGGGCGACTGGCTTAAGCCCAAACCAACCTGGAACCGCATCGAAAAGGCGCTCTAGAACAATGCCACATGTTTGTTCCAATTGCACACGTGAATCGTCGACGCCAAACTCGACACCGCAGTGTTTTCAAGGGTGGGGAGGGCAATTTGTCTGCCCTGACTAATTCTAAGTTGACCTCGCCCTCATTGACGCGGCTTCCCAATGCGTCGAAAATGGCGGAACACCTGGAGTTTCTTGTTCTACTCGCAAACGCTATGTGGCATTGGGCTGTAGCCCCGTGGCCATCAACTTCGAGTACAACATAGTCCACTTGGAATCCGCGTAAACGCCGGCCGGCTTGTTCAGACACATTCCCCTGGATGATCCGAACCTCAAGTTGGCCGCATATCTCCCGAAGCAGCCTCGCGTCTATAAAGACTATTTTGTCTTGACATCTACATGCGCATATGTTCATATAGATACATGAGCATCTTAACGCCAGATCAGCTCGAAGCAATCGCCGCTCGATTCCGTGCCCTGGGCGATCCGTGCCGGCTACGAATCCTCTCGTATGTAATGCAAGGCGAACGGTCGGTGAGTGAGGTCATCGAAGAGGTTGGCTCCAGCCAATCGAACGTGTCGCGTCACCTACAGGCCCTTTACAGTGCAGGCATGGTGGAGCGCCGCAGAGACGGCAATAGTATTTACTATTCGGTCACAGATCCAATGATTTTGGAATTGTGCAAACTGATGTGCAAATGCGCCGAGCGCGACGCAAAGCAAGCCTACAAAAAGCTGTCGGGGAGAACCGCATGATTGGAAATTTGTTGGCATTGGCGGCCTGTTTTTCTTCAGCGCTTGCCGCAGAAAGGCTATCGCTAACTGACGCCGTCTCCATGGCGATGAAGAAACATCCGCTGATCGAAGCCGTCGAGGCCGAACAGCGGGCCGCGGCGCATCGCGTGGAGCAGGCCCGTGGCGGATTGCTTCCGCGAGTGAACTATAGCGAGTCCTATCAAGTGGGAAACAATCCAGTCTTCGCCTTCAGCACGCTGCTCTCGCAGCGCCGCTTCACCGCCGCGAATTTCGATATCGGCCAGCTGAATCATCCCGACCCTACCAGCAACTTCCAATCGCAGTTGACCGTGGATCAACCGATTTACGATGGCCGGCAAACCAGGCTCAACACACAATCGGCGACACTACGCAAGACCATGACGGCTGAACAGGAACGCCACGCCCGAATGCAGATCACCGCAGGCGTGGTGCAGGCATACTTCGGAACGGCGCTCGCCGCATCTGGACTGGGTGTCGCAAAAGATGCCGTGAAATCCGCCGAGGCCAGCCTGAAGCGGGCTGAAATAGTCCGGTCCGCGGGAATGTCGACCGACGCCGCCGTTCTCACCCTTCGTGTTCATCTTGCGTCCGTGCGCGAGCAGGAGATCCGCCGCACCTACGATCTTGAAGTGGCCCGGGCAGCGCTTGCCGAAGCAATGGGCGTGACGCCTGGCTCCGAATACGACCTTGCCACGCCATTGGCTGAGATCACAACGGCCAGTCCGGTCCTTGACGAACTACAAAAGAAGGCTGGCGAAGGGCGGCCCGAAATGCGCCAGGCGAAACTTGCCATGGAACTGGCGGAGAACCAATCGGCTACTGCCAGGTCCGCGATGCTACCGCAAATCGGCGCGCGGGCGATGATCGAAGCGGACCGCGAAAAGTTCGTCACCGGAGGCAGCGGCAACTGGTTCTTCGCCGCAACTCTCAAATGGAACTTATTCAACGGCCACGCCGACAAGGAACGAATCAGCGAAACCGTCGAGGGGATGGCAAGCGCCAGAGCCCAATCGCGTCAGGTTTCATCCACGATCCGGCTCGAAGCGCATCGCGCCTACGCCAATTGGAAGGGCGCGTGCGAGCGGATCAAAGTCGCGAAGGAAGCGACAGGCATGTCCGCCGAAAGCCTCCGTATCACCAAGAACCGGTATGAAGCCGGGCTCACCACAGTGACCGATTTGCTGCAGCAGGAAACCGCCAGTTTAGAATCGCAGACCAGGTTGTTGGCCGCCATCTACGACCAGCGCATGGCAGCGGCCGGGATGGAGTTGGTCGCAGGCACGCTTTCAGGAGATTCCGATGTCCTCAAATAAATTCATTCTTATAATTACACTTATAGCGCTCGCTGCCTGCTCCAAGGAAACACACCCCAAGGAGCAAGCGCCACAGGCGGCATCCGTGCGAGTCACCACGGAGACTCTCGCTGAATCCAATATGCCCGGCGTGCATCAGGCAAGCGGCACCGTCGAGGCCAGGGTCACCACACCGGTATCGGCGAGAGTTATGGGCTACCTCCGTGAAATTCGCGTCCAGACCGGGGATCAGGTCCGCGCCGATCAGGTCGTTGCCGTCATCGATTCCCGCGACCTTGAGACGGCCGTTCAGCTAGCCAATGCCGGGTTGAACGAAGCCCGCGCAGCCACGCTTGAGGTGCAGCAAGGAATCAACGCCGCAAGCGCACAGCTCGAACTTGCGAAAACCACCTTCGCCCGCATGTCCAGCCTGTTTGAGACGAAATCCATCTCCAATCAGGAATTCGATGAAGCCTCCGCGCGTGTGAAAATGGCGCAGACCGCATATGACGGCGCGGTTTCCAAACAAGCTCAGGTAAACGCAAAGGTGGAACAGGCACGCCAGGGTGTGCAAGCCGCCGAAATTGCCCGGACTTATGCCGAAGTGCGCGCACCCTTCGCGGGCATTGTGAAGGAACGCAAAGCTGAACCCGGATCCATGGCCGTTCCCGGCGCTCCGCTGTTGATCCTGGAACAAGCCGCGGGCTACCGGTTTGAAGCTCCGGTGGAGGAGTCGCTGCTTGCGACCCTTAAGGTGGGTCAGGCCGTTACCGTTCGTATTGACGCGCTGGATAAGACGCTGCAACTCAAGATCTCTGAGATAGTCCCCACAGTAGACGCAAGTTCGCGCTCGGTGATTGTCAAAGTCGCACTGCCCGCCATCCAGGGGATCCGGTCCGGCCTCTCCGGACGGCTTGAAATTGCGTCCGCTGCGGAAAAGGCTCTCACCATCCCGTCCGCCGCTGTCATCCATCAAGGATCCGTCGAGACCGTCCTCATCGCCGAGGATGGAGTCGCGCGCACCCGCCTCGTTTCGCTTGGTAGAAAGCTGGGCGAACGCACCGAAGTTCTCAGCGGACTCACGGCGGGTGACCGCATTATCCATCCGCGCCCGGTCGAACTCGCCGACGGCGCCAGAATCGAGACGAAATAATGGAACGTAATCTCGCCGGTAAAATCGCGGCCGTATTCATTCAGTCCCCGCTAACGCCGCTGATCATCGTCTCCTCTCTACTGCTTGGCGCATTTGCAATCTGGAAGCTGCCGCGCGAAGAAGAGCCGCAGATCATCGTGCCCATGGTCGACATCTTCGTCGGCATGCCGGGCGCTTCGGCTAAAGAAGTAGAACAGCGCGTCACCGGGCCGATGGAAAAACTCCTGTGGGAAATTCCAGGCGTCGAATACGTCTACTCGACCTCTAGCCCCGGTGGAGCGCTCGCCATCGTTCGCTTCAAAGTCGGCGAAGACGAAGAGAAAAGTATCGTCAAACTGAACCAGAAGATGTCGGCCAATTTCGACATCATCCCGCCCGGCGCCTCGCAACCCTTGATCAAGCCGCGTTCGATAGACGATGTGCCGATCCTTGCGCTGACCCTTTCCAGTTCGCGCTACAACGGCTACGATCTACGCCGCGTTGCATTGGAGTTGCTCGATCCGATCAAGCAGGTGAACGAAGTTTCGGCCGCTGTCGTCATCGGTGGCGAACGCAGGCAGGTTCGCGTGACGATTGACGAGTCGCGACTTGCCTCCTACTCGCTTTCCGCCGCCCGCGTACTCGGTGCGCTCGCTTCGGCCAACGCGCGTGTTCCTTCCGGCAAATACTCCAGCGGAAACCGTGAGGTGCTGGTCGAGACCGGCAACTTCTTCCGTACCGCGGTCGATGTCCGCAACACGGTAGTCGCGGTAGCC
Source organism: uncultured Acidobacteriia bacterium (assembly GCA_903881085.1). Classification (GTDB taxonomy): domain Bacteria; phylum Acidobacteriota; class Terriglobia; order Bryobacterales; family Bryobacteraceae; genus CAIRSA01. The sequence goes on from CAIRSA010000577.1 coordinate 54,173, forward strand.
AACGGCCGCGCCATCTACGTCCGCAATGTGGCCGATGTTACCGACGCCGGCGAGGAGCCGGCTCAATATGTCCAGTTCGCCAGTGGGCAGTCCTTCGCGCCTGCCGTTACGATTGCCGTTTCAAAACGCAAGGGCGCCAATGCGATCGATGTCGCCAGTGCCGTGCTTGACCGCGTCCACGGCCGCAAATTGCCGTCGGACGTAACGCTTACCATCACCCGCCAATACGGCGAGACGGCGGCCGAGAAATCGAACGAACTCCTGTTCCACATGGGGATCGCCGTCGTTTCGGTCAGCCTTTTAGTTGCGCTGATTCTCGGCCTCCGCGAGTCGTTGGTAGTGTTCACAGCCATCCCGGTCACGCTGGCTCTCACACTCGCCGTCTTTTATCTTTACGGTTACACGCTGAACCGGATCACTCTATTTGCGCTGATTTTTTCCATTGGAATATTGGTCGATGATGCAATCGTCGTGGTCGAAAACATAGTGCGCCATCTTCATCTGCCAGCCAACAAGGGCAGGCCGATCGCTGACATCGCAATTGAGGCCGTGGGCGAAGTCGGCAATCCAACCATCCTGGCGACCATGACCGTCGTCGCGGCGATCCTGCCGATGGCGTTTGTCAGCGGCTTAATGGGCCCGTACATGCGACCGATTCCGATCGGCTCCACCTCTGCCATGTTGTTCTCACTGATCGTTGCCTTTCTGGTTACGCCTTGGGCAGCCGTGCGCATCTTGAAACCCGTATCCACGCACTCGCATGATCAGGCCGAGGATTTCGTGACCCGCTTGTATCGCCGCGTCATGGGCGGCCTGTTGCATCACGGCTTCCGCCGCTGGGGATTTATCGCTGCCATCGTCGTGATGATGCTCGGCTCCATGTCGCTGGTCTACATCAAGTACGTCAAGGTGAAGATGCTGCCATTCGATAACAAGAGCGAATTCCAGGTCATCATCGATATGCCCAACGGAACCACGCTTGAGGAAACAGCGCGCGTGGCGCGTATGTTGGCGACAGAAGTGCTGAAACAACCAGAGGTCGTGAATGTTCAAACCTACGCCGGGACGGCTTCGCCTTACAACTTCAACGGACTCGTCCGCCACTACTATCTGCGGAATGCATCGAATAGTGCGGACATCCAGGTGAACCTGTTAAGCAAAGATGAGCGGAAACGGCAGAGTCATGAAATTGCCAAGGCTGTGCGCGTCTCGCTGCAGGCCATCGCCCTAAAGACCGGCGCACGAATCAAGGTGGCAGAGGTGCCGCCTGGCCCGCCAGTGCTGCAAACTCTCGTCGCAGAGGTCTACGGCCCGTCGCAGGAAGGGCAGATACGCGTCGCCCGTCAATTGAAGGATCTCTTCGCGCGCACCGACGGCGTCGTCGATGTCGATTGGTACGTCGAAGACGACCGCCCCAAACAGCGACTGGTGCTTGACGCCGAAAAGGCGGCATTCAACGGAATCACCGACGCGGACATCGCACGAACCATGCGCATCGCCTCGGCCGGTGAGTCGGCCGGACTGCTGCATGTCGACACCTGGAAGGAAGACATCCCTGTTCAGGTCAGGCTGTCGCGGACCGCCCGATCGAGCTTTGACACAATGCGCGATTTGAAGATCGACACTCGTGACGGGCACCTGGTCTCGTTGCGGGAGATCACCACGGTGGAGAATTCGATCGAGGACCGCAGCATCTATCACAAGAATTTGATGCCGGTGACCTACGTTACCGCCGATGTTGCCGGATCGATGGAAAGCCCCGTCTACGCCATTCAGAAACTTGGGCCCGAGATCGACAAGATGAACCTGGAACAGTTCACCGCCGCCCAACCGAAAGACGACAGCCGTTACGCAATCAAATGGGACGGCGAGTGGCACATTACCTATGAAGTCTTTCGCGACTTGGGAATCGCCTTCGCCGCCGTACTGGTGCTGATCTACATTCTGGTGGTCGGCTGGTTCGAGTCATTCATTACGCCACTCATCATAATGGCCGTTATTCCACTGTCGCTCATCGGCATCCTGCCGGCGCACGGAATGCTCAACGGGTTTTTTACCGCCACATCGATGATCGGCTTCATCGCGGGAGCCGGCATTGTGGTGCGCAACTCCATCATCCTCGTCGATTTCGTTGAGCTGCGTTTGAAAGAAGGGATGCCGCTCGATGAAGCGGTGATCGATGCCGGAGCGGTGCGCTTCCGGCCGATGATGCTTACCGCGGCGGCAGTGGTTGTGGGATCGATGGTGATCCTTTTCGACCCGATTTTCCAGGGGCTTGCCATTTCGCTGATGGCAGGCGAAATCGCATCGCTTGCGCTGTCGCGCATGACGGTGCCTGTACTCTACTTTGTTGTTAACCGAAGGAGAAAACTAGCATGACGGTGGAACGGTATATTCGCATGATCGCCGGGACCTTTGTCCTGGCGAGCCTCGCACTTGGGATTTGGGTCGATCCGCACTGGTTTTGGTTCACCGCATTTGTCGGCGTAAACCTGCTCCAGTCGTCCATTACGAATTGGTGCCTGATGGAAGACATTCTGAAGAAGCTGGGTGTCGGACGTCCGAACTGATGCCCGTCGCTGCAAACCGCAACTGATTGAAACTGGGATGGTGGCGGAGGTGGGACTTGAACCCACACACACAGTGAAGTATGGCAGATTTTGAGTCTGCTGCGTCTGCCAATTTCGCCACTCCGCCAGTACTTAATATCCTACCACGGCCGAGGCCTTATCGTCCTGCTTTCTTGCTGCGATCCGCTCCTTTTGTCAACCACGCCAACGGAAACTGCGCCAGCGTCAATGAGTCCGGCTGAAATGCCCGCGCGCCATCGGCCGCCTTCTCATACAGCAGCAGAATCGTCCCGTTCGCAAGCACAGCCAAATCGCTGTAGCCGGAATAGCCCGGCTCCACCGTACGGCTCACCGGCCACGTCTTGCCTTCGTCGTAGCTCAGCTTCACCGACACATTTTTGCGGTCGCGCGACTTGCCCGGCTCGGCCGCCGCGCCCGTCCGCTCCAGGTTATCCGGGTTCGCGAACAACAACCGGTCCTTGCCGCCAAACTTCGCCGTCGAATAGCGCACCATCGTCGCCTGGCAGATCGGCTCCACGAGTTGCTCATGAAATACGGGCTTCGACCAGCCCATCGCCCCGTCTTTGCTCACCGTGATCAGCCGGCGGTTCGCTTTCGACTCGCTCCGCGCGTTCAACATCACGCTGCCATCTGAAAGCTCTACCGCCGCAGTCTCGTTCGGAATGTTCCACTCGCCCTGGTTCGGCAAACCAATCTCACCGCGATGCCAGGTCTTACCCTGATCGTCACTGTAAATCGTCGACGCCACTGACGGACGGTGCGCGTGTCCGCCCGTGCCCGTCGACATCCACACCGGAATCACCAGGCGTCCATTCGCCAGCTGAATCCCATGCCCTGGCCCGGTGGCAATCACCTTCCACTGATACTCACTGCGAAACGGTTCGAACGCCGAGGTAATCTCGCGTGGCGCGGAAAACGTCTGCCCGTCGTCGTCACTGCGCATGTAGAACGCCCGCATGTATTCCATGCAATGCACGAAGTGAACAACACCCTTCTGGCGGTCGGGAATCGCCACCGGGTTATTGTAAGTGACTTCGCCTTCGGTGGCCAGCTTCTGCGCCAACGCCACCGGATTCTTCTCATGTTGCCCTGGCACGGCGGAAAGAATTCGCATCGCCGACCAAGTGCGGCCCGCATCGGTACTGCGGCGCATGGCGATATCGATGGTACCCCAATCGCCCTTTGGATTCTTGCGCGCTTCGCAATAGGCCAAAATCGAACCGCGCGGAGTCACCACCATGCCCGGAATGCGGTACATGTAATAGCCGTTCTCGCCGGCCTTGAATACCTCTGATTTTGCGATCTCGGACTCCGCCCCGCTCGCGGCCTGAGCCGCCATTAAAGCAAGGTACTGCCGTCTGGTCATAAATGAAAACTCCTGTTATTCGCGCATGCCGAGCATCCACTGAAACCAGTGTTCGAAGCCTACCGGCACATTGCGGTCATCGCCATCATAACAACCCCGCACGGGGTCTGGCCCATACACGCCCGTCAATTCCGTGTAGCGATAGTTCCACGCATCGCACGGCTGCTTCACTGCGGAATGTAGTTTGGCGCGGACGCTCTCCACATCGCGCAGCGACTCGATTCCAGGCGCACCGGGAGGAATGAAAAACATCGGCCGCGGCGCGGCATTTTCATAAGCAATCAACGCCGGCGCGGCCGTGTCCGGCTCCACCAGCCAAACCTTCCGCTTTCCGAAATACTGCATCAACCGCAAATTCGATTCGCGATTCAACTCACGCGCCCAGACGACTTTCGACGCATCGATATCGGCATCGTTGTACACCCATTCGTTGCCCACATCGTGCAATCGCGAATACCGCACAAACACCAGATGATCGCCTGTCGCGGCTTGCAACTGCCGCAGCAGAGCCGCGCGTTCGCGGCCGCCATAATCGGGCCAACGCCAACCCGAAGTGGGCGCGGAGGAATCATCGTTCGGAGCGCCGCCGGCGAGGATTTGAACCACCAGCATCGCCGCGCACGCCAGCGGTAGAATCCGCGCGAAACACAGGCCGAAGCCGCGCATTCGCATCAGGCGGATGCCGCTTACCACGCACAGCAGAATTAGCCCGGTAGCCGGCGCGACATAGTGCGCATTGTGCCAAACCTGCACCGCCAGGGCCGGCACAAACAACAACAGCATGGCAATCCATAGCCGCGCGCGCCGCCACCGCCAACAACTCAACAGCACAATCAGAGGAATGCAAAGCAACGGCCCAACATAAAACCGCCAATACGACGACACCTTCGACTGCAGATCCACCAACAAGTTTCGATGCGCCACGTTGAAATCATTCATCTCCCACGAGGCGTAAAAATGGCGCATGTCGCGATTGTTGTAATGCGGTTCCGGATGCGCGCTTTGAAACAGGAAGTGCGGCGCCAGTGTCAACGATTTGCGATAAAGCACATAGGGCATCTGCAGGGGATCGCCCGTCGCCATGCCGAAATAGCAAAACAACCCCGCCGCAGTCACTGCAAACATCAGTACCAACGGCAGCACAACCTGCCTGATCGATAATCGTTTTCGCCCGAGCAGCGTCACAAACGAAGCCCCAACCACCAATGCGCAAAACACCGAACCTTCGAACGTCCGAGTGTTGGCCAGTACAACAAACCCGGCACCCATCGCGATCGAGTACCGCCAGTCCGGCCGCCGCACAAGCCGCCCCATCGCACCCAGCACAAGCGCGCCACCAGTAGCCGCCAATGCCCCGCCCCAATAGGAGTTCATCCAGTAGCTGGCCACTCCAAACCGAAGCACGACGAACAATGCGCCCAGCAAAGCCCAGCGCGGAGGCATCCATCCCTGCAGCATCCAACACAAAGTCCCGCACATCGCCCCGCAGCTCAGCAATACACCAATCCAAGGGTGCCCCAGCAATCTGCCAAGCGCCAGCATCGCCGCCGGGCCCACCGGAAACGCGCTCATATAAACAGGACGCGCCATCATGTGCATGCTCTCAAAGTGAACCCACATCGGATGCACCGGATTCGCCACGCGGCAATGCAACAGCGTGTCCGCGCCCAGCAAAAAACTGAACTCATCGTGATACCGCGGCTCCGGCGCGGGAAACAGCGGCAGTAACAGCACCCGCAAAACAATCGGCGCCGCCGCGCAAACCAGTATGGCCAGGCCCTTGCGTGTCGCCAGCACAGCCAGCGGACGTTCCCACCACCCCAGCCCGCGGAGCTTCCGCTTCCAGGCGATGAAAGCGGCGAGTAACGTGGCGATCAGCAGCCAAACTTCAGGACTACCCATTCCGAATAAGTGAATAAAGCGTAACACCTAAAGCCTAAGGTATCTTAAACTCAGATATAGTTACACACAGCAGAATACCAGGGAGCAGAGTATGAAAATTCTCGCATTGGGCGCCGGTGGTTTTATTGGATCGCACCTGACCGTCCGTCTACTCAACGATGGACACGAAGTCACCGCCGTTGATTTGGAAATGGATAAGGTCACCGATGTGTTGGATCATCCCAATCTGACGTTCCTGCAGCAGGACATTCGCGGCGCAGGCTGGGATCTGGACCGCATGGTGCAGGACACGGATCTGGTCATCGACCTCATCGCTTATGCCAACCCCGGTCTTTATCTGCGCATTCCACTCGAAGTCTTTCATCTGAACTTCACTGAGAATCTGAAAATCGCCGAAGCCTGCGTCCGTCACAAAAAGAGACTCATTCAGTTTTCAACCTGCGAAGTCTACGGCCGCAGCGCCGCCAGCCTGAAGAACGCAGCGCTGACCAACCCTGAAGATCCCATCCACGCCACTTACAGCGAGGACGAAAGCGAGTACATTCTCGGCCCCGTAATCAAGCATCGCTGGATCTACGCTTGCGCCAAACAACTGCTGGAACGCGTCCTGCACGCCTACGGCATCGAACAGGGCTTCAACTACACCATCATCCGCCCCTTCAATTTCATCGGCCCCAAGATCGATTTCCTGCTGCACGAAAAAGAAGGCATACCGCGCGTCTTTTCGTTTTTCATGGACGCCCTGCTGAACGGCACGCAGATGAAACTGGTCAACGGCGGCGTCAACCGCCGCTGCTATACCTATATCGATGATGCCGTCGATTGCACCAACCTCATCGTCAACAATCCCAACGGCGCCTGCGACCGGCAGATCTTTAACATCGGCACACCCGGCAATGAAATCTCCATTCGCCAGATGGCCGAAACCATGCGCGAAGTCTATGCCGAAAAGTTCCGCGATCCGGCAATCAAGCTGCCCGAGATCATCAGTGTGACCGGCGAGGAGTTCTACGGCGAGGGTTACGACGATTCCGATCGCCGCATCCCCGACATCACCAAAGCCCGCACCCTGCTTGGCTGGGAACCGAAATGGAAGGTGCACGATATTCTCGAAACCACCATGCGCTTCTACGTCGACGAATTCCGCAAGAGTGCCGTCGCCGCCAGATGAGCGCCGAAAACATCTTTGTGCTGATGCCGGCCTACAATGCAGGCGCAACAGTGGAGAAAGTGTTTGCGCGCATTCCGGAAGAAGCGCGCCAACGCATCCATCGCTTTGCAGTTGTCAATGACGGCAGCAAAGACGACACTGCGGCAGCCCTGTCACGATTGGCACAAAAGCTGCCCAACCTCACCATACTTGACCACGGCGTAAACCGCGGCTACGGCGAGGCTATCAAAACGCTGCTCCGTTTCGCTCTAAAAGAAGGCGCCGGAGTCGGCATCGTACTCCATGCCGATGGCCAGTATTCCCCCGAGAAAATACCCGAGATGCTTGTCCCCTTCGACCGCGGCGATGCCGACATCGTGCAAGGCTCGCGCATGTTGGGCGGCGGTGCGCTCAAAGGCGGCATGCCGCTCTACAAGTTCATTTGCAACAAATGCCTCACCGCCATTGAGAACTTCGCCTTCGGCATGAAGCTCGCCGAATACCATTCCGGCTACATGATCTATTCGCGCAACGCGATGGAGAAGATCCCCTTTGAAAAGCTCTCCAACTCGTTCGATTTCGATTTGGAAATGCTCGTCCTCGCCCACGTCAAGGGGCTCAAGATCAGGGAGATCGCCATCCCCACCATCTACGCCGGAGAAAAGTCGCACCTCAATCCGATCCAGTACGGCTTTGACGTTTTGTCGATCGTAAAAGAATACCGCCGTGGCAAATACCACGGCATGTAGTTTTGTAGTTCAATAGTAGGCATGTTTGGCTTAATGCGTCCGCGGTCCTGCGCGGGAAAACAAGAGCACAGGTTGCACTACTGCGGCGCCTGCAAGACGCTCGGCAGCCGCTACGGTCAGAGTTCGCGCATGCTGCTGAATCACGACACAGTCTTCATGGCCGAACTGCTCAGCGAATTGAGCGCGGCGCCTGCCGAATGGCCAACCCAATACCGCTCCTTTAATTGCATGGCAATGCCCAAGGAGTTTCCCGTCACGCTGGATTACGCAGCAGCGGCCACCGTCCTCCTCACCCATTGGAAGATTGCCGATCACTGCGAAGATACCGTCAGCCGGGCGTGGCAACTCGCACGGCGGCTCTTCGACAGCACCTCGCGCAAAGCCGAAGCCCACCTGCGGCGATGGAACTTTCCTCTTCAGGAATTGGACGCCACACTCGGCGCACAGCAGCAATTGGAAAGCCGCGCCACCGCGCTGGAGCAAGTCGCGGAGCCAACAGCCCATGCTACCGGGCTGTTCTTCCAACACGGCGCAATCATCATAGATCGCATGGATCTCGCCACGCCTCTCTACCAACTGGGCCTCGCGTTCGGAGAGCTTGTCTATCTGATCGATGCTTTCGAAGACTTCGATAAAGATCAAGCCACCGGCGCGTTCAATGCCCTGCGGAGATTCGGACTCGACCGCACCTGGGCCCGCGGCCAACTGCGCCAACTCGCCGCCACCATCCAAGCCCGGCTGGCCGGACTGCCGCTACAGGAAAACTTCCGCGGCATGGTGACCGCGCGGCTCAACGCCAACATTGCCGCGAAGCTTGGCGAATCGCTCCCGGTGTTAACCTGCGCTACGCACCGCCTGACATGGCGCGAACGCTGGCGCAACGCAACCGCCTACGCCCGCCAATTGCGCGACAAGGAAAATCCCGGATGGATGAAGGGAATGGCCGTTGTCGCCGGCGTCACCTTCATTGCTTTCGCCGTTCCGCAATGGGCCAAGGCCGCCCACAATTCCAAAGAATGCCTCAGCCTCGGCTTCAACCTGATGGCCCTCGGTTCGGTTATGGCTACCGTCGCGGAAGCCGCCACGGGCCAGAAAGAATCGAAGTTCAAGAGCTGTTGCGGCAGCTGCGTTCCCAATGATTGCGATTGCAGTTGCTGCGATTGCTGCTGCGAATGCGGCGCTTGCGGCGATTGCTGCGGCTCCTGCGACTGCGGCGGCTGCGACTGCTAACTCAATGTCGCTTACACTGGAGGCAACCTGTCAAATGTCCGGGATCGCTTGGTGGAGCAGACACTCGTGACTGCCGCGTCCCGACTCGTCGGGACGCCTTGTTTGCAGCACCGAGCCACAAAAACTCTAGTGTCAGACCTCCTGATCTCCTGGAAAATGAATCGGTTCGACCGGGAATTGGACAGGCGATCCGCCGGTCCTACCCTTGAAAACACTGCGCTTCCATGGGTAGGACAGGCGATCCGCCGGTCCAGCTACTAATGATTCACCTGCTGGCGGTTGTCCGGGCTCAATCCGAATTCCGCGCATAGCGAAAATCCCCGCATGACATCAGAGATCTGAATGTAGGCGCCATTGGACGGCTAACTCCCTGCAAGTTTGCGCGCCGCCTCGATCTCCGGCAACTCATCCGGAAATGGCGACCGCCCCTTGATCAGGGTTTCCCATTCTTTCACTGTCTCCACATACCAGCGGTGCGCATCGGCTTTGCGCCCCAATGCGCCATATACCTGCGCCATGGCCATGCATGACCGCGGAACTTCGCGCGGAATCAACGGCCGTCCCACTGTCGCCATGGCTGCAAGTTTTCGGGCAGTGTTCATGCCGCTTTCACCCATCGCAATCGCCTCTGCCGCATGGCCGGCGCGCGCTAATGGCACTACCATCCAGCGCTCCACTTTCAAAAGCTCGATCGCGTGGGTGAGGTTTTTCGGATCGCGCTCCACCAGCCTTACCAGATGAGCCTGCCCGCGCCGCAGCCATGGCAGCCCTTCTGCAACAGACTTCCACTCAGCAATCTTCTTGCCGATTTCACCCTCCACCAAAGCCTCGTAGAGCATGTACACACCATTGCCAGGCTCCTTCTTCAGCAACTCTTCGAAGATGACCAACGATCGCCGCAGGTAGCCCATCGCTTCTTCGTGCTCGCCCGGGCCAGTAATGAACTCTCCTGCCGTGGAAAGGTACTGCCCCAACTCTCCGCGCCGTGCGGCATCGGTTGGATCGAGCGCCGACAACCGCTCCGCAATCCGCACGCTGGCCCGTATCTGCGCGGGGACCTCCTTGCGGCGCGCCTCAAACGCATTCAATATATCGCCGACGATCTGGTGCAGCAGTGCGAGTTCGCGCTGCAAGGCCACGCTCTGCGGATCCTTATCGGCCAGGCTCTGCGTATCGGCAAGCACCTGCTCATAAAGAACCAGACCATCCTGCCACTTCCCCTGCCGCTTCAGAATGCCCGCCAGCACCGTCCGCGCGCCGCTGAAGATCTCCTCCACTTGTCTGCTGCGCACACCGTGTGACATCAGTTCGCCACTCGCCGCAATCGACCGCTTTGCGTGCAACTCCGCTTCATCCAGATTGTATTGAATGCGATTCAAGCGCGCCAAACGCCATTCAGCGCTTGCGTAGAGTTCAAGCGCCTCGGAACGGCCAGCTTGTGAGGTCAAGACACTCGATGCCAGCGCCGACATGCGAGTCAGATTCTGAGACGCCTCCTCCGTGCGGCCCAAATCCATCAGCGCCATGCCTATGCGCTCGCTCAGCCGTGCCAGCAATAAAGTGTCGCCCTGGCTAAACCTGTTTTCGCCGATCTTTTCCATCATCACTTTGCGTCCGGCCTCAAGGCTCTGCAACGCCTCCGGGCTGGACCCCTGCATCTCGCCCATCCGCAGGTACGTCGTGGCAATCTCAGCCGCCAGCGCGGTGTCATCGGATCTGTTCTCCGCCACCGTCTTCTTAAGAAAGCTGTCCACTTCGGCAATCAGCACCTGCCGCGCTTTCACGGTGCCGGGAACATCGCGAAGCTGCGCATCCACATCCACCAGCACAGTGCGTGCAAATCCGCGCAACTGATCGAACCTGTGGCGTGCCTCACGCGCCTGGCCCACAGCGGTGATCGTTGCCGTCAATAGCATTGCCGCGGTCAGCGCGCCTGCCGCCAGAGACCAGCGATTGCGCTGCGCGAATTTCCCTGCCCGATAAGCCAGCGTGTCGCGGCGCGCCAGCACAGGTAGCCCATCCAGATGGCGCTGAATGTCGGCCGAGAGTTGTTCGGCCGATCCGTAGCGGCGCGCCGTATCCTTGTGCAACGCCTTCATCACGATGTTGTCCAGGTCGCCCGCCAGTTGCCGCCGCACCCGCATCGGCACTCCCTCAAGCACACTTGGCACACATGGGTCGCTGGAGCAGATCACCCGCTGCAGTTCCGTCGAATTGGAATTTGTCAGCTGAAATGGCTTGGAACCGGTGAGCAACTCATACATCACCACGCCCAGCGAATACACATCGCTTGCGGTGCTTACCTGTTCCCCGCGAACCTGCTCCGGGCTTGCATACTCCGGCGTTATCATCATCGCCGAGGTATGAGTCACTCCGTGATTGTCCGGGGCAAGCAGCTTGGCAACGCCGAAATCCAGCAGCTTCACCGTTCCTTCGGCTGTCACCAGGATGTTGGCAGGCTTCAAATCGCGATGGATGATCAGATTCTGGTGCGCGTATTGGACTGCCCCGCAAACACTGCGCATCAACTCCAATCGTTGCTCAATGCCTAGTTCCCGCTCCGTGGCATTATCTGTGATGCGAACGCCGTCCACATATTCCATCACCAGAAACGGCACGCCATCTTCGCTGCCGCCATCCATCAGGCGCGCAATATTGGGATGATTCAAATTGGCCAGTATCTGCCGTTCGGAACGGAACCGCGCCACTGCCTGTTCGTTGGCAAGCAGCCGGGGTACAACTTTGATCGCTACGCGCTGCTGAAATTCATCGTCGTCGCGCACCGCCCGGTACACTGCACCCATCCCGCCGCGCCCAATGAGCGCCTCAATGCGAAACGATCCGAGGCGGCTGCCCACCATGGCGTCGTCGGCGGCTTTGATCACAATTTCGTCTAAGGCCGCGCCAAATGCCGAGCCGATTGAATCCGGATTGAAGTCCGGCTTGTCCGTCGCGAGTAGAGATTCCACCTCGCGCCGCAACTCCGCATCGCCCTGGCACGCCGCCGCAAGAAACGAAACCCGGCTGCCCGCTGTTAAATCAGCTGCTTCATTAAAGACGGACTCGATTTGTCGCCAGCGCTCAGGACTCACTTTGAGCCATTATAGCGGTCCGCTCTAGGCATTCGGCACCGCAATGCGAAGAACACAATGTTTTCAAGAGTAGGCAGACTGGCAATCCAATGCCGCTCGTTTTTCGAGGTCATGTCCCGTGGCGAATTCGCCTGATGGCGATTTCTCCTTGATCAGTCAGTCAGCCCCTGAATCGATACCCGGAATTCCGTGTCCATCCGTGTGGATCCGTGGCTAAATTTCTGGTGCATGACCAGCAAGAGACACTTCAAAACAAATTCGCCACGGATCCACTCGGATGGCAATCTGCTCACCGGCCTGTCCGTCGTGGCCTTGGCTAAGGTGGAGGCTTTAGCGAAGGAGGATCCGCCAGTCCAAATTCTATCCCTTCGCGCTCGGAGCCGCATTCGGATCCTTGTTCTGCATATACCGCTGGATCCACGCCTCGGCCAACCGCTGATCGCGTACCAGTGTCGAGGTGGAAATCCCCAGCACCTCCGACGACTCCTCCAACGTAAGTCCACCGAAGTACCGCAACTCAATCACTTTCGATTTTCGCGGATCGAACTTCTCAAGCTCCAGCAACGCATCGTCCAAAGCAACCAGATCGGCCGGCCGCTGGTGCGAACCGGCGATGGTCTCTTCCAGAGTGATAGGCCGCAATCCGCCGCCACGTTTATCCGCCGATTTCGCCCGCGCATGGTCAACCAACACCAGGCGCATCAGATGCGCCGCAACTCCGTAGAAATGCGTGCGGTCTTTCCATGAAGTTGAGTTCTGCCCCGCCAGCCGCATATAGGCTTCGTTCAGCAGGGCTGTCGGTTGAAGCGTGTGGCCACTGCGTTCCTTGCGCAGAAAATTTCCGGCAATGCGGTGCAGTTCGTTGTAGACCAGCGGGGTCAATTCCTGCAACGCGCCTTCTTCTCCGTCCTGCCAGCGTCGAAGCAGGAGCGTGACCGCCGAATGTTCTTCACCCATGTTTTTTATCAGCGAGCCGGCCAGATGTACTACAAGGTCGGCTTGTAATAATATATCGCTTCTGGCTGAGCCGTGTCTTTCACACAGGCTGCTCCTGCGGTTCCGGCGGCGAACCATTGCTCCAGATATTCGTCGGAAACGCGGCGCCGCGCCAGCGCCAGCCGACGCTTTCGCAATGCCCCCGGCAAACACTTTGCGAACTCCCAATAGGCCACCAGTGAGCGCTGCTCGACGAAAATACAGCCGCCGAAGATCATCAGATCACGCGCACTCATCGCCGCCCAGAAATGCACAAACACGCCGGTTGTCAGATTCTTCACCCGCATCAGGAAGCGGTTCTTCACGGAATGCATGTTCAGGATGGCCGGCACATTCCTCCTTGGACCAAGGATCACGCCGCGAACGTGATGCCCCAGAGCCAGCGGAGTGTACAGACAACGCCAACCTAACAACTGAGCGCGCCAGGCAACATCTGCGTCTTCGCGGTAGGAAAAAAAATCAGGATCGAAAAATCCCTCGGGGTACGAGATATCGTCAATCATCTTGCGCGAATACATGGCCGCCGCGGCGCTGGCGCCGAAGACGTATTCCACCCGGCTGTAACGCCCATCATCAGGTTCGTGCCAGCCACGGTCGAAGTGCCGCATCTCAGGCGTAAAGTAGATGCCCGTCGAATCGAGAAACACCACCTCCGGCGCATCTGGATCTTTGCGCAGCGAAATCAGCTTGCCGCAGACCGTTCCTACCGCCGGGTCCTGCTCCGCGGCCACCAGCAATTGATCGATAAAGTCCGGCTCCAGGACGGCATCCGGATTCAAAGTCAAAACCCAGTCACCGTGACTGATGCCGATCGCCTTGTTCTGCCCTTTGCAAAACCCGGTGTTCGCATCCTCGAAATACACTTTGGCGCGGTCGGCATAACGCACCAGCAGATTCCGCGTCTGATCGGTAGAGCAGTTGTCAACGACAATAATTTCAAGCGGCTGCCGCGTCTGGCGCAGCACCGATTCCAAGCATCGAACAATGTAGCGGTCACTATTGAAAGTAACAATTGTGACGCTGACCGAAGGCTGCCCCGAGTGTCTCACCATTCCTAAAGACCCTCCCGTTTGCGATTCACTTACAGCCGTGATAAAAAAACTTAAAAATATTTTTTATTGGGGTGTCGTTGATTCGCTTTCGAAAGGGTCTTATGGTGGAAGAGCAATGCCGCTTTATCCGCTACATGAAAATCTCACGGTCATATTCGGTTCAGGAACCGCGGTGGTGACCCTGCGCGATCAGGTGTCGGCGTTCTTTGAAGAGACTCGCGATGACGTCTATCGCTACCTGTTGACCCTGGGCTTGTTTCCGCCCCAGGCACAGGAGGCGGCGCAAGAGGTTTTTCTTAAGCTGTACATAGAGTTGCGGCAGGGCGTGGAAATCGCAAACTGGCGCGCGTGGGTCTTCCGCGTGGCCCATAATTACGGCTTGAAGATGCGGGCGAAGCAGAATTCATTCGCCGCTTTCGACCCGGAGCTCGAACAGAAGGTGGCGGGCAGGGAAAAGGACCCCGAGCAAAAGCTGCTTGAAAAAGAAACAATGCTGCGGATTCATCGCGGCATCGAAGGTTTATCCGATCAACAGCGGCGTTGCCTGTTCCTGCGCATGGAGGGCCTCCGCTATCCGGAAATTGGCGAAGCGCTGGGAATCAGCGCTTCCACTGTAGGAGAGTTTTTACGCCGCGCCATTGCACGTTTAAGGAAGGAGCAAGCATGAGGCAACCGAACGCATCGCATCCGGACGGGGAACAATTACTGCGCTTTGCCGACGGCGAACTGGCTGCGCAGGAAATCCCGGCCGTGCGTGCTCATCTCGAAGCTTGCTGGCAGTGCCGCACAGAGCTCGAAGAGCTTCACAAAACAATCAACGACTGCGTCCGCTATCGCCAAAACGTTCTTCAAAGCCATCTACCTTCTCCGCCGGCTCCCTGGGGTGACATCAATAAGATGTTCACTGAGGCGGAAGCATCGCTGCGCCGCCCTGCCATGTTTTCTCAATGGCGGGCGGCGCTCAGCGGCCTGTTCACGGGTCCGCGCAAGTGGGCCACCGCAAGCCTGCTTCTAGGTGCCGCCGTAGTTGCCGCAACACTGCGCATCCACTCGGATCAACCCGTTATCATCCCCGCTCCGGCGCCCAGCGCCGTGCAGCCGGGAACAAGTTCTTCGGACCTTCCGAAGCAAGACGTCCGTTCCGCTCCCGCGCTTTCCGCGCCTACCATGCCTGGCCCGCCCCCCGATGGCGCGCTGCCTGCACCCGTGCCGGCAGCTACCGCCGCCGACGAATTACGTGTCTTCGTGGCTTTGCATCTGGTAGGCGCGGATCTTGGAGAGCCGGTTGAGGTGTCTCGCACGGATGGCCGGATTCACGTAATCGGAACCGGCATTGAGCCTGGCCGCCAGGCTCGCATTCTGGCCGCCCTCAGCGCCGTTCCCAATCTCGATATCCGTTTCAACGAAACCGGCGCTGGCGTCCCGCAGATCTCGGATTTCACGCCCGCCACTAACACTGCAGCAAATTCCGGCCTGCAGGAACAGATCCTGCGCCAACTGAAGACGCGCGCCGCGGTGGAACAATTCACCAATCAATTGATGGAACGCGGCGATAACCTCATGTCTCGCGCCCACGCCTTGCACCGCCTCGCCCAGCGCTTCCCGGCAGAGGTGCAGTCCACTCTCGGTAATGACGAGCGCAGAATGCTGCTCGATCTGCGCCGCCAACACATCGCAGCAATGGAACTGGAGTCGGATGAGATTTTGCGCATGACTCGCGCCGCGCTGCCATCCAATTCTCTTCCCACCATTAACCCACCGGCTCCCGCAAGCTGGCAGGCATCGTCGGAAGACCTGTTCCAAGCCTCGCGCAACGTCGAGCGCGCTCTGGCCGTCGGCCTCGGCGCGGCGGCCGGTGATATTACCGCCGCCCAATTATTTACAAATATCGCTCAAATAAAGGGCTCCATCCAGGCCGCGCACCGCATGTCCGCCGCTGAATAGAGCGAAAATAGGAGTAATGCTCCGTTCCGTGCTCGCCCTGGCTGCGGTAAGTGCCGCACTCCACGGGCAACATGTCAGCGATTTGTCGGGCCTCATCCGCGACCCCTCCGGCGCGGCGATTCAGCAGGCAGGCGTGAGCATTGTCCAGGAAGAAACTGGCTTTCGCCGCACCACCGAATCCCTGGCCAATGGCGGCTACCTGATCGCCTCACTTCAGCCAGGCACATACAAGATCACCGTCAAAAAAGAGGGCTTCCAAACCGTTGTTCAATTCGGAGTCAAGATCGACGTGGCGCAGCCGGCCCGCGTCGACATCGTCCTTCCCCTCGGCAGCATGCACGAAACCATTACTGTCGACAGTCCCCCCAACACGCTTCGCGGTACCGAAGACGCGTCGGTTGGCACAATAGTTGGGCGCGAATGGATCGATCGCCTGCCGCTCAATGGGCGCGGCCTGCTCAGCCTGATGGAACTCGCCCCAGGCACCGTGGTCACCTCGGCCACTCATGGCGAGGCGGGCCAGTTTTCCGTGAATGGCCAGCGCCCCAACAGCCACTATTTCACCGTCGACGGCATCTCTGTGAACACCGGTGTGAGCGGTGGAGGCCTTCCCGCGCAAGTTACCGGCGGAGCGCTCCCCGGCATGACAGCCTTCGGTAGCTATCACAGCCTGGTATCGCTTGAAGCACTCGACGAGTTCCGCGTCCAGACCTCCAGTTCCGTCTCCGAATTCGGCCGCCTGCCAGGCGCCCAGGTCTCCCTAAGCACCCGCGCCGGCACCAATGAAATCCACGGTTCTCTCTATTACTACTTCCGCAACAAAATCTCGGACTCCAACGATTGGTTCGCCAATCGACTTGGCGTCCCGCGCCAGCCTCTCGGATTGAACGACCCTGGCGCGACACTCGGTGGCCCGCTTCGCAAAAACCGGACTTTCTTTTTCCTCTCCTACGAGAATCTCCACATCCGCCAGCCCCTAGCCTTGCGCACTGCCCTGCCCTCACTCCAACTCCGACACAACGCCGCCAGTTGGGCTCAACCAGTAATGGCCTTATTCCCACTGCCCAATGGCCCAGCCCTAACCCCGCAACTGACCGAATGGACCGGCATCAGTTCGCACGCCTCCAGCCTAAATGCAGGCAGCATGCGCTTTGATCATGCGCTTACCTCCGCCGTCACACTCTTTGCCCGCTACAACGAAGCGCCCTCGGCCGCGGAATTCGGAATGATCGAAACCAGCAAGCTCTCGCTCACCTCGCGCAGCATCACTGGCGGAGCGAACGCGGTGATTGCTCCCAGCCTGATCCAGGATCTTCGCTTCAACTACCTCTTTTCCACGGCCAGTTCCATTTGGTCGCTCGCCAATGGCGGTTCCATCGCCCCGTGCTATCTGCGTCAGGTAACGTTCACCCTCACCTTCACCGACATCTGCGAATCGTTCTTCCGTTTTTCCATTGCCGGCGTCGCCCAACTGGCTGCCGGCCGCGAAAGCGATCACTCCCAGCAACAGTGGAACGTCGTCGAGACCATGAGCTGGCACAAAGGCTCGCATCAGTTTCGCTTCGGCGCAGACTACCGCCGCCTGGTGCCCGCGCGCATCAGCAATGGTCCCAGCGTAAACGCAATCGCCGAAAGTCTCGACAGCATGGTTACCGGACAGGGCCTGTGGATGGCCATCGTCAAGCCCGATCAGGTGCGTTCACTTTTGCAGGATGTTTCCCTCTTCGGGCAAGACACATGGAAGATACATTCCCGTCTTACTCTGAGCTATGGACTGCGCTGGGATTTCAACCCCGCTCCGAAGACAACTCTCCCGTTGTACGGCTTGGATTCGCCCGCGCCTGGCTTCGGCAAATTGGAGCAGCAACCCATCTGGGACCTTCGCCTCACGAACTTCGCACCACGCGCGGGAGTGGCTTACCGCCTTACCGAAAATGGCCGCACCGTGCTTCGCGCAGGCGTCGGCATTTACTTCGATTCCACCATGAGCGTTGCCGCTGACTTAGTGAACGGCGGCCCGTTCAATGTGACCGTCTATAACAACCCACCCAGTCTCGGCAGCAGCATCGTTTCCATGGTGCTTGGTTACGGCTACAGCCCCGATCTCCGCCCGCCGCTGGTCTGGCAATGGAACACCTCGCTCGAACATGCCATTACCAATAGCGACACCTTGGCCATCCGGTATGTAGGCGCCGCAGGCCGGCATCTTCTGCGACGCGAAATGGGCGATCCGCAGGGCACCGGCGGCAGCGTCCGCTTCGTGCTCGCCACCAATCACGGGCGTTCCGATTATGCAGGCTTGCACGCCGAATACCGGCGCCGCCTGGCCAATCATTTTCAGGCCTCTACTTCCTATGCCTGGGGCCATTCCATAGACAACAGCTCCTCCGACGCCGCCCTTTACGACGTCGGCTCCGGCCTCAACGCACAAAGCGATCGAAGCAACTCCGACTTCGACGTGCGCCACACCCTCAACGTGACACTTACTTACGAGCGCTCCAAGTGGGCCATCAATGGCATTGTGCGCACCCGCACTGGCTTCCCCATCAACGTAGCCGATGCCGAAACTTACACTGGCATCGCGTTCGCCAACGCCTTCCGCCCCAATCTGGTGCAGGGCCAGCCGCTGTGGATCGATGACGCGGCAGCCCCTGGCGGGCGCAGGCTCAATACCGCGGCCTTCAATGCAGGCGCGGGAAACTCGCAAGGAAACCTCGGACGCAACGCCATCAGCGGCTTTGGCATGTGGCAACTCGACATGGCGGTTCGCCGCGAGTTCACACTCCACGAAAAACGAAAGTTGCAGCTCAGCCTCGAAGCCTTCAACCTGACAAACCATCCCAACCTGGGCGACCCACTGCGCTATCTGAACAGTCCGCTGTTCGGCCAGTCATCGTCCATGCTGAATCTGATGTTAGGCAGCGGCAGCCCCGGCTCCGGACTAACTCCCATGTTACAGACCGGCGGCGCCCGCTCCTTCCAGGCCGTAGTCCGCTTCCGCTTTTAAAGGGTAGGACAGGCGACCTGTCCGCCGTAGCTTTAGCGAAGGAGGATCCGCCTGTCCACATACTACTTTGTTTTTAACCCCTGTAAGTGAAATCGCTTCCCAAAGGTCTTTACTAACAGAGAGTACGAAAACCAATGACGACGTACCGCAAAATCCGCCAATCCGCAGTCGTGTTGAGCATATTGAGCTATTTTTTCTGCTTCGCCGGACGTGGCTTACAGGCCGATCTCTCACACGACGACCTCATGAATCTCTACAAGTGCTGGTACCCACCCGCAAGCCAGCACTTGGCGGAAGTAATCGCGTTCTTCACCTATTCCGAGAGCTTTCGCCCCATGGGAAGCCTCTTTTACCGCCTGCTGTTCGAAATATACGGCTTCCAAGCACTGCCTTACCGCATAGCCTGTTACGGCCTGTTATTAGCGAACATCTGGCTGGCCTACAGCGTAGTCCGCCGACTCACCAACTCGCGCGAAGTGGCGGTAATCACCGCCCTGTTATTCGCCTATCATCGTGGCTTCTGGATCCTCTACATCAACACCGGAATGTGCTTCGACTTACTCTGCTTCTGCTTCTACATGGGAGCATTTCTGTATTACTTGCGCCACCGGCACGCCAACTGGTATCACACCGCCCTCTGGTCGGCACTCTACATCTGTTGCATCACATCGAAGGAGCTGGGAGTTACTCTACCCGCCGCCATCGCCGCCTACGAGTTACTACGCCGCAAACCCACTGAATGGCTACGCTGGCTCAGGCACGACGCCAGAATCCCCCTTGCCGGCATCGCCATCAACATTCTCTTCATCTTTGGCCGCATCTATGGCAACGGCGGCCTGTCGGTAGTCGAAGGCTACAAGCCCACTTACAGCCTTTCCGTCTTCCTCGCCCGCGCCCACCACTTCCTCAGCGAAGCCTTCTACACTCCGCAATGGCTCACGCCCATCGCGGCCCTGCTACTCTTCTCCCTGCTCGCGGCGATGGCCATCTGGTCCCGCTGGCTTCCCCTCCGCTTCGCGGTCGCCTGGATGCCCATCGCCATCCTGCCCGTCGCCTTCATCCCCGAACGCGGCCTCGATTCCGTAACCATGGCTGCACTGGCCCTGGCCATGACCTTCGCCCTCATCCTCACCGAAATCACCCGCTACTATTGCGATTTCAAAGATCGCCAGACAGCCCAATTCGTGGCGGTTCTGCTCTTCCTGGTCGCGGTGAACGGCAAGATCGGCCAGATCGATTTCGACGCCCATTTCCAGGAAGGCCGCCTCATCCGCTCGGTCTACGATCAGATTCGTACCATCGAACCTTCCATCCCGCGCGATACCAACATCCTCTTCCTGCACGATCCATTTCCCGAGATGAGTTGGGCCACCTCGTTCATCGTCGCGCTGCACACCAGGGACCAATCCGTGCGAGTCTATCGCCTCGACCGCCTGCCCAAAGACACGACGCCCGAATTCAACATCGTCTTTTCCTACGAAAAGAAGCGCCTCGCCACCTGCTCCATTGACTGGCTGGGCTCAGGCGAAAAACTGGCCAGCGTGTGCAACTATCCGCCAAACGGCAGTGCTAAGCTTATTTCGTCGCTGACGGCGCAACGCAATTGAAGTTCTTCTCATCGTCCGTACTGCCCGTGCCTGAGTAGCGCGCCAGTTGCGGATGCGGACACACCGGACGTTTCACCTTGGGACTGGTAGCGACGATGCTCTGCGGCGCCACACCCTTCTCAACCCAGTCCACCAGGGCCGGCAGGCCGTTAAACTGCGTCAGCCCCGGCCCGCCGGCACAATGCGACATGCCCGGAATCATGAACAGCCTGTAATAGGAATCCGTGTCGACCTTGCCGCCGTCCTTGGCCCGCACTGCCTGACGGTAATTCAATGATTCGCCTGGAGGCACCAGCCAATCCGCCCAGCCGTGATAGACCACCAACTTATGTCCTGCCTTGCGGAACTTACTCAAGTCCGGGTTAGTCGCATTCAGCACCGGCGCAAGCTTCTTCTCCAGCGCGGCCACGTTCTTATCGAAATCAAACGTGCGCCAATCCCAATCCAAGCCAAACGTCCACTTGAACAGCGGATTGAATGGCGCCGCGCCAACCTTCTCCGGCGACGGCGCCATCCGTGGCCACTCCAACTCACTGCCCGCGGGAAGACCCGGATACAACTGCTTCTTCGTGCGCGGATTCACCGGCCCGGCATACAACTTCCGCACCGTCTCCACCTGCGCGCTGGTCAGGCAATCGTTCGCATCGCCCGCCTTGCACAGCAGCACCGATGGATCGAACTTGCACTCGCGCGGATCCCTCAACATGCCGTCCTTCACGCCATCGCCCGCATCGCACGCGGCGACCACAGCCGCCGCCAACGCAGACATCTTCGCCGCGGGGACGTGCGCCGCCGGGTCCTTTTCCTGCACGAAGAAATTCCACAGAATACTCGTATGCACGCCAGTCCGGTTGTTCGCCGCGGCGCCGGCCAGAATGCCGTCGTAATCATCCGGGAACCGCTGTGCCTCCATCAGCGCCTGCTCGCCGCCGGTGGAACAACCAGTAAAGTAGGAATGCTTCGGCGCGCTCTCATAATAGGCCTTCAGCAGCAGCTTCGAAACAACGGTCATCTCATGCGTCGCCCGATAGCCCCAATCCGCCCACCTCTCAGGATGCCCCGTATAAATCCCCGCATCCGAACCCGCTGGAGCGGAAAGGCCCATATCCGTATTCGCCACCGCCCAGCCCTGCTTCACGCCGCCGGCCAGGGCGCCGTAGCCAATCTTTCCCGCATAACCGCCATTGCCCGTGCCCTGAAATCGCCCGTTCCAGCCCGCCTCCGGCATCCACAGTTCAATCTTGATATCGGAATCGGCGGTCGGAGTCAGCGTCGCCGCGACGCGGCAAAACCGCGGCATCCCCTTGATGGGCGCCACGCCCGCCAGCGTAACCGTGCCATCCGTGATCAGTTCCGCGATAGTGACTTTCGCGTTCGGAAGTTTGAGTTGAGCGAGGTTCTCGCAGTTGGGCGCAGCCGCCGCATAAGCGCTGAACAGCAATAGAAAAATGGAAAGAGGCTTCACAGCCACTCACAATATCACGATGCAACTTACCGCCGGTCAGCCACCACCGTCACCTGCATCTCATGCGCCAGCCGCACCACCTTCATCACCTCGTGATTCTTGCTCTGTATGGAAAACGCCTTGCGCGGAGGCCGCGTCAGAAAGATCTGCGTCACCGCATTGCGCCGCGCAAAATCCACCAGCGTCTGCGCCGCGTCCTCGCCTTCCAGCACGCGCGTTTCAATGTGCAGCTTCCGCGCGAAGTCCAGATGCTCATCAAGCGCCGCCGGCGAGTGGCTGCCAGGCGCGATGACGCTCACCGCAAAGCAGTCCGCTTTCAAATAATCCGATACCCGCCGTCCGCGCCGGATCAGCCCTGCCGTGGAAGGCGATTCCGTGATGTGCAGCAAAATCCGCTCCCGCCTCTCCCGATCCGCGGTAACAGGCGCTTCCGCATGCCGCGCGTCGACCTCATGTGCTGTCTGCCGCAAAGCAAGTTCGCGCAGCGCGGCCAGCGTTGGCTCCTTGAAGAAGTTCGCCATCGCCTGCTGCGCTTTATCCGTGCCATAGACCACGCCTCGCTGCAATCGATTCAGCAAAGCCTGCGGTGGAATATCGATCAACACCAGTTCATCGGCCTGCTTTACCACCCAATCGGGAATCGTCTCGCGCACCTGAATGCCGCTGATGTCGCGCACCTGATCGTTCAAGCTCTCCAGATGCTGAATGTTCATCGTGGTCAGTACATCGATCGACGAGTCCAGCAGCAGGATCACATCCTCCCACCGCTTAGCCCGTTCCGACCCGGGCACGTTGGTATGCGGAAACTCGTCCACCGCACACACTTGCGGCGCACGCGCCAGAATCGCATCCGTGTCCATCTCTTCAAACTCATGTCCGCGGTATTCAATGTGCTTGCGCGGAATCAGCTCCAGTCCTTCCAGTTTGGCGATTGTATCTTTGCGCCCGTGCGGTTCAAAATACCCGACCACCACATCGCAGCCATTGAGTTTGCGCTGGTGCGCCTCTTCCAGCATGCGATAGGTCTTGCCCACGCCTGCCGCGTAGCCGAGCAGGATTTTGAGCTTGCCCTTAGCCTTCATCCGCGGACTCCTGCTGCGGGAATATTCGGACGTCCATCGTGCCCGCTTCCAGAATCAGCCTTTCCACTGCGCTCAGCCTGAAGCGGCTCATCCAACCGCGATGCGCGCTGTGTCCGGCGAACAACTGCGTGATCCCATGCGCGCGGGCGTAATCAAGAATCGCCGCAATGGCATCTTCGCCGTGCAGCACATCCACCTGCGCGCCAGCTTCGCGCGCCAATGCCAGGTTCCGGTCAAGCACCCGTTGATCCTCGGGCGAAAGCTCATCCTGCTGCACATACACAACGAACAGTTCCCCATGGAAACGGCTGGCCTGGCGCTGCCCGCGATGGATCATCAGCGCAGCATTCGAACGCGGCGTCACGCATAGCAGAATGCGCTCGTGCGTGCCGTAGTGCTGCTCAATGCCGTGCCGCTTCAGGTAGCCTTCCAACTGCCTGTCGACAACATCCGCGGCCAGCAGCAGAGAAATCTCGCGCAGAGCCGAAAGCTTCGCCTCGTCGAGGCCATCGCCTTCGCGCGTCAGACAGTATTCCGCCGGCGCATCGACAATCTCAATCTCGTCGGCGCTGCGCAGAAACTCCTCCGGAGTCGAATCTTGCACACGCTTGCCGCGGATCTCTTCCACCTGCGGCTGGCGCTCTTTCACGTACTGCAGATTGATTGACGTGACCACGGAGATGCCCGCCGCCAGCAGTTCATCCACATCCTGCCAGCGGTACTGATTCCGGCTACCCGGCGGATTACGATATGCCAGGCCGTCAATAAGAACCACTTGCGGATGCCGCACCAGCAGTGCGTCCAGGTTCAATACCGCAGAGACGATCTCAAGCCCCTCCGGCTCGGCATCCTGCGACGCGCCAACAACCACGTCCTGCCCGCGCAGCTTACGCCGCCGCCCCTCGTCGAACATGCGTTGCGACTTGCCCACGCCCGATGCGTAGCCAAGAAATATCTTCAGCTTGCCACGCTTGAGCGAACGCTCCTCGGCCTCTACCTGCTCCAACAACTGTTCCGGCGTGGGACGGCGGTTTTCTGTCTCAGGCATGGCCACCTGACTTTATTATGATGGTGATCATTTGCTCAGCGGAAAGCGTTCCTCCATAGCCAGGTTCAACGTCAGCACATTTACCCGTGGCTCGCCAATGAACCCCAGCGTCCGCCCTTCCGTACGTTCTGCAATCAGCGCCTGCAAAGCCTCAGCCTTTACGCCGCGCAGCTTGGCCACACGCTCAACCTGCACCAGCGCCGTAGCAGGACTGATGTGCGGATCCAGCCCGCTGCCGCTCGCCGTCAAAGCATCGGCCGGAATCGGCCCGCCGTATGCCTGGTTCTCCGCCCGGAACTTCTCCGCAGAACCTTTCACCCGGTCAGCAAGCTTCTGGCTGGTCGGCCCAAGATTCGATCCGGTCGACGAAGTGGCATCGTACCCATCGTTGCCCGCCGCCGATGGCCGCGGATGAAAGAACTCCGGCTTGCTGAAATTCTGCCCGATCAACTCCGATCCAATCACCTTGCCATTGCGGTAGATCAGACTACCGGCGGCCTGCTTGGGAAACACCATCTGGCACACGCCAGTGATGAGCCCCGGATAGGCAAGGCCAGTCAAAAAGGTCAATAACAACGTAACGCGAACTGCGGGAATAATCTGTTTCCACATATCGATTCCTTATGCCAAACCAAAAATCGTCACCAGCTGGTCAATCGCCCAGATGCCCGGGAACGGCGCGATAATGCCGCCCAATCCGTACACCAGCAGATTCCGCCGCAACAAAGAAGCCGCGCTCACCGGCCGGTACTTCACTCCGCGCAGCGCCAGCGGCACCAGCACAATGATGATCAGCGCATTGAAAATCACCGCCGAAAGAATCGCACTCTGCGCCGTATGCAATCCCATGATGTTCATCCGCGCCAGCGCCGGATATGTCACCATGAACATCGCCGGAATAATCGCGAAATACTTCGCTACATCGTTGGCAATGGAAAACGTGGTCAACGCGCCGCGCGTGATCAGCAGTTGCTTGCCGATCGCAACCACTTCAATCAGCTTGGTCGGATTCGAATCCAGGTCCACCATATTGCCGGCTTCCTTGGCGGCCATGGTGCCTGTATTCATCGCCAGTCCGACATCGGCCTGGGCCAGTGCCGGCGCATCGTTCGTGCCATCGCCGGTCATGGCAACCAGGCGGCCTTCGGCCTGCTCTTTTTTGATGTAGTTCAGCTTGTCCGCCGGCGATGCCTGCGCCAGAAAATCATCCACGCCGGCCTCACCCGCAATCGCCGCGGCAGTCAACGGATTGTCGCCCGTAATCATCACCGTGCGAATACCCATCGCCCGAAGTTGCCCCAGGCGTTCCTTCATACCGCCCTTCACCACGTCCTTCAGATTGATCACGCCCAGCGCCACAGGCCCATCGGCCACCGCCAGCGGAGTGCCGCCCTGGCGCGAGATCCGCTCGGCAAGTTGGATCAGGCTCGGCGGAACCGTTCCACCTTGCTCGCGAACGAACTGTGCCACCGATTCCGTTGCGCCCTTGCGCAAATGGCGGCCATCGATATCAACTCCGCTCATGCGCGTGTACGCCGAAAACGGAATGAACGTCGCTTCATGGCTCGCCACCTCGCGGCCGCGCAAGCCATACTTTTCCTTCGCCAGTACCACTACCGAACGGCCCTCAGGCGTCTCGTCGGCGAGGCTCGAAAGCTGCGCCGCATCGGCCAGAGCGGCCTCCGAAACACCTTCCACGGGCAGGAACTCCACCGCCTGACGGTTGCCGATCGTTATGGTGCCGGTCTTATCGAGCAGCAACGTATTCACGTCGCCCGACGCTTCCACCGCCTTACCGCTCATCGCCAGCACGTTATGCTGCATCACCCGGTCCATACCTGCGATTCCGATAGCCGAAAGCAATCCTCCGATGGTCGTGGGAATCAGGCACACCAGCAGCGCCACTAAAACAGCCACCGACGGCACAGCACCCGCACCGGCCGCGACAGCGCTGTAAGCCGCGAACGGCTGCAGCGTCACAACCGCCAGCAGAAAGATGAGCGTCAAACCGGCGATCAAAATATTCAAAGCGATCTCATTCGGTGTCTTCTGCCGCTCCGCGCCTTCCACAAGCGCAATCATGCGATCCAAGAACGTCTCGCCCGGATTTGAAGTGATGCGGATGTGAATCTGATCCGACAGCACGCGCGTGCCCCCCGTGACAGCGCTGCGGTCCCCGCCCGATTCACGAATCACCGGTGCGCTCTCCCCCGTGATGACCGACTCGTCAACCGTGGCTATGCCCTCAATCACCTCGCCGTCGCCAGGGATTATCTCTCCCGCATCCACCACCACCACATCCCCGCTCCGCAACTGGGAAGCAGGAACCTGGTCAAACTTCCCGTTCACCAAACGCTTGGCCAGCGAGTCGGTCTTGGTCTTGCGCAACGCATCGGCCTGCGCCTTACCTCGGGCTTCCGCCATCGCTTCGGCGAAGTTGGCAAACAGCACGGTGAACCACAGCCAAAGACTAATCTGCAGCGTGAACCCAACGCCCGCCGCACCGGCCGCGGCATCGCGAATAAGGAACACCGTTGTCAACGCCGCGCCGGCCTCCACCACGAAGATCACCGGATTCTTCAACAACGCCATGGGATTCAACTTCACAAACGATTCCCAGGTCGCACGCCTGATGATCTCCGGATCGAACAGCGGGCGCGAGTGCGCCAGTTTCTTTGGCAGCATGTCTGTCGAATCGGAGGACATCTTCACAACTGGTTTCTCCATTACTTGCGGCATGATTAAAAAAGTCTCCCCTCGTGCATCAGGAAATGCTCAACAATCGGACTCAGCGAAAGCGCCGGGAAAAAGGTCAGCGCGCCCAGAATAATCACCGTGCCCGCCAACAATCCAACGAACAACGGCCCGTGCGTGGGCAACGTGCCCGCCGTGGTTGGAATCTTCTTCTTCGCCGCTAGGCTGCCGGCCACTGCCAGCATCGGAATGACGATCAAAAACCGCCCCACCAGCATCGCCAAGCCGATCGTCATGTTGTACCAAGGCGTATTCGCATTCAACCCGGCAAATGCGCTGCCGTTATTCGCAGCACCGCTGGTGTATGCGTAGAGGATCTCGCCGAACCCGCGCGGACCGGCGTTGGTAAGATTCGCAATGGCCGGTCCATTGTTCCAATAGTTGTCTTTCGGGAACGAAATCGCCGAACTCATGCCGCTGAACACCAGAATCGCTGCCGATGTGGCGATCAATGCTAGCATCGCCATCTTCACCTCTTTGCCTTCGATCTTCTTGCCCAGATATTCCGGCGTACGACCCACCATCAATCCGGCGATGAACACGGCAAGAATGGCGAACAGCAGCATGCCATACAGCCCCGCGCCAGTACCTCCGAAGATCACCTCACCCACTTGCATATTGAACAGTGCGACCAAGCCCGCCAGCGGCGTCAGGCTGCCATGGGCGGCATTCACCGCGCCGCAACTGGCCGCTGTTGTAATGGTCGAAAACAGGGAAGAGGCCGCGATGCCAAAGCGAACTTCCTTGCCTTCCATGTTGCCGCCCGGCTGCGTCTCGGTCGGCTCCAGCGCCACGCCAAACTTCGCCAAGACCGGATTTCCGGCCTGTTCCGACCCATAGTGAACAAACACGCCCGCCATGAACAGCAGCGCCATGGTTGCAAACACAGCCCAGCCCTGCCGCGTATCCCCCACCATTTTCCCGAACATAAAGGTGAGTCCAGCCGGAATCAGGAAGATCAAAATCATCTGCAGCAGGTTGCTGGCAGGCGTCGGATTCTCAAACGGATGCGCGGAGTTCGCATTGAAGAAGCCGCCACCGTTGGTGCCCAGCATCTTGATCGCTTCCTGCGACGCCACCGGCCCCTGTGCGATGGTCTGCGTTTTGCCTTCAACCGTCGAAGCCACTGTGTAGCTATCGAAATTCTGCACTACGCCCATCGAACACATCAGCAATGCCGCTGCAATCGAAATGGGCAGTAAAACATAGATGATCGCGCGAATCATATCGACCCAGAAGTTGCCGATGTTATTCGCCTGCTGCCGTGCAAAGCCGCGTATCAGCGCCACAGCGATCGCCATGCCCGCGGCCGCCGACGTGAAGTTGTGCATCGTCAAGCCAACCATTTGCACCAAGTAACTCAAGGTCGATTCGCCCGAGTAACTCTGCCAGTTCGTATTGGTGACGAAGCTCACTGCGGTATTGAAAGCCAGGTCAGGCGTCATCGCCGTAGCCCCGCCCGGCGCATGCGCGGTGCCAAATCCCATCGGGTTAAACGGCAGCACACCTTGCAGTCTCTGAATCACATACAACAACGCAAAGCTGACAAAGCTGAACGCCAGCAGGCTGCCGGCATACTGCGTCCAGCGCTGCTCAGCCGTTTCGTTGATGCCGCCGACCCAATAACAAAAGCGTTCCACGGGCCGCAGCACCGGGTGCAGAAAGGTGCGCTCACCGTTAAACACGCGCGCCATGAAGGCGCCCATCGGTTTCGCCAGGGCAGTAATCACCGCCATAAACACTACAATTTGAAGTACGCCAAAGGGAGTCATAGTGGTTAGAACTTTTCCGGTCTCAACAACGCATACACCAGATAAACAAACAACATCACGGCAGCCGCGCCCGCAATCAGGTAATCCATCAGAGTCTTTCGCATCCTTTCGTCAGCAACCAGCAAGCCGCAAAAAACGCGGCGCCCACGGCGACATAAAACAGATCAAGCATTTTTTCTCCTTAAGCTTGGCGGGGCGACAGTACCGTGTGCCCCATACGGATCAGCGCTTTCGAAAGCCTTGCTTCACGCCGGTTCCACCAGTGCTTTGGCGGCCCCAGCAGCACGATCGAAACCGGATGAAGCGCGCAGCACAAAGCGTCGGCCTCTTCACGGCAGTTCAGCACATCGATGCGCTGCACCTCGGGAAAGTCCTCCGCCAGACGCGCAACTGCACGCTCCGTAAAACTGGCCGAAACCGGAGGAGTGTTCAATGCCAGTGGGAAGGGAACAACTCGCAGCGCAATCAATCGAATGCGACTGTATAGCCCATTGCCAAGGCTTGCCGCCATCCGCAACGCGGAAGCGGTCCCCTTCGCATGGGTGTGTAACACTACAATTTCGCGATCGCTGCCGTTGCCGATCCCTGCTTTAACAGGTTGAATCGAGCTTTGTAACTTACGCATTTCCGTTCTCCAGTATCAGAGTAGGCGGAAAGCCATAAGGAAGGCATAAGGACGCGCTAAGGATTTCGTAAGAAGCGATAACCGACCCACGGTTCGGTCAGCAGAAACTTCGGATGAGAAGGATCCAGCTCGATCTTCTTGCGCAATTGATTGATGAAAACACGCAGGTATTCCACCTGATCTCCGTAATCGGGCCCCCACACCGCCTGCAGCAGTTTCACATGGGGAATGGGCAAATCGGGGTTAGAGATCAGATAATGCAACAGATCGAATTCCTTGGGAGTCAGGCGGATCTCCTTGCCTCGCACCACCACGCGCCGCGCCGCCAGGTGCACTTCCAAGCCTTCCAGCAGAATCGAATCCGGGCTCGCCTCGGCCGAAGTCGGCAGCCGCCGCAGCGCGGCACGGATGCGCGCCAGCAGTTCCGGCGTACTGAAAGGCTTACTGACATAATCGTCCGCGCCCGCATCGAGCGCGTGCACTTTATCCTGCTCCGTATTGCGCACGGACAGCATGATGATGGCTGCCTCTGAAGTGGCGCGGATCTGGCGGCACGTCTCCAGACCACCCATACCTGGCATATTCACATCCAAAAGGATCAGATCGAAGCGGTCTTCACGGATGCGCTCCAGCGCGTCCTCGCCGTTGCGCGCGTCGAACACTTCATAGCCTTGCGCGGTCAAAGTGGTGCGCAGCACGCGGCGTATCTGCGGCTCATCGTCAACCACCAGAATCTTTCCCGAACTCATTCCACACCCTCCATCCCAGTGACGGGAATTGCCGCACAAAACTCAGCACCCCGGGCGCGGCCCGGCTCAGCCCACAAATCCCCGCCGTGCATGCGCATGATCTCGCGTGCAATGTGCAGCCCCAACCCGCTGCCTGATGTCTTCTGGCGCGAACTCTGCATGCGATAATACTTATCGAAGATGCGCTCCAGCTCTTTCTCTGGAATCCCCTGCCCTTGATTGGAAACGCGCACCAGCAACCGATCATTTTCCATAGCCGCATGGACCCGCACCGGCGAACCATCGGGCGAATACTTGAATGCATTCTCCAACAACTGTCGCAATGCCAGTGAAATCAGTTCCGGATCCACCTCAAGGTGAGGCAGCGGTGGGTCCAACTGCAACGCAAGCTCGCGGCCCTCGGCTCGCGGCGAGCACTCCGCCAACAGTTCGGCCAGTAGTTGCCGCGAATCCACCGGACGTTTCTCCAACCGCACCTTGCCGGCATCGATCTGCGACATCCGCACCGCGTCCGTCACCAGCACGCTCAGCCGGTCCGCCTCTTCATCGATGATCGTAGTCAGTTCACGCGTCTGCGCGTCCAGCCCGTTATCGCTGGAAAGAATTGATGTGGAAGCCGCTTTGATCGACGTCAGCGGCGTTTTGAATTCATGCGCAATCGCATCGAGCAGGGTCGACTTGAACTCCTCCCGCTGCCTTGCCATCTCCGCCCGCTGCGCCAACTCGCCGCTGCGAACGCGCTCCAGCGCAATCGCCAAAAGGTTCAACAGCGCCTGTAAAGCACCGTCAGACAGCGCTTGCCCGCGCATCGCCAGGCTGCCGATCGGGCGTCCGCCAAGATTGATCACACCGACCGTAAGCATCGACTCAGGATCGAACTTGCGGTCATTCAACGTAACAGCCTGCCGTAGTTTGTCCTCAATGCCTGCAACCTCCTCAGCGCCTCCTTTGAAAAATTCGTTCGTGGTGGAATCATACAGCGCCACGGCATTGCAGTCGAAGATCTGGGCCAGATGTTGCACCAGCCCGGGCACCACTGGTGAACCGGATTCGCTTAGCAGAATAGACCGGCTCAAAGCGTAAAGCTGCTCCGTTTCGCGCTGCCGGTTCAGCAAATCCAGGGTCTGTCCGCGCAGCCGTTCCGAAAGATGGCTCGCCACAAGCGATGTTGCCAGAAACGTGAACAGAGCCACCCAGTTCTGCGGATCGGCAATCGTGAACTGGCCAATCGGAGGCAGAAAGAAATAATTAAAACTCAGCATGGCCGCCACCGAAACAACCGCCGCGTGCCAGAAACCCCAAGCCGTAGCGATCACCAGCGCCGCCAGCAGATACAGGAAACCCGCCGTAGTCGCGTTCACATGGAACACCAGATGACACCCAGCCGTCACACAGCCAACCGCCACCAACGAACCCGCAATGCGCAATAGTCCAATCATCTTAGTAGGGCAGAGTGGTACTCTGCGGCCGAGTGTCACTCGGCCCAAACACTAACTCACTTTTCCCAACCATCTACCCCCCATCAGCGCCTGAAACGAGGCCCCACGCAACCCCTCCGCCGAAATACCCGACGCATCAACCGCCTCCGCCTCACTAACCGCCCCGCAGTTCATCGCCCGAATAAAGAAGTTCAACAACCCCTGCCCGGTAGCCGCGTCGTCAAAGACCTCCCCACTGCGCGTAGCCTGGGCCGCCGCTGCCATGAACTTCCGCAACCGCGTCCCGGCCGCCTCCAGCCCCTCGCCAAAAAACGAGTACGTCGCCGCGTAACGCACCGGCAACTGCGCCGGATGCAGATCCCACCCCTGATAGAACCCGCCACTCAGCGCAAGCCGGATATGCTTGTAGTGCAACCGCCACGCCCGCACAACCACATCGGGCTCACCCACCGGCAGAATGTTCGTAGCACCATCAGCCACAAAGACGTCCGTTCCACCAAACGATTCCTGCATACGGTTGCGCGCGTAGTCGCACGAAGGATGCAACAGATCCTGATGCGCCGAAACAATCCCAATCGACGCCGTGTAATCGTAAGCGCCGAAGTGCGCCGCCCTGCAGCGCCCACGCGCGGCGTCGGCCAGGCGCGCCCCATCCAGCGACTGCGGAGTCTCAATCATCAGCTCAATACCCGCATCCACCCCCATCTCATCCAGCGCGTCGGCCAGCGCGGCCACCTGCACGGCGCTGGTGATCTTCGGCAGCGTGACCACAAAGCCAGCCGGCACCTTGCCGTCGCACGTCGAAAGGAATAGTTCCAGCGTACGCAGCGCCCGGCGATGCGATTCTGGCGTCAATGCCTTGATGCGAATGCCAAGAAACGGCGGCAGCAAACTCGCCGCCATCCCCTCCATCATTTGGCCGGCGGCCCGCACCGCCTGCGCGTCCTCTTCCGCATCGGAGCGGGACCCAAAACCGTCTTCGAAGTCGATGCGGTAATCTTCCACCGGCTCACGCCGCAGCTTCTCCATCACACGCTCATAGATCGCCGCAGGGAACAGATCAGCCGCCGCGGCCGCATGCGTTTCCAGCGTGCGAATAGCAATATCGCCCAGCTTGCGCGCCGACCCGGCCTGAAACAGGTGCGCCCCGCCATAAACGACATGCACCGGTTGGCGGCGGAAATTGGAATTGCTGGGCGCGCAAGCCGAAACAAGAGAAGAGGAAATCCGTTCCACGGATTCAGCGGAGAGCGAAGGTCGGGGCACAGTTCCGATTCTAGCGCGATTGATGCGCCGGACAGAACCGCATCGATTTCCGCATGCCGGAGTGCCTCTCCGTGTTAAAATCAGACCGCGTGCCAGTCATTTCGAAGCAGAGCTGGGCGAGGGACGAGATCCTTCGCGTACTCAATATTACGGAGAGGCAGCTCCGAAGTTGGGAGAAGCACGACCTCATTCCCAAACTGAAAACCTACGCCTTTGGCGAGATGGTAGCCCTGCGCACCTTGGCCAAGATGCGCGAAGGCCGGGTGCCCCCAGACCGCATTCGCAAGTCCGTTGCCTCGCTCCGTACCAAGCTCAAGGGCGTCAGCAACCCTCTCACCGACCTGAAGGTTTTCGTCGACGGCAAGCGCATCGCCGTGCAGTTGGGCGGGCAAAAGATGGATTCCATGTCGGGCCAGTTGCTGCTCGACTTCGACGCCGCCGAGATCAAGCGCCTGCTATCCTTCCCGCAGGAAAACAAGGCCGCCCAAACCGCCCAAAAGACGCAGGCACGCCGCGCCGAAGGCGAGCAGTGGTTTCAAAAAGGCTTGCACCTCGAACAGGAAGGCGCATCAAATAACGAAGTGATCGCTGCATACAAAAAGGCCATCGAACTCGACCCTGCCTCAGCCGGCGCCCACGTCAACCTCGGAACCATCTACTTCCATGCGCGCGACTGGTCCAAGGCGGAAAAGTCCTACCGCGCGGCGGTGGAGGCCGATCCCAAGTACGCACTGGCGCACTTCAATCTGGGCAACCTCTACGACGAGCGCAACGACCGCGTGCAGGCACTCTTTCACTACGAAGAGTCCCTGCGCCTGCGCAACAATTACGCCGACGCGCACTACAATCTGGCCCTGCTGCATCAATCCGAAGGCAGCGTCATGAAAGCAGTGATGCACTGGAAGACATACCTGAAACTCGACCCGTCCAGCACCTGGTCGGCCATCGCCAAACGCGAACTCGAAAAACTCCGCCGCGCCACCGTGCTCGAAGGCTCCCGGCGCTAACCGGTTAAAATCCTGCGTCCAACTACGCCGCCTCTCCGGGGACAGGTACACGTATCCCACGATTTGCACGATGAGTTGTAGTGGGCGATTTCCCGATCAAGCGCTCAGCTCCCTACAAATCTCCCCGGATATGCTCATGAAGTGAGACATATACCGGCAAGTTATTTTGCGTTTAAGCCCGCCTTAATATTCAACGATGTGAACATCGACGAAGGAAGCTCTGCCGGTTCGCTGTAGCGAAAACAATCGCGCACCGAGCTAAACGCAAAAGCCAAACTCACAAATCCTGCAATCGTGTCGCCTCGCAGAAAAAAAGAGTCTGCGGCTAGGATCATCGCGACAGCCCAGATGATGGATATGCGCGATATCCTATCGCGTTTTCGACTGCCCGTCTTGAACAAAGGTCGTTGAGCGTGCTTGCGAAAAAGAAGACCCACGATTGTGAAAACAATGGCACCAGTGAAATCGTGAAAGCCTTTGATGTTTCCCTGCGAGATACTGATAATCCCCATGACTGCCGACATTGCAGCAATAACATACGCGAGGAGCGGTTGCCAATAATAGCCTCGAATCGAAGTTTCAAGCATGCTAAAGCTTATGCCTCAGTTGAAGTTTCTCTAAGATTATACGCTTAGGCCGCTGAATCGAGTGGCTGGCGGCGGAACTGGCTGGCTGATCAACGATCTCAGCCGTCGCGACTTCCGAGCTAGAAGACACAAAAGTGGCGTCACCGGAGTATAAGCACGTAATGGAATGTATACCCAAGTCCAAGGTGTTTGTGGTGTAGGAGCCTGCGCCGGTTGCATCTAAAGTTACGGTAGCAAGCTTGTTTACGCCATCAAACAAGTCTACCGTTCCGCTCGGCACTAGTAGGCCTAATGTTGTTCCTGCAACCACTACGCTTAGAACTAGGTCGTCTCCAACCATATGAACAGGAGCATCGGGAGCGACCGTGGTTGTCGATCGTGCCGGGACAACGAGAACGGACACTGCGGGGCCAGCGGCGGCAGCATAGACGGAGCTCCCTCCATAAGTAGCTGTTAAGACATAGCTTCCACCAGGAACGACATTCCAATTGAATTGCGCATTGCCGTTTGAATCAAGTGTCGTTGTTGCCAGTTGGTTATCACCGGCAGCAAATGTTACCGTACCTGTTGGTATGCCTGCTGTGCCAGTCACCATTGCGGTAAGGGTCACTGAGCCACCTGCGACGATGTTCCCCGAGGAGACAGTCAAACTTGTTTGGCTTGGAAAATGATCAATTACCTCCAGCGTGTAATTGCCAAACGAAATCGCAGGATAATTGGTATCACCTGAATATGTGGCATTGAGCGTGTGCTTGCCAACGGCCAGATGAGACAGGGGAATGCTGAACAGGCGTCCACCGTTCAATTTGAAGGTACCAACAGCAGTTAGACCATCCAAAATCGTAATTGTTCCTGTCGGGGCCGGAAGGTCAAGAGTTGCGCTGGGATTCCGCTTCAGATTCGTTTGGTAGGTTGCATATGGCAGGGCTTTTGCGGGAAATAGTTGCGCCTTGACCGTGATGTCCTGGGAGAAAGAAAGAGTCTGCAGTGCGGGAATCAACTCGCCAATTACCTTCGGGAATGCAGCAGGCGGACAATCGTAGGGAGGGTTTTTCGAGCTGATTGCATTGTTGATGGAATTACCCGTACCTGTCAGCATTGAGGCAAGATTGACTGGATCAGGACCAAGCTCGAATTTGGTATATTGCGTTGTTACATCCGTGCTTCTGACGCCATCGATCTGCACATTATTTAGGGTTATGGATGTTGGAACCGCGGCATCGTGGCCTTGTATTTTAACGATTCCCTCTGTGGTTGCATGAATGTTCTTCAAAACAATGTTACGAAACTCAGGCAATGAACTGCCAGTCGCGGTCCGGTTATAGAACGGATCCACTACAATTGCGCTTCTCACATTCTGCATGCAGACATTCTGGTACGTTATATTGTTCACCAAGCCGCCGGTGCTGACATCGCTCTTGATCCGGATTCCTATCTGGTTGGCATTTGCGGTATCTCCTGAAAAAGAGATTCGATCAAACAGTACATTATTGATTCCCTTTTGCGCGTAGTTACCGATTGACGCGCCGTGCCCATCTCCAAAGTGGGAATCCACCACCGTTATGTTCGATGCACCGGGACTGCTTCCCCCGACGGCGATGTTATCATCGCCTTCGCTGAGAAAGGAATTCGTAACAGTCACATTGGTGGTGTAGATGAGATCAACGGCATCGGTGTTCCTCGCATCGTAAGGCGCGATGACCTTGAGCCCCCAAACCGTTAAGCCTGACCCACCCAGCGACTCCAAATGAAAGAATGGCGAGTTTTTCAGGGTGATCTTATACACTGTAAAATTCGTATCCACCCAAAGCTGAACGAGCTTGGGGCAATTCTGATTGAGCGATAACGTTTGCGCTTTTGCCGCCAGGTCCCACCAGCTCATGTCAGCGGGTTTTCCGTTGATGAGCATTGGCAAATGTCCGCGTCCATCGATGACGCCAAATCCCATCAGACCGGCCTTGTCGGCATGGTAAGCCTGAATCAGCGGCAGGCATCCTGTATTTGTTGCTGCCAAGGTCCCACAGGCAAGTCGTGAATCCGCATCATAGTCCCTTGGATTGCGGGAGCCAAATACGATGACGTCTTCATCGACGAGAAGCACGACTGATTTTTTGATCACAATTGGACTTAAGAGGAAAGCATTGTTTTGTTGATCGGATCTTAGTTCAACAGCCTGGCCATTCGGACACGCGTCCAATGCCGCTTGCACGCGACCAGTGTCCAGGAGTGATTCGCTTTCTATCGGCAAGCCAGTGGGGCCCGAACTCAATTGGGCCTTCAAAACGGTGCAAACTGGCGGTATTACAGGCTCAGATACTGTTCGTGTATCCTGGGAATACATAACTGCATGAGCAGGACCTAGGTAGAGAATAAAAGCGAGAATTTCTGGCCGTAGTTTCATTTTCGCACCGATGCTATTTAACAATATACCCCATGGCCCTGACGATATTTCGCCCGTCAGTGGATCGAGTATTTGTTGGTAACTATCTTAGCCTTCAGGTTGAGTCTACGAGCAGAGCGTAACGACATTGGCAAATGGCCTGCTCGACAGTGTGCCGCGGCCATCCCGCCAAATCCACCCGTCGCCCTCTCGCCCGAGTTGAGTGGATATTCCCGGCCTGAGAGTATAATAAAGCTTGGCACTGGAGTTCGAGTGGGATCCGCGAAAAGCTGCGGCAAATCTCGCTAAACACAAAGTGGCGTTCGAGGAAGCGGTGACTGTCTTCGGCGATCCATTGGGAAAAATCAAGGCTGATCTGCGCCACTCAGATGTGGAGGAACGATTTGTTCTCTTAGGACATTCAGATGACCACAGACTGCTCGCGGTAATGTATGTAGATCGGAACGACGTCATTCGCATCATCAGCGCACGAAAGGCCACAAGCTATGAGAGGGCAGACTATGAAGAAGTCATCAACTAAAGAAACCGTTCCCGGCCAGATCGACCCCGACGAGATTCTTCCGGAGTATGATTTTAAGAGCAGTGCTCCCAACAAGTACGCGTCCAGGTACACGGCCGGAAGCGTTGTGGTAGTGCTGGATCCGGATGTAGCGGCGGCATTCCCAAGTTCCGCCGCGGCGAATGAAGCGCTACGGTCCTTGGCCAGAATTATTCAAAAGCATCGCGCCCCCCGCCCTGCATCTGGCCATCGGCTGTAATTCGGCCACCCCAGAGTTTGTGTTCATCTGTGTCCATCTTTGTTCATCCGTGGTTAATTTCTTTGAGAATACCAACCCGAAACGAGCGCCAAGAAATCAACCACGGATAAACCCAGATGGACACAGAACTTACAGAAAAAGTGATTGGGGAAATCATTGAGGGCTCAAACACCCTTGGTCCAGGGTTCCTGGAAAAAGTCTACGAGCGAGCCTTGATGATTGTACTGCAGAGTCGAGGCCTTCGCGCGGTCAGCCAACCTCCAGTTTCGGTCAACTACAACGGCCAGAACTCCGGCGAGTAATTTGCCGATCTTCCGGTGGAAGGCTCACTCGTTCTCGAACTGAAATGCTTCGCCGGCCTGCAAATTTCCATTCGCCCAAAGCAGAATGGAAGCGGGTAATCAACTGATCCAACCCTACCCCTTCTTAATATCCCGATGCGAACCCTTCACCGCGTACCCCGCGCGCATCAGCCGCTTCCGCACATCCTCCGCAATCATCACCGACCGGTGATGCCCGCCCGTGCACCCGAAGGCAATCGTCAGATAACTCTTGCCCTCCTGGATATAATGCGGCAGCAGATAAACCAGCAGGTCTGAAATACGGTCCAGAAACTCCTTGGTCTGCGGGAACGAGCGTATGTAGCGCGCCACCGCAGGAT
This sequence comes from uncultured Acidobacteriia bacterium, assembly GCA_903881085.1. Classification (GTDB taxonomy): domain Bacteria; phylum Acidobacteriota; class Terriglobia; order Bryobacterales; family Bryobacteraceae; genus CAIRSA01. The sequence goes on from CAIRSA010000577.1 coordinate 92,473, forward strand.
GCTTCCCCGTATGCGGCTTATACTCCGGAATGTAGTTGGGATTGGGCAGAAACCGCACGTCGAAAACCAAATCGCTGTCATTCGGCACGCCATGGCGAAATCCAAAACTCATCACAGAGATCAGCAGCTTTCCATGGCCGCTGCCGCTAAATTTTTCCCCAATCACCTCACGCAACTCGTGCACGTTGTACTTCGAGGTGTTGAGAATCAAATCAGCGATCTCGCGGATTGGCTCCAGCCGTTTGCGTTCACCCTTCACGCTGCGCGCGACGGAGTTTTCCGCTCCCATAGGATGTGGCCGCCGCGTTTCGCTATAGCGCCGGATAAGCGTGGCGTCATCTGCTTCCAGAAAGACCAGCCGCGTCCGAACCTTGGTTTTGATTTCCTGGAACATCTTGGGAAAGCGGCTCAGCGACTGCCCTTCGCGAATGTCAATCACCAGCGCCGCGCCGCTGACGTGCGGCGAATCGCCAATGAGTTCAGCGAATTTTGGAATCAGCTCTATGGGAAGATTATCAACAGAGTAGTAGCCCAGATCCTCAAGGGCTCGCAAAACGGTAGCCTTGCCCGATCCGCTCATTCCAGTGATTATGACGAGCTCGGATTGCGCAGGTTTAGCGGTAGTGGAAGTTTTCTTTGCCATGTGGCCTGACCTTTCACCGTCAGGCCACATTGTAACAGACCCCACACTAATTTCCGAAAAAGCAACCGGTGGGGCCGGACCCTAGGTTCAACTTATTTACGACTCAATCAAATCGAAATGCCCGTCAGGCCGCCGCACCAGCACCGAGGTCCTGTCCGTCGTAGCATCCTGATAGACCACGTAATCCTGGCCGTCGGCAGCATTCATCATGGCCTCTTCCAGCGTCATCGGCTTACGGTCTTCGCGATGGTTGAGCTTGTAAACCTTTGGCTTGGGCTTGGCGGCGGCAGCGGCCTTTTTAGCAGCCTTTGCCGTCGGCTTGGGGGATTCGGCGGCAGCCTTCGCCGCAGCCTTCTTCGCAACCTTAGCCAGAGGCGCTGGAGCGCTCTTTCCAATGGGTGTCCGTTTAGAATCCCGGTATTTGGATTTCTCCTTCAACAGCTGCCGTTCCAGCTTGTCAGCAGCGCTATAGATCGCGGTAAAGAGATCGGCATGCTTCACGATTCCGACCAGCGGGTGGCCGTAAAAGTTGACTTTGATCTCCGCCTGCTGCAGATGGCGTTGTTCGGTGATCACAACGTGAGCCGATTTTTCGCCTTTGCCATCCAGCATCTTTCCCAGCTTGATAAATCTCGCATCCAACTTCTTTTTCAAGGGAGCAGTCAGGGCTCCGATACCACCGGTGTAATTAACTTTCATGGTTTCTCCATTCGGCGCACCGTAGCGAAACGGCGCGTCTAATCGCGTTGGCGTCTTTGGTGAGTTGATGGTATTTTCAGGTCTTCGCGGTATTTTGCCACCGTGCGGCGGGTCACCTCGATACCTTCGTCCTGAAGGCGCGCGGTGATCTGTTCATCCGTCAGAGGGTGGAGCTTATCCTCCTCATCGATCATCTTCTTAACCATCCGCTTCAACAACAGCAGCGGAGTCGATCCTCCCGAAGGCCCTTGTACAGCCTCGGAGAAGAAGTAGCGGAGCTCAAACACGCCCTGCGGAGTATGGGCGTACTTGGCGGCGACAGCGCGGCTCACCGTTGATGGATGCACACCAATCTCTTCGGCAACTTCCTTGATCATCATCGGCAGTAAATGATCAATTCCGTGGTCGAGAAATTCCGTCTGACGGCGGACAATGGTGTGGCAAACCTTCAGGATGGTCTGCTTGCGCTGTTCGATGTTTTTAATGAGCAGAGAAGCGCTGGCAAAGCGCTCTTTCACATAGTTGCGGATCTCTTTATCCGGCTCTTTCGTCCGGTCCAGCATATTGAGATACTGCCGGTTGAGCCGCAGCTGCGGCAGATCGTCGTCGTTCAGTTCGATGAACCACGAATCGCCTTCCTTGAAAATGTAAACGTCCGGCTCAATTGCGCGCGCCGGTGGGCCCGAATACCGCAAACCAGGGCGCGGGTCCAGATGCTTGATTACCTCAACGGCGATCTGGATATGCTCGATGGGCCGGTTCAGCGACTTGCCCAATTCTTTCCACTGCCGGCTTTCCAGCAGCCGCATGTGGTCGGCGATAATTTGCCAAGCCACGCCGCCGCGGCCGTTGCGGCTGGCGATCTGCAAAAGCAGGCACTCGCGCACGTCGCGCGCGCCCACACCCGCCGGATCCAGCGCCTGAACGGCTTCGAGCGCAGCCTCCACGTCAGCCATCGGATGAATGCCAGACGCCGCTACCTCTTCCAGTCCGATCGGCAGATAGCCGTTCTCGTCAAGGTTACCGATGATCGTATCGGCCGCGTCGCGCACCCCATCGGGTAACACCACTAGACTCAGCTGCGACTGCAAATGGTCGGGCAGCGTGACCGGCGAAGAGACAAACGTCTCCCACGAAGGTTTATCCACCGACTCGCTGGCCGGGCTCTTATACCCCGGGTCCAGATAGTCCTGGAACGAAGTGTCGAAGTCGATCTCATCGAACGGATCGGTGGCAGGCTTCACCTCCACCGGCAGATCGGCGTCCACCGGCATTGAATCTTCGGCTTCCACGGTTTCAGCCGGGCCGGCCAGAGCTTCGAGAAGCGCCTTGTCCGAAGGGTCAGACACGCGCTCGGCTTCGAGCACCGCCTGAACCTCTTCGGGCGTCAGTTCATCCATGCCGTCCTGTGATTCGTCCAACACAGGGTTCTGCGAGATCTCCTGATTGATCATCTCCCGCAGCTCCAGCCGGTTCAGCTGTAGCACGGTCACCATCTGGACGAGCCCAGGGGTGAGGATCTGCTTCTGCGCGACTCGTAACGACAATCTTTGTGAGAGCATACTCATCGCAATTCGATTTTACTCCAATCGATCATCTGTATCATGTCATTGACGGAGAATATGTGCCAATGCCTCAACGAAGAAATATTCACCCCACATCACGGATTCATTCACACCCAGGTTCTTGTGGATATGATAAACGCCGCCCTTCAGGATGCCTTCCCAGTTCTTGTCCTTGGTGGCCAAGTGCTCCTGGCACAAAGTGCGCATGATGCGGACGCCTGTCGTCCAGTAGAAGTGCGCCTTCACCGGATCCTGCAGCAGGCGCGAAAGCCGCAACAGACCAGAGGCTGCAATGGCCCCGGCTGACGTATCGAGCAGCTTGCGGCTTTCCGCGGGAGCATTGTAGTCCCATGGCGGAACGCCGTTTGCAGGCGAGTAGGTGATGTAGTAGTCAGCGCATGCTTCCGCCGTCTCCAGAAAACGCGGATCGCGGCTATATTCATAGCAGGTTCCGAAACCATACAGCGACCAGGCCAGCCCGCGCGACCAGCAGGAATCGCCGCGGAAACCCTGATGCGTAGTCTGTTTGAGAAACTCGCCTGATTCCAGATCGAACAAGCCTTCATGCGCGGTAGAACCATCGCCACGCACCAGCACGCGGCGAGTGGTAAGCGAGTGGCGGATGGCAATCTCACGCAACATCTTGTCCCCAGTCTCTCGCGCAGCGTAGAGGATAATGCCGACGTTCATCATGATGTCGATGAACAGAGAATTATCCGCGACGAAGGAACGCAGATACTGCCCCTTTTCGCGGAAGCGCATGGCGAGCGTGCGCCCGGCTTGCACCAGCACGTCATTCAGGGCTGGATCGCGCTCCACCTGATACCAGCGATAGTAGGTGGAAAGAAACAGGAAACCCAGGTCATGCACGTCGCGGTCATGCTGCCGCGGCTCCAGTGGCTTGGTATAGCGAATGGCGTTCTTCAGCCAGAACTCGACATTCTCACCGCCGTTGGCGGCAAGATTCTTGTGGAAGATCCACATCATCCCAGGAAAGAAGCCATCGCACCAGTGCGTCCACGCCGGCCCTTCATGCTTCCACTTCCCAGCCGTCGTGTACATGGGATAAAAATCGGGGTGCTTCTCAACGGTGCGCTTTACCTGCTTCTGTGCAAACCGGAATGAATCTTCAAAAAGAGTTTTGTCTGTTTCGAGCTCGAATTGTATCACTGGTAACTCCTACTTCCCTGCCGGCTCCGTCTGCATGATGATGCGCAGCCCTTTAGCGATCTGAAGCCTGCTACCTCTAACGTAAACCATTGCGGGGTGTAATTGCTTGCCATCTTTACCTAAAAGGATGCGGAACTCTGTGTTAAGATATCGGCTCGCCCGCACCCCAGGCGGCGAGCGGTCCACGATACTCCCCAAATCCATCAATCGCGCATTGAACGGACCGTGCCTTCCTTCGAATTCTATGCGCGTGAATTCGAAGCTAAATAAATAGTCGTTCCCGTTGCGAGTCAGCAAGGTGATGCGCCCCTTAAACTTCGCCCCCTTCGGAATCACCTGAGTCTTGCCTTTCTTTACGCCCACCGATGCCGTAGCGGTGACAGCGTCGCCCACGGCTGCCTTATCGCTCATGATTTCATTATCGAGCACCATCATGATCATCACGCCCGCCGGCACCGAGATCGGCTCCAAGGGCTTGGCGGGATCGATGGATGGCAGCGCGTCCAAGCCTGCATCCTCAAACGAGATGGTGGATTCCGTGCCGTATTGCCGGCAGTTGGTGAACGAAGTGTGGTTTCTGCTCTCATTGCCTTTGGCATCGGTCAACGTCATGATTGACCCCTTCGGCAAAAGAAAATCCATACTGCCAATGTTCACCACTCCGTAGTCCATGCGGTCGCTCGCCTGCTTCAACGGCACATTCGCGGGAATCTCGTCGGCGATCACTTCCAGCCGCATCAGGTCAAATGTCTTCGGGTCCGCCCACAGCGAACCGTGATAACCGGCGAAACCCTGCTCGTCGCCGATGCGCAGCATGTAGCGGCTGGTTTTTTCCGGCACGCGGAAATCCCACTTGACGGCCGGACGCCCGTCCAGCGTCGAGTCTCCCACATAAGTAAACTTCGCGATCGAGCTCATGAAGATGGACCTCGCATGATTGGCGAAGTTGCCATTGCCGATGGCGCCACCCTTCACCATTTCGCCAATGTCGCCTTCCTCGAAAGTCTCCGCCCCAGGCCAACCGAACAGCTCCTTGCCTTTTACCAGCGCCACTTCCAGTCGCACGGTGTCCACCGTCTGGAAGCGATTCGATGGCGGCTGGCGCCTGGAGCGCTCGATGGTCTCGCGGCAGGTATAGTTCGGGAGCCGGTTCAGATTCTGAATCGCCCGCGCACGAATCCGGCCCAATTGAACGGTTTCCGGTCTAGCAGTGGAGACCGGCGTTTGCGCACGTCCGCTCGCAAGAAACAGCGGAAGCGCAATGAGCCAGCGAAGCATAAGCACCATTATAACTGGGGCGACTTTGCTGGTACCATTTGATAAGAATGAAAGTTACTGTCTTCAACAACGGTCCACTTCGCGTGGAAGGCGACATCACAATTGTCGATGCTAATGGAAAAGAGTACGGTTTGGGTGGAAGGACGGCAGTCGGCCTGTGCCGCTGCGGACTTTCCGACAACAAGCCGTTCTGCGACGGCACGCACGCACGCCAGGGCTGGCAGTCCATGTGCGAGGCGAAGGATCTCCCCGCGCCTAAGCCAAAAGTGTAAAAAACGTAGGGCAGATTGGCAATCTGCGGGCGAGTGCCACTCGCCCTTCCGGCTAATCTGCCCTTTCTAACTCTGTTCTAAAATGCAAACGTCCGGCAGGTTCCGGTAATCGTCGGCATAGTCCAAACCATACCCCACCACAAACTCATCCGGAATCTGAAATCCCACATAGGCAACTTCAACTGGCCGCAAACGGCGCTCCGGCTTATCGAGCAGTGCCGCAATACGGATCGAACGCGGCCGGCGTTGCTGCAGCAGTTGTGTCAGGTATGTCAGCGTCACGCCGCTGTCGACAATGTCTTCCACAATCACCACATCGGCGCCTTCAATCACCGTATCCAGATCTTTCACGACCTTCACTTCGCCAGAACTGGTCTTGCCGCGTCCGTAACTCGAAATGGCCATAAACTCAATCCGCGTGGAGCGCTTGATGGCGCGCGAAAGGTCCGCCAGAAAAACGTAAGCGCCTTTCAGAATGCCGATGAGATAGATTGGCCCTTCCGGATAATCCTTATCAATCTGCGCGCCCAGTTCGACGATGCGCGCCTGTATCTGCTCTGAAGAGATGAGTACCCGTAGGTTATTTTGGGACATATGAATAGCGATCCTGGCCTAGTCCGCGGTCTTTAACGGCAGACTGGGCGGACCGATGTGAATGTGCGCCGCCGTTGCCTTGCCCGGAATAAAGCGGCGGAATGCGAAATAAGGAATTTTCTCATGCTCCAGGTAATGGCGCAACCACACGCCCTCCTGTTGATCCGGATTCAGTGCCACATCAACACGCCCGCGATGGTCAAAGCCCATCGACCGGTGCACTTCCGTTTCGCCCCTGGCGCTTACGGGCAGCGGCTTATCGAACTGTTTTTCGTAGGCGATTACGATGGCCTTGAAGTCTTCCGGCTTGAAGACGCCGTTGCCGTCGTAGCGTTCCGCGGCCTTGGCCGGGCGCTCTGGAACTGCCAACTCCGCGGCAGCGGGGGCGGATTCCTGCTCCGCGCGCGCCATCTCCATCAGTTCCGAAAACAACCGCGAGCGCTGCTCGGCCAACCGGAGGGTAGCTTCGGCCTGCGACAGATCATCTTCCGCGGGTCGCACCGCAGAACGAGCCAGCACGCCTTCATCAACCAGCTTGATCTGCGCTTCGACTTTCTTCTTCAGCCGCACACATTGGCGCCGGGCAGCAGCCGTCATTTCCGCCGCATGTTCGTCGCTCAGTTCTTCGATACTGATGGAACCGAAAAGCGTTTTCTTTAGAATGGCGTTGTCGGTGGCCGCTTCCACAGCCTCTTGCGCATCGGCCAATCGCGCACGCGGCAATGCGCCGGAGTCGACCATGGCTTGAATGCGGGCGAAATTCTGCTGGGCACGCGTCATCTCGTCATCGGCGAAAAGATTGAGCCCGGCCACCAGGAATGCAGCCGCAAGGAAAGTGCGCATTAACTTCTATTGTAATACGGCCCCAAGAGCCGCCACCGCGTCACGATAAACCACCAACGTCCGCCGGCTGTCTCCCAACGCTCGATGATTGTCGTCCATCGCCAAATTCCGAGCCTTTGATAAAGCCACCAGCTTGTAGCTATTCAGCCCCGGCCAGGCCCGCCGCGACATCTCCAGCGCGCAGATCGATCGGTTGTTAACCCCACCCGAGGCGCGGTTCAAAAACGCCATATCGAATTCGGCATTGAAGGCCACCAAAGGCAGGTCTTCGATGAACGCGGTAAACTCCGCCATCGCCTTCTCCAGCGCCACCCCGTCGCGATCCACCATTTGCTGCGTAATACCAGTGAGCTCGCGAATCTTCTTGGGGATTTTCTTGCGCGGCTTCACCAGCATTTGAAAATGCTCTTCGGTCCCTGCAGCCGCGTCCACCCGCACCGCGCCTATCTCAATAATCTCGTGCTTTGAAGCATGCAGCCCGGTGGTCTCCAGATCGAAAACGACGAAGCTCTGCGGCAGCAGAACCGGGCTGGCCTTCGGCTTACTTCGTCGCAGCAAAATCCAAATTGCCGCCGCGCAAACAACGAATAAGGTAATGAAACCCGTCATCATGATCTCCATCTATGATACTTTCATAGGATCGCCATGCTAAGCCGAAACATTGTCCGCAGCCTGATTTTGTTGGCTCTCCCCGCAGCCGCCGCGCCTGCGGTGGACTTCAATCGCGAGATACGACCGCTGCTTTCCGACAACTGCTTTTCCTGCCACGGGCCGGACGAAAAGAACCGCATGGCGAAGTTGCGGCTCGACACCAAAGACGGTGCGATGAGCGTCATCGCGCCCGGCGATAGCGGCCACAGCAAGCTTCTGCAGCGTCTCACTTCCGAAAAGAAAGCGATGCGCATGCCGCCCGTCGCCACCGGCAAGAACCTCAACGAAAAGCAGATCGAGGCCATCAAGCATTGGATCGATCAAGGCGCGAAGTGGGAAACGCATTGGTCCTACGCGCCGCCCAAGCGCCCTGAACTGCCTGCGGTCTCAAACCGCGCGTGGCCGAAGAACGCCATCGACAACTTCATCCTCGCCCGCCTGGACAAAGAAGGCCTCAAGCCCTCGCCCGAAACCGACAGAGCCACCCTGCTGCGCCGCGTGACCTTTGACTTAACAGGCCTTCCGCCTACACCAGCTGAAGTGGCCGAATTCATTGCCGATAAAACGCCTAACGCCTATGAAAAGCGCGTCGACAAACTGCTCCACTCGCCGCACTACGGCGAGCGCATGACCATGCAGTGGCTCGACCTCGCCCGCTACGCCGATACGCACGGCTACCACATCGATTCGCACCGCGATATGTGGCCGTGGCGCGACTGGGTGATCAAAGCGTTCAACGATAACATGCCGTTCAACCGCTTCACGCTGGAACAGATCGCCGGCGACCTGCTGCCAAAGCCCACGCGCGGCCAACTTGTGGCCACCGGTTTCAACCGCAACCACATGATCAACTTCGAAGGTGGCGCCATCGCCGAAGAGTATCAAACCGAGTACGTCATCGATCGGCTGGAAACCACCGCCAATGTGTGGATGGGCATGACCATCGGCTGCGCGCGCTGCCACGATCACAAGTACGACCCCATCCGCCAGAAAGATTTCTACTCGTTCTTCGCCTTCTTCAATACGCTGCCCGAGAAGGGCCTGGATGGCCAGAAGGGCAACGCCGAGCCGATGCTGCCGCTGCCGGACGACGCGCAGCAACGGCATCTCGACGAACTGAAACAGCAGATCGCCGCGCGCTCGCTGCCTGAAGAGATGCTGGCCATCCGGCAGATCAACTGGGAGAAGCAGCAACTCGCAAAGATGCCCGCGCCGCCGCGCGCCGCACTGGCCGCTCACTACGAACTGGACGGCAACACCGCCGACACGTCCGGCAACTATCGCCACGCCAAGCTGACCGGCGATGAGCCAACCTATCCGCTGGCCATCATCGGTAAAGCCGCCGAGTTCGCCGGCAAATCGCAACTGGCGTTCCCGGGCGTGGGCGACTTCGACACCAACGACAAGTTTTCACTCGCCATGTGGATGCGCCTCACCGGTGGGCGCGACAAAGACGACATCAACTTCCTGCAGAAGTCCGACGCGAAGCAAGCCCGCCGCGGCTACGAGATTGAATTCGACGAATCGGTCACACTGCCCGGCCTGAAGCGCGGCTCGCACATGGTCATCCGCTTGATCAATCAATGGCCGGCCAGCGCCATCGAGATCCGCACCAAAGAGCATTTCATCTATCGCGACTGGTATCAGGTCACGCTCAACTACGACGGCTCCGGCAAGGCCAGCGGCTTGCAGCTCTACCTCAACGGTAAGCCGGTTGAAGTGGACGTGTTACATGACTCGCTGAAAGGCTCCATCCGCAACACCGCCAATCTCGAAGTGGGCAACCAGAAAGCGTTGCGCCCGTTCCGCGGCACGCTCGACGATCTGCGCATCTTCACCGCTCAACTCACGCCGGAACAGATTCACGTGCTGGCCGTCGACGAACCGGTCCGCTCCATTCTCACCGCCAGCGCCAAGCGGACCAAAGATCAGAAGGACCGCATCCGCGATTACTACATGACCTATGCCGCGGCTCCCGATTACCGCGCCACTTACAAAGAGCTGAAGTCTCTGCGCGAACAGCGCGACCGCGTTGAGAAGCAAGTCCCCTCCGTGATGGTGATGGAGGACATGACCGGCAAGCGCCGCGACAGCTTCATCCTCAATCGCGGCGACTATCGCAACAAGACCGAAAAGGTCACCGCCGAAGTCCCGTCGATGCTGCCGCCGATGCCGAAGGACGCACCGCGCAACCGCTTGGGCCTGGCGCAATGGCTGATCGACCCATCGCATCCGCTGACCGCCCGCGTGGCAGTGAACCGCTACTGGCAGCTCTATTTCGGCACTGGCATCGTCAAAACCGCCGAAGATTTCGGCTCCCAAGGCGAGGCCCCATCGCACGCTGAACTGCTCGACTGGCTGGCCACCGAATTCGTCCGCACCGGCTGGGACGTGCGCGCCATGCAGCGCCTCATCGTCACCTCGGCAGCGTATCGGCAGTCATCGAAAGTCACGCCCGCGTTGCACGAACGCGACCCGGAAAACCGGCTCGTGGCCCGTATGTCGCGCTTCCGCCTGCCCGCCGAAATGGTGCGCGACAATGCCCTCGCGGTCAGCGGCCTGCTCAATCAGCAGATGGGCGGCCCAAGCGTGTTCCCTTACCAGCCCGCCGGCATCTGGGAAGACATCGCATTCGGCGCGGAGTTCTCAGCGCAGTCGTACACGCCCGATACCGGAGACAAGCTGTACCGGCGCAGCATGTACACCTTCTGGAAGCGGACCATGCCGCCTCCGGGCTTGAACACCTTCGACGCGCCGGACCGCGAAAAATGCACCGCCCGCCGACTGATGACTAACACGCCGCTGCAGGCGCTGGTGCTGATGAACGACCCTACATACGTCGAGGCCGCCCGCGTGCTGGCCGAGCGCACCATGAAGGAAGGCGGCAAAGACGAAACGCAGCGGATCAATTACGCCTTCGAACGCGCCACTGCTCGCAAGCCCGCACCGCGCGAAGCGGCCGTGCTGCGCGAGATCCTGCATCAGAAGACCGCCACCGAAAAGGTGATCCACATCGGCGATTCGAAGCCCGACGCCAAGCTCAACCCCACCGAACTGGCCGCCTGGACCACCTTGGCCAGCGTGATCCTGAACCTTGACGAAACAATAACGAAAGAGTAGACGCCATGAACTACGAATACCTAATGCGATTGGCCCTCACACGCCGCCAGCTTTTCGGCCGCACTGCCACCGGCATCGGCGCCATGGCGCTAGGCTCGCTTCTTGATGCCGCACCGCGCGCGGGCGGCCTCGATGGCTTCCCCAATTTCGCGCCGAAAGCAAAGCGCGTCATCTATCTGCACCAATCGGGCGGCCCGTCGCAACTCGATCTGTTCGACTACAAGCCGCAGCTCAAGAAGTTCCAGGCCACAGAACTGCCCGATTCCGTCCGCCGTGGCCAGCGCATCACCGGTATGACCAGCGGCCAGAGTTCCCTGCCCGTGGCTAGTTCGCTGTTCAAGTTCAAACAGTATGGCAAGTCCGGCACGTGGGCCAGCGAACTCATCCCGCACACGGCTAAGATCGTGGACGACCTGACCATCGTGAAGACGATGAATACCGACGCCATCAATCACGACCCGGCCATCACATTCATCCAAAGCGGCAGCCAGATTCCCGGCCGGCCCAGCCTGGGCGCGTGGGTCAGCTACGGCCTGGGCAGCGAGAACGCCAACATGCCTGCGTTCGTGGTGCTGCTTTCGCAATCGAACACGCCGAACAACGACCAACCCTTGTTTTCGCGACTGTGGGGCAGCGGCTTTCTGCCGTCCACGCATCAGGGCGTGAAGTTCCGCTCCAGCGGCGACCCTGTCCTTTATCTGTCCGACCCGGCGGGCATCGATCGATCCACACGCCGCACTATGCTCGACGCCATCTCCAAGCTCGATAAGATGCGCTCCGAAGCCTACGGCGATCCGGAGATTGAGACCCGCATCTCGCAATATGAGATGGCGTATCGCATGCAGACCTCCGTGCCGGAGCTGATGGACCTTTCGAAGGAGCCCGAAAGCACCTTCCAGCTTTACGGGCCCGATGCACGTAAGCCCGGCACCTACGCCGCCAACTGCCTGCTCGCCCGGCGCATGGCCGAGCGCAACGTGCGCTTCATCCAGCTCTATCACCGCGGCTGGGATCAGCATGCGGAACTGCCCTCGCACATCGCGATGCAATGCAAAGGCACTGACCAGGCCTCAGCCGCGCTGGTCATCGACTTGAAGCAGCGCGGACTGCTCGACGATACGCTGATCGTGTGGGGCGGCGAGTTCGGACGCACCGTCTACTGCCAGGGCAAGCTCACCGAAACCAACTACGGCCGCGATCACCATCCGCGCTGCTTCACCATGTGGTTCGCCGGCGGCGGCATGAAGCCCGGCACCGTGCTCGGCGAGACCGACGATTACAGCTACAACATCGTCTCCGATCCGGTGCATGTGCACGACATGCAGGCGACCATTCTGCACTGCCTGGGCATCGATCATAAGCGGCTGACCTATAAATTCCAGGGCCGGCATTTCCGGCTGACCGATGTTCATGGCGAGCTGGTGAAGCAGATTCTGGCTTAACGGACAAAACAAAAAAGGCCGAGTGCCACTCGGCCGCAGGTTACCAACCTGCCCCACATCGGTGGCCGAAATCCACCACCCTGGTGAATTCCGGCCATCTGTTGCAACCAAAAGAGTTAACAGAATCAACAAATTACACTTCGGTGAAACACGTGCATAAGAATCTGCGTCGACTTAGACGAGGATTCCATATGAAAACGATCTCGAAACAACTCTTACGCGGCGCTTCGGTGGCACTTATCGCGTTTGCCGGCCTGGCGCTGGCCCAAGACCAACCTCCTGTGAACAACGGCGGCTGGCGCAAGTTCGGCGATCCGACCCCGGGCCGCCAGGTGAACAACGACTCCCGCTCGAATGAGCCCGACGCTCCGCAGGCCTCGCCGCAGCGCGACTATTCCGTACCGCCGCAGCTAACGCTTCGCCCAGGCACCTTCATCACGGTGCGCACCAACGAGATGCTGTCTTCGGACCGCAACCGGGCCGGTGACAGCTTCACGGCCACGCTAGAACGTCCTCTGGTCGTGGATGGCGTGGTGGTCGCGATGCGCGGCCAGACCATCGCCGGGCGCGTGGTTGACGCACAGAAGGCCGGCCGCGTGCAAGGCACTTCGAAGCTGAGCCTTGAGCTCACCGACCTCACTTTGGCCGATGGCCAGCAGGTTTCCGTTCGGTCGCAGATGTTGGCCCGCAATGGCGATACATCGGTCGGCCGTGACGTTGGAGCCGTCGCAGGCACCACGGCAACTGGCGCCGCGGTAGGCGCCGCTGCTGACTGGGGACGTGGCGCAGCGATCGGCGCGGGAGCCGGTGCAGCGGTTGGCTTGGCCGGCGTACTGCTGACTCGCGGGCAGCCGACGGTGGTTTATCCGGAATCGGTGATGACGTTCCGCATTGAGGCTCCGGTGACCATTTCGACCGATCGCGCTCCGCAGGCGTTCCGGTTTGCAGGCGATGCGGATTATGGCCGTCAGCCGGCGTCGCGCCCACCGCCGAGCATGTATCAGCGCTCGGATGCCGGCGCACCGCCTCCGCCACCCGCTTACTATGGCCCCGGCTATGATCCTTACTATTACGGATACAGCCCGTATTACTACGGCCCGTCGGTTGGAATCTATGTTGGCCCGCGGAACGGCGGTTACTATGGCCGAGGCTACTCTCGCGGTGGTTTCCGCCGTTAACTTGCGTGAAGCTGGTCAGGCAGTTGCCTGCCCCGCTTGGGTTCCCTGCCCTCCCCTTCAGGTTGCGAACCTTTCTTTTCAATCAGTTAGCGAAGACGAACCCAAGAATCAAGAACTAACCCGGGAACCCAAGAAACCGGTTTTTTCCACAGGCCAGATGATTGACCTGGAATGAGTTGTTCGCGCTTGGGTTGCTCTTGGGTAGGCCAAGGATTTCGCCGTGGATTGTTGCGTTATTAAGCATGTTGTTTTTCATCATTTTCCTCTTTCGCGAGCAAAGTCGCGCCTGTGGCGATTTCACGTTCGCCTGAACAATTTTTAGCACGAGCGATTTGCGGAGAGCTGGAAGTTTTCGCTAAGCGATTGAGACCAATAGAGAAATAAAGATCTTTTACACGTGATTTGTGATTGCGTCCCAGTGAAGCGTTTGGCGGCTGGATTTCCGAAGAGTTTCCTGATTGCCTTTCGGCGTTGCTGGGAATGTTTCCGGCCCGGGCACGAGTTGTTCAATTACTGTTTCGAAGGCCAGTTCCCCAAGCTGGACGTCGCCGGTTCGAACCCGGTCTCCCGCTCCAACATTTCAACAACTTAGGAAAACCCACCGATTCCTCGTTATTCCGTTTACTCCATTAAGGCCGACTTGCTGCGGCCTGGGCCTCGGGTTGTAGTTTTCGAAACACTGCGGCTTCGAGCTTTTTGATCGCTGCTCGCTTCTGCTCCAAGTCGGAAGTTGTGTAGACCTCCAGGCTGACGCCGATTCCGTGGCCCCTCTGGTCGGAGGCAACTTTCGGATCGACACCCGCCTTCTTTGACAGGCTGGCGTTGGTTTTTCTGAGCACCTGGAAAGTCGCCCACGAAAGTCCTAGCGGCTCCAACTTCGGAGACATGCTCCGCCTCCAGAGATTGTCTAAGGAGAGGGGAGTAACGATCTTCTCGGATGGAAAGATGAAGCCTTCCCCGCCCGGGTCTAACGCCAGAGGAAACCACTCGTCCAACAGTTTGAGTGTTCCATCTGAAATCGCGCCCTCGCGAGTCTTGCCGTTCTTTGGTGTGTTGAGCATCCGTTTGTAGACACGCTCCTCGATTCGAATCATGGCACCAGCGACGGACTTCCACCGCAAGGCCAGAATCTCGCCTGGGCGCATGCCCTCGAAGATCGCAAGTCGTGCGATCAGCTTCTCCCGGAGATCGAAGGCCTCCAGGTATTTCTCTACCTCCTCTTCCGTCAGTGGCCGCATCGCTCGGCCCGGCTGACATCGTCTTGGAATCCTCAACTCCGCTGCCGGATTGTTGAGCATGAGCCCATCGGACATGGCTTTCTTGAATCTAACGAGATCACGCTCGGCTGTACGATTGGGTCGAACTGGATCTTCACTCCGCCCCCTTTTTTCTACGCGGCTTCTTCGCCCCGGAACTCGACTTCCGAGTCTTTGCGTCGGTAGACTCCGGTGCGGTGCTCTTCGGTATCCGGCTTGAAATCTTTTTCAACTCATCTACAGCAGCTACAAAGTCCCGATCCACTGCCGTGGGTTCGTTTGCAATCAACTCGCGATACTTCCGAAATTCCTCCCCTGCGCGATCAAGTGCCTGCTCGTGAGAGATCTGTCCTGCGTGGGTCAAAATTTCCCGTTCTGTAAGGCGTAGAAAATCATCCAGCTTCCCAACCCACTCCTGCATATGCATTGCACGGCGCGAGAGCGCTTGCAGTTCGGCGAAGTCCAAATAGGCTGAGACAATCAGATTCAGTGCTTTGAGTTCGTCCTCATGCAAGTAGTTCTTGGCTACTGCGACGTCATCTTTTCGTGGGCGTGGGCCTCGCCAGGTCGAGAGTCCCATATTGGGCTTGCCTGCATCGGCGCGGCGGAAGATCACTTCTGCGGCGGTGTTGCCATGGGCGGCCCAGTGCATCTTGTTCTGAATGGTGGCGAAGAACTTCTGAGAGGCCTCTACTTTCGGATCGTAGTCGATACTCGTCGCATAGATGTCGAGGACCTTTTGCCAGAAGGCGCGCTCAGATGAACGAATGTCGCGGATGCGCGCAAGAAGTTCGTCGAAGTAGTTGCCGCCACCTCGCTGCTTCAGCCGGTCGTCGTCAAGGGTGAATCCCTTGATGATGTATTCGCGGAGCCGTTGCGTGGCCCAGATGCGAAACTGAGTGCCACGATGGGACTTCACGCGATAGCCAACCGAAATGATCACGTCGAGGTTGTAGTGATCAATCTCTCGCGCAACCTCGCGGCCACCCTCGGATTGAACTAGTGCAAAATTTGCAACAGTTGCCGTTGAAGAGAGTTCTCCTTCCTCGAAAATGTTCTGCACATGCTTCAGAATGCCAGATCTGTCTCTTTGGAACAGCTCTGCCATCTGCGCCAGTGTCAGCCAAACGGTCTCGTCCTGAAGCCTGACCTCGACTCGTGTGACACCGTCTTCGGTCTGGTAGAGAATGATCTCGGATTTTGGTTGATTCTCGTTCATGGTTAAATCGTTCGACAAATCATCTCACCCTTCGGGCTAGAAAGGGTATCCGCAAATTCACTTGGAAATTCTAACGTACCAAAACTCTATAGGATACTGCACCACTTTTCAGCCTCGCACAGATAACGGTTCCTGCGAGACAGGATCTCGCAACAGATCGCCGGAAGAGTAAACACCTTGCTGGCGCTGTAGATGTGGGTGCAGCTCACCTGGAGCACCTGGTTGCCAAACCAGCGAAAGGGAGTCGGTCTAACCAACCGGCCCGTTTCCAACCCTCTACCGAGGGCGAAACGCGAGAGCTGAACCCGTAGCGCTGGATGCCATGAGAATGGCTCGTCCAGTGCGACGGAGGCTCACGGGAGTAATGTCCAAATTGTAAAGAGGAGTGCCAACTCTTCTTTTGTTGGAAGCAATCCCCGTGTTCTATCCGATAGCGACGTTTTCTCGACGCCTTCTTGTAAGAGGGGCGACGGAGAAAAACCTTCGTCGGTGAACTTGAGAGCCAAGGGTGGCACTTTGGAGCAAGTTCGATACCGGCGAAGGCCGAAATAGTCCAAGCGGGTGAAAATCCTGCATGAGGGGTTCAGGCCATAGTGTATTCGGGTGAAAGCCCCGTAAGGCTTGTTCAACTCATCTGGCGGAGGGAGCTTCCGAACTGGTGACAGTCGGAACCGGGGCCTTATCAGCCTCGGCGCGCCGTCGAAAAAACGACGCGGTGAATAGCTCAACTCAACAAAGCCCGTAAGGGCGAGCCAGTCAGTTCAATCGGAGACGTGACCGAAATGCGAAGATTAATCTCTCGACGGATAAGCAGGTGCTTCTCTCTTCTACCTGCTGAAATCGCACCTCCGCTGCCCGCATCGTGCGAGTGGCTTGGATGTGCGGAAACTATGCCGGCCTGACGGGCCGAGACATACGAGGATGACCTGACGGGTAGCACCGCCTAGCGAAGTGACCGATTGCAGACGGCGTTCGCATTGAACGCTGACTCTTGAAACGCAGACTATTTCTAATCCGGGAAGGGGCTGAGTTGCCGGGGTGGTCCCTCGGTGCCTGGTTGATTTGCCAGGTGGTTCAAACACTCAGCTCTGGGAGCGGCGCTCAAGTAGAAGCAAAAGCGTTGATGCTTACCGGCATCCGTTTTTGGCGATGTTCTCGGCAAGGTAGTCGAGGCTCGTCTCTTGTTTGGTGTGGCAACCGAACTGTCCTTTGGTGGACGAAGAGCGACGAAAGAGCGGACGGGTCATAGACCCACATCTACAGTGTCCCGGTCGGAGGCCGAATGGCTGTTCGACCGGAGCGCCTTGGGTAGGCAGTGGACGTGGTTTTTTGAGTGTGCCTTGGCAGGCATTTTCAAAAAACGACAAATCGGGCGGTAACGCTACAGGTGCGTCTTCACGCTTCGCGTGAACGCATCGGGGTTTTACCGCAGAGGTTATGGAGCGGCAAAGCTTGAAAGAGCTTTGAGACCGCAACTGTTATGTATTGGGCAACTTCCATCCAGGAAGGGAGCGCGCGATAGCGCGAATCTTATCCCGCCAGAGCGGTGTCTCCCGATTTTCCGATGCGAACACCCATGCGTTCGGTTCAGGATCAACCGCCGCACCAAACCACTCCACCAGCAATGCCGCAGTGCGAGGCGGCACGGCCAAGGCCGTGCAGCGGATGCCATTGCGAATCCGTTTCCGAGACAACCAGGAGGGGCTGGAGCAACTCCGAACCGGGATGTCGGTGGTGCCGGCCATCCACTTCGACTAACGCGGCCTTCCGCGGCGGCAGGCATAAAGTTAATTGAGCGAATTCAGCACAGGATTCGCTCCACCCTTGAGTACAGCGACCCACACCGTGTATTACCATGCCCGGGAAATTTGCTCTACTGGGCCAAGACAAGTGTTCGGCTGTCAGAATCCCGGTTTCACCTTGACGGCTTCGATTGGTACTATGGAAGGAGAGAGGCCGCAGCCATGAAACAAGCAACTACGGAGACGATATCAGCGACCCTGCCGCATTCATCGAGCACCGGTTCGATCGACACCGCCACCCTTGAACTGCTTGCTGCTTGGAGAGCCGAGGATGCAACTACGGACCCGGAGAAGCTCCGCGAAGCTGATGAGGAAGTAGCCGAGTTCAAGAAGGCGATGAATGAGAATCGCGCGGCGTCGGGCGCAAGACTGCTCTTTCCGTGAGTCGCTTCCTTGTTCTCGATTCCTCCCCGCTCGGCCTCTTGACCCATCCTCAACGAAACACCGAAGTGGTTGCGATCACTGACTGGTTGGCCAAGTGCCTGATCAGTGGCAACCGAGTCATTGTTCCAGCGATAATCCATTACGAACTGAGGCGCGAGCTCCTTCGCGCCAACAAGACCATTGGCGTTGCTCGGCTCGACGCCTTCTCAGAACAAACGCCTGGCCGCTACCTTCCGCTGTCAGACGAGGCACTTCGATTAGCCGCGGAACTTTGGGCAATGGCACGGCAGCAAGGGCAGCCAACAGCGGATGTCAAAGACCTCGACGTCGATGTGATTCTTGCCGCCCAGGCGCTCTCTTTTGGACCCGCCTCGGTCGACGTCATCGTTGTGACGACGAATCCGAAGCATCTCTCCCAGTTCATCACCGCGAAGAACTGGAACGAAATCATTCCTTGAGCTAAGGTCTATTGCTTCCGAACGGATGTAATGAAGCCGGAAAAGCAAAAGAACTTAAAAGCGATTGATTTTTCAAGGGTAGATCGTTGCACCTGCGATCCCACCAAAGAGGTGTCTCCCTCGCGATGATCGTCGATTAGCTGCCTGGATTCCAGGGAACGTCCCTTGAATCACAGTGTCTCCTTTGCCTGTGTCCTGGGCAGGGGTGACGTTCAGCTTGATTCGTTGCTAGTCACCAGCGCGGTTCGCGCTTTTTGCTCCTGCTCCAAAACTGCTCCATTAACGGAGAGCTTTTGGAGAGGCAATGGAAACAGGGTGTTTTCTATCGCCATTCATTGACACCGTAGACGCCTATGTCTTGTATTTACAATCTACCGCCGATTTCCCAAGCTGGACGTCGCCGGTTCGAACCCGGTCTCCCGCTCCAATCTTATCAATCACTTGGGTAGATTCAGCAACTTCTTTCACTCCACTTCACTCCGTTAATGGTTCAAAACAGCGTTTTCTAGCTGTTCTGCTGCTTCGGCTTTCTTGCCGATGCCGCTTTTGGTTTAGCTATCGAGCGATACGCCGATACCATGGGTCCGATCGCTTATAGCGGAATAACGAAAGAACGCAATAACGAAGGTTAGTCGGGCCTTTAGCTCCCTGCTGTGCTACCGTCGATTGGAGCGTTATGCTTTAAGTACTGGAAATCGCCCAACGGGAAATCCGCGTGACATACAACATCACGTATGTTATGTTTGGTGTGCGATAAGTCACTTTTGGGGCGATTGTAAGAGCATGCAACATAACGAGCATAGTAAGACAGTTGGTCGTCAAATGGCTAGGCTTCTGGCCGGGCTCTACGATCAATCGCAGGCGATGTTCGACCTAGCGGAGGCAGAGAAAATCACTGGCCTCAGCCCAAAGCTCGCGAGCAGCCTGCTTCACAAAGCTGTGCGCCGCGGGCTCGTCTCCCGGCTGAAACCTGGCGTATTCGCGATCGTTCCGCCGGAACTGGGAAGTACCAAGGAATATGCCGGCGACCCTTATCTGACTGCAACCAAGCTTGCGGGCGATGCACCGGTTTTCATATCGCACGCGTCTGCGATGGAGATTCACCGCATGGTGACGCAGCCCCAACTCGCCGTGTTTGCCTCAAGCTCTAAGCGCCTGCGCAGCAGGGTGCTGCATGGCACCGAGTTCCGATTCGTATTCACAAGATCCGAGCAGTATTTTGGAACCATCAAACACTGGGTGACAAAGCAAGAGGCGGTAGAGGTTAGCGACCTTGAGCGCACCGTCATCGACGGTCTTCGCCAACCGGAATACTGTGGCGGCGTTACCGAAGTGGCGAAGGGTCTCTGGATGCGGCGCGATGACATCAACGTCACAAGGCTGGTTGACTATGCGTTACGGCTCGGAATCGGTGCCGTAATCCGTCGCCTCGGATACGTGCTTGAGTTGTACAAGCTTGCGCCCGAAAACGAACTGGCGCGCCTGCGCAACGAACTCACCGACACCTACCTTCTTCTGGACCCAATGTTGCCGAAGGAAGGTACGCACTTGCGTCGTTGGCGAATTCAACTTAACGTCTCGCCCCAAGAACTCGAAACAGTCAGGACAACGTAGATGATCCCTCAGCGAAACATATCGCGGCTTGCAAACCGGCTGGCGAAGGAAGGCGGACGACGCTTCCAAGAAAGCGTGCTTGAACGCGACTATTGCCTTGCCTGGTTTCTCGCGGCACTCGCCGAATCTGATCTCAAGCAGGTCCTCGGATTCAAAGGTGGGACGGCACTGAAGCGTTGCTATTTCGAAGACTACCGTTTCTCCGAAGATCTTGATTTTACGCTCACCGAACCGGTCACGTTTGAGGAGTTGGTCAAACGCCTGGAATCGGTCTATGCTGCCGTCTACGACGCATCCGGTATCGTGTTCAAGTTTGACCGGGAAGACGGCCAGACCCACGAAAACAGCTACACCTTCTACCTCAAATATGAAGGGCCATTGCCGACCGGCAACAACGTAAAGGTGGATGTCACGGTGCGCGAATCGCTGGCGTTCCCTTTGCTCGAACGCCCAGTCCTTCGCGGTTATGAGGAGTTTGCAGACCTCACGGCTGACCGGCTCATCCGCGTGTACTCGCTGGAGGAAATTGCCACCGAGAAAACACTTGCGCTCGCGGACCGGGCACGCAACGAACCTCGCGACCTCTTCGATTTATGGCACCTCACGTCGGGCGAAGGCCTCGATCTCGGGCCGCTCGCCGGAGCAATGCGGCAAAAGTTGGAATTTCGCGGAAAGCCGTGCCGGGGAATCGCGGATGCCATCCGCAACAAGGAAGCCCGGCTGAAGGCTCTCTGGTCAAAACGTCTCGCGTACCAAATGACGACCTTGCCGGAGTTCGATGATGTGTTTCGTGCCGTGCTGCGAACGCTCCGGCAAGCGGAACTGCCGTAGCCTCTGATCGTGTTTTCAGGCGGTGTGGCGTCAAGTTTTTTTGCTATAAAACTTGACATGCAGGCATGGTCGGCTGGTTTACGTTTTGGCCTGAAGGCTTAGCAAGACTGCGCAAAACCGACAATTCCTAAACCAGACGGAAAGGCTTTCACTCCATTCCACTCCAAAAATCTCCCACTCCATTTTCACTCCAATAAGAGGCGATTGCCCGGACAGAATGCGTAAGTTGTTGAATGCATTAGACCTGAATTCATCCTCTTGAACGCCTTAGTCCTTTGTTATCAATCGACGCTGAGATTCCCAAGCTGGACGTCGCCGGTTCGTAATGATCGAGAGCCGATCCCGGAGCTGCATCAGGTTCGCAAGCGCTGCATCAAGGCAATGTCATCCATGACCGTGATCCCGGAGTTTCGCAGGAAGGGTTCGGCAGGCGGTTCGAAGAAATCCTGGTCCCTTGTGCAAATAACGTGGGCTTCACCAATGATTGCAATTTGCATGACGACGGTGTCGTTGACGTCACGAATCGGCGTAATCAGCAGAGGGTTTGTGCGAACAATTTCCGAGGCTTCGCGCAGGAAACCGATATAATCAAAAACGCGGCTCTCTGAAAGGCCGTGGTGCGCGAACATTCGCGGATAGCGCAAAACCTTTGCCAACTCGTAAAGCATTTCGTCCGAGATCAGTAGGACATGGTCAGACTCAACTACGCCGAGGAGCAGAGCGCGAGCAAGCCCGTTCGCACCATCATGTGCCCGGACGAGGATTGCGGTATCGAGGACGATTCTCATTGATGGGGGCGATATCCTGGGCGAACGCTTCGCATTGCCTCGGTGATGACATCTTCAGCTTGTTCCTCCGAAGCGGATGTGCGGGAAGCGTCCACCTCTGCAAAGTATTTCCTCAACTCGTTCGCAATTTCCAGCTTCCGGTCATGCGAGACACTCGCGGGCTCGAAGGTGCGAACGCTAACCGCCTCGCCATCCTGAACGCGACGTCCCAAAAGCGTTTCGAGCGCGGCCTTTTGGTCGGGTGAGAGATCGTTGGCATTGCAGATCATAGTGTTGGTTCCTGTTAACAGTGTCGCTGAACAAATTGGACTGCTCACTCTCCATTTTGTCACGAAAATCCTGTGCGGCTTGAGCAGCTGAGCTTCCCAGGCTGGACGTCGCAGTACCGGGCGCCGTTCGCTACCGATGCGCGGCACGCTCTCCGAGGTTTCAATCCGCTTTCTCTGGAAATAGTCCAGGCAGCCAGTGCGATGCCAGTGTTGCGGGAAAGGCAAGCCGGAGTGGCGCGCGCGTGCTTTCGGAGACGACCACGCCTTGGTCGACTAGGGTTGAGACGATTCGGCGGGCTTGACGGGCGTCGGTTCCGACGATGGTGTCTGCATCGCCGCGCGGCAGTTCGCCTCGATACAGAATTGCTTCCAGTATCAGCGCGGTCTTTGCGGGAAGCTTGCCAAGACGCGTCTCCGATTCTGCCCACATTAGGATGCGGGTTCGCAGCCTGTCGGGTTGCATCAGCCCTTCCATAAAATTGACCTGATCCAGGCAAACCTGGAGAAAGAACTCCGTAAACGCGCCAAGTTCATCCTCGGTCAAGCTACCACGCCCGTCCAGATCGTTGCGTCGCGGCAGATCGCAATTGGCAAGCAGCCGCTTGTAGTCACTGACGTTGTGGGCCAGTCCGCGGGCAATGGACCAGACGGCTCCGGTAGCAAGAAGGCTCAACAACTGGGCGTGCGACATGAGCCGGGCCACGCGGCCATTGCCGCCCAGAAACGGATGCATCCACAGCAGGCGGTGATGGGCGGCGGCGGCCGAGAGGATGGCCTCAGACTTGCCAAGATTGCCATACACGAGAGCAAAACGTTCGAGGAATCGCGGCAGTGCGCCAGGGCTTATCGCAACATGGCGGCCCACTTGAACGTCCCGGCACCGCAGATTGCCGGGCACAACCTTGAGTCGCCCTTCGGTGGCCGGCACTTCCACCCAGAGCAGGTCTTCCGGCAGGAGTTCGCAGAAGCGGCGATGGATTGCGCAGATGCCATCGGCGCTTGTAGCCGCTGCGCCGCCTAAGCCACCCTCATCGATCCATTTCTGAACTGCGATGTGCGCTTTGGCTTCGAGTTGCAGATCGCGTTTGCGAGTGTCGTTGCTGTATTCGTTGTTGAGCGCGCGCTCGATGTCGATGGGGTGAGTGTTGTGTCCTTCAATGAGATTGGAATAATAGCAGTTCATCGAACGCACGAGGTCCGCAAGAGAATTCAGCAGAGTTGGAGGTAGGCTGCGCTTGAACCCTGCCGACTTCTGTGCGAGATCGAAGGCGAGGTCCGTGAGCCGTGCGCGGTAGCGGTAGCCGTCTCCGAGCCTGGTGGGCTCCATAAGGGAAATCTGCTCACCCCGGTCCTCCGCTTTCATGTCCGGTTTCATGGCCGCTATTTCTCCGGTGCATCTATATCAATATCAGCATTATAGGAGAATGCAAAGGAGAACTGGTCCGCTAAATTGTCCGGTTTCATGTCCGGTTCCTAAGGTAGCCTGAGGGCATTCCAAGCGGCCCCGCGTAGAATGCACCGCTTAGAGCAAAGAGCCATGCCCTGCCAGCGTGTAGCTGGTGCTGCGGCCTCACTCAGGATTTCGCACGAGGATTCCAAGAGCGATCAATTGTAGAATGTCGCGGCGGGCGGTGTCCTGGGAGCACTTTGCGAGTGCTGCCCATTTGGAGGTGGTCAATTTGCCTTCGAAGCCATCGAGGAGCCGATTGAGGACCAGGCGCTGACGATTGTTGAGAAACAGCAGTTGAACGCATCTGGAAAAGGTATCTCCAACATTTGGCATCGGTTGCATGCAAGTTCAGACCTCCTGATCTCCAGAAAAATGAGATGAGCCAATTTCGACGTGATCAGTAACCGCTCCCTCCTAAGGAACTGAAAATTCAAATGCCTTTATTTTCAGTTCCTTTCGGATTTGCCTTGGCCACCTGGCCTAGTGCTGGGCTGAGAAGCTGTGAAAAATTAGAATTTGGACAGGCGGATCCTCCTTCGCCAAGGCTTCGGCGGACAGGTCGCCTGTCCTACCCACGGAAAGCCAATGTTTTCAA
>CAIRSA010000578.1 GCA_903881085.1 uncultured Acidobacteriia bacterium
CAGTTGTCAGCACAGGTTTTTTGTTCTTGTGCACTGGTGCCGGCCATGGCTAAAAATGCAAAAGGAGAAATTTGCGCGCTAGGTTGCGTGTTTACCCACTCCCGTATCTGTTGAATGTCCTTCTCTAGGCCTTCCCAAGCGCATGTGTGCTGTTTTTGGTGCACGAGGTGAACCATCAGTACGCGCGACTTCCCGCTCCAACTCCTAGGTCTGCTACTCCAAATGCGGGCCTGGCAAAAGGCGTTTCAATAACATGCTGAACTTCGGGCAACTCTGGCGCACCATGGCGAAGTCGGTCTTGGCTTCGGCACGTACTTACTATCAGCGCTGGTGGGACGGTTTTGTCCGTACTCCCGGCCGGACGATCTTGGATCAGGGCATACGCATCGACTCGACCTCGCCGCTTCCGCCCCATGTCAGCGTTCCTTGCCTGGCCGAACCCTTAAACACCCGCTTCGCCGGCCGCGCCGTCGCAGTTGCTCTTATTGTCGAGAACTATGGCGGCGCCGAAAAGGCGCATCTTCTTTCCATCGGACCTAGCCGACCTCGGCGGAGCGGTCGATTCTCTATCCGCCGTTAGATCCAGCAGTCTCCAGGTAGTGAATCATAATGCCAACTGACTCTGCTGACACGACGAACGTATTATCGGCAGTGATGGTGCTGGATGACCGGTTGCTCGATCCTCTGAATGACGCTGTTACACTGCTAATGTTGCACAAGGCCGCTACTGCTGTTGGCAGTTAGATCCGGGTCAAGTTAGGGACTTGGCCGAGTAATCCTCGGCCGCAGAGTGGCGCGCTGCCCTACATCGGCATCCAATCCTTTGTAAACTGGATGCGGTATATATCCTATGAAAATTCTTCTCGCTGCACTTTCCTTTGGCGCTCTATTTGCACAACAGGTTCCCCGTCCGGAGTATCCACAGCCGCAGTTTCAGCGCGATCAGTGGATGACGCTGAACGGCAAATGGGACTTTGAATTCGACGACGCCAACGCCGGGGTCGACTCGAACTGGGTCACTTCCAACAAGGCCTTCACCAAAAACATTACGGTCCCATTCTGCTTTGAAAGCAAGATGAGCGGCATCGGCGACACGGCGTTTCATCCCTACGTCTGGTACAAGCGCACCTTCCAAACGCCCGCCGGATGGGCCGGCAAACGCGTGCTGCTGCACTTCGGTGCAGTCGACTACAAAGCTTCGGTCTGGGTGAACGGCCAGATGGCCGGCGAGCACGAAGGCGGCAGCACGCCGTTCCGCTTCGACGTCACGCCGTATTTGAAATCGGGCGCGAATACGGTGACAGTGCGCGCCGAAGACATTCCGACCGATCGCTTCCAGCCGCGCGGCAAGCAGTATTGGGAGCCGAAATCGCGCGGCATCTTCTACACGCGCACGACGGGCATCTGGCAGCCGGTGTGGCTTGAGGCGACGGGTTCCAGCTATCTGGAAAAGGTGCGCATCACGCCTTCGAACGATGGCACGGTGAAGTTCGAAGCGCGCATCGCGCGGCCCAAGGATGGGCAGGAACTGCATGCAACGATCGATGGCGGCGTGAAGGCGTCGGGGCCGGCGAAGAGCATGCTGGCAGCGATTGCGGCGCAGGTGGCCGATCCGCAGTTGTGGACCCCTGGGTCGCCCAAGCTGTATAACGTGACGTTCGAATTGAAGCAGGGCGGGCAGGTGCTTGACACGGTTCATTCCTACTTTGGCTTCCGCAGCATCGGCGTGGAGAAGGGCCGCATGACGCTGAACGGCCGGCCGATCTACATCAAGATGGTGCTCGATCAGGGCTACTGGCCGGAGAGCACGCTGACGCCGCCCACCGATGAGGCGATGCAATACGACATCCGCATGACCAAGCAGATGGGCTTCAACGGCGCGCGCAAGCACCAGAAACTGGAGGATCCGCGGTTCCTGTACTGGGCCGATAAGATGGGTTTCCTGGTTTCCAGCGAGGCGGCCAACGCGTACCTGTTCGATGAGACCTATGCGGCGCGGTTCCAGAAGGAGTTCGCCGAATCGGTGGAGCGCGATTACAACCATCCGTCGATTGTGATGTGGGTGCCGATCAATGAAAGCTGGGGCGTGCCGAACCTGCGCGATCCGCGCCAGCAGCAGCATCTGAGGGCGATGTATACGTTGACGAAGTCGCTCGATGCGACGCGCCCGGTGATCGATAACGATGGCTGGGAGCATACCGATTCCACTGATCTGTTTGCGATTCACGACTACGCGCGCAACGGTGAACTGTTGTATGAGAAGTACAAGGGAATGGGTAAGACGGTGCCGGATAATGCGCGGCCGGCTTTGGCGCCGGGGTTCAAGTATAACGGGACGCCGGTGCTGCTGAGTGAGTTTGGCGGGATTGCGTTTATTAATCCGGGCTCGAATGTGCCGGAGTCGGCGTGGGGTTATTCGGGCGTGGAGAAGACTGCCGAGGATGCGCTGGCGCGGTTGAAGAGTATCTACGAAGGGATCGCGAAGCTGCCGTTTGCGGGGATTTGTTATACGCAGATTACCGATGTTGAGCAGGAGATCAACGGGCTGATGACGTATGACCGGAAAATGAAGTTTGATGCCAAGGCGATCAAGGCTTTGAACGATATGCTGAAGTAAATGAAAAAGGGCCGGCGGAATCGCTCCCGCCGGCCCATGTTACTGAACGACTACTTAATGCTTACGGTCGCATTCGCCTGCGTCGGAACCCCGTTCACCAGGATCACCAACGGCTGGTTGCCGGTAGGTGCGTCAATCGGAATCAGGATGTTCACCTGCAACGCGCCGGACAACAACCCGGGAGCGCCGCCTGAGTACAGGACCTGCGCCGGCTGGCCGCCGATGAACGCCGTGACCCGCGCTGTCAGCGGATAGAGGATCGCCGGAGTTACCGCGCCGGTCACACCCAGCGGTGTGGTTACACCGCCGCCTGTGCCGTATACGGAGATTGCACTGCCGCGTTCGATCGGTACCGTCGGCGAGTTCACGTCAACCACACCGTTGGGATGATAGTTGAGCGCCGCCGCCGGACCGGTGCCGGATGCATTGGACGTGTAGATTCCAGGAGCAACCGCGGTCACCTGCAGGTCAATCGGAGAAGAGCCCTGACTGTTGTAGGTCACAATCAGCCGCGTACTGAGACGCCCCGAAACCTCCCACGGCACAACCACGGAGAGCTGCTTGTCCGCCGTGTACAGAATGGGGGCTGCGATGCCATCGAAGGTGACGGTGACACCCGACAACGAAGTGGGCCAAGTCGGATTAGGCTTCGCCACGGTTAGCGTGGTTGGGCCCATCGACGCACCATCGATATACAGAATCTCGCCGGGCGCCACCGCGCCGGGTTGATAGCTGGCCGAGTTGCGCACCGTGGCTACTACTGGGGCGAGGGCGCTCACCACCAGCGATACCGAAACGGTCTGTGGCGTGTTGGTGGAACCAGGCGAATCGATTCGGATCGAGCCGCTATAGTTGCCGGCAGCAAGTCCGGCAAGCACTTTGCTGTCGAGCGATACGCTCAAAAGCGCAGGCAGGCTACCGCTTGGAGGCGCAACCAGCAGCCATGCTCCACCGGTTTGTGTGGTGGCCGTGGCCGTATAAGTCATGCCCGTAATGCTGCCAGAAAGTGCCAGCGATTGCGCTGCCGGAGCCACTCCGCCTGTGGAGGTGAAGGACAGCGGTGCGGCTGGTACGGTGATTGTCTGCGGAGGAACAACCGTGAAGGTGACGCGAATCACCTGCGGGCTATTCGATGCGCCTGGCGCCTGGATGATCACCGCACCGGTATAAGTGGTGCCGGCGGGGAGTCCGCTGGTATTGGTGATCGATACGGTTAGCGCCTGCGGCGTAGCACCCGCAGCGGGCGAGACATTCAGCCAGTTCAAGCCGGTATCGGTTTGTACCGTGGCGGTGAAGTTCATCGCCGCTCCAGCCTTATTGGTCACGTTGATTGTCTGCGAAACCGGTGTGGATCCGCCGGCAAACTGCGTGAACGAGAGGCCGCTCTTGTCGGTTACGATGGCGCCCGCGGCGACTGTCACCTTCACCGGTACGGAGATCACCGGATTGAATGTGGAGCCGGAAGGGGCAATCGGAATGTAGGAGACGACGCCGGTATAGATGCCAGGTTGGAGACTGGTTGCATCCACCTGCATGGTGACGTTGGCGGCCGTGGTCTGCAGCGTGGAACCGAGCGCGGAAAGCCAGAAGCCGCCTGCGCTTACCACGGAGAACTGCAGCGGATCGCTCGTGCTATTGATGCTGATGGTCTTTTGCTGGACACGCGCATCGCCTGGATTAAAGATGAACTCCAGCTGCGCCGGGTAGGCCTGTAGCAGCGGCGTTGTCGAAACGTTCAGCGTCACCAAAATGTTCGTGACCTGTCCAGTGGATTGCGTCATCGTGACGTTGCCGGTATAAGGGCCTGGCGCCAAAGTCGCCAGAGCAATCGGGTCAATCGACACGATGACCGAAGCTGGCGTTGTCAGATTCGTCGAGGCAGGAGTATTGATTTTGATCCAACTGCCCGTGCTGGTGGCGGTTGCCGTGAAGGTAATAGGCGAGCCGCTGCTGGTGAGCTGCAGGAACTGGTCGACGGGCAGCGACTTGCCAACCTGATAGGAGTAAGTGAGCACGCCTGGAGAGATACTCAGTACCGGAACGTTGCTTACGGTCAAGGTAACCGGAATATCCTGGCGGTCGCTGGCAGAAGTAATGGATACAACGCCGGTGTAAGTCGCAGCCGGCAGGGACTGCGCGGAGCCTGAGATAGAAACCTGCACCTGCGCGGGCGTGGAGACCGGTGAAGTGGATGATGTTACTACGACAGTAGCCCAGTTGCCTCCCGTTGTAGGCGTGAACACTGCGTTCACCGGAGTTGCGGAGCTGGTGCTGGCAACGTTGATGGACTGCGGAGCTGGCAGCGCGCCGGTAGCCGCCATCGTGAAGGCGAGCGAAGCCGGCGATACGGTCAGCAGCGGAGAGTTGCTGATCGTGAAGCTTACGGTGATCGCTTGGCGGCTGGGCGTTGTGCCCGGAGAATCGATGAAGACCGTTGCGTTGTGCTTGCCTAGGGTCATGCTGCTGACGACTTGCGTATTAAGGCCGATCTGAAGGTCGGCGCTGGTGAAGCCGCTGGTAGGTGTAACAACCAGCCAGGCCGGATCGGATGGGTCCACAACGGGAGTCGCGCTGAAGAACAGCTTGGTGGCTGTATTTGACGAGTTCAGAGTGGTGGTTTGTGGCGTGGGCAACCCCTGCAGGCCGGTTGTTACCTGCCAGACGAATGACAAAGCCGACTTGGTAATGGTAACCGCAGGCGGAGCCGTGACGTCGAGGTGAACCGGAACCACCAGCGGATTGCCGCTCTGTGGAGTGACGGTGATGTTGCCATCGTAACCGCCGACGGCCAGTCCGCTTGTGTTTACATTCACGTTCACTGTATTCGCAGCGCCCGTGTTGCCGCTGTTGGCCGAAGGAACCAGCCAACCGGAGGATGTTGCCGCGACAGTATAGGACTGAGAGTTGCCTGTCAGCGAAGTTACCGTGAATGACTGCGTGGGCGGAGACGAGCCTCCGGTCTGATAGGCGAAGACAAGCGATGATGGCGTTGCAGCAAGCGGTGAGATAGTCCCAGTTACAGTAACATTTATCGGAATCTGCAACTGAGTGCTCGTGCCTGGCACGCCGACGATCATAAGAAATTGATTAGGTACCGTGGACGCGGCAAGGCCATGCGTATCCACAGTGAGAGTAAACGTAGCTGATGGTGGCGTTCCGGCAGTCGCCGCGGGAACGTTGGTGACGCTCATGAACGGCTGGAAATAAGCCGGGACCTGAACGGAGATCGGGGTGGGGATGTTGGATACGATGGTTACCGTTTGCGATTGTTGCGTGGCAGCCGGAACGGCGGCGAACACAACGGGATTCGGGGTAACGGTAAATTGTACCTGTGCGCTCAGAATGCCGGCAAACGCAAGGGCCGCGAGCGCGCGGCTGATAAGTGGTAACGCAGTTCTATTCATAGTTCCTCCATGGGAAACACACTAAGTCATCGCCGGATTTCATGTCCGGCCGATTGTTGCGAGCGCAGGTAACTTACTAATTACGAACTACTGCTCCTTCTAAGTTGCCTGCAAATTGAGTGCCAAGCCCAGTAAGCTTTGTAATTGTTGATGTTTCTTCGCATCGAAGGCCGCCAAATAGCGGCAGTAGTCCAGGAATGCCCCGACCGCTGTGTCGTTTTTACCGCACAGTCCATTTTTACCGTGTAGCAAATCAGACGTCCGCCGGGTGGCGGTTTGACCATGGGCGGTCGCTAATGTCACGCGAAGCATAAGACTCCCGCCCTTGAGACGCAGCGGGGTAACGCGGCGTTTCGGATTCGCGAGTGGGGGCAACGTTAATATTTCCTCATGAGTAATGGCAGTGCGTTTGTAGGACCGCTCCCTCACGGTCGGTGCTCGGTGAGCGGCAGGCATCTTCTCACCGAGCAC
>CAIRSA010000579.1 GCA_903881085.1 uncultured Acidobacteriia bacterium
ATCCGCAAGGATGGCAGCCGTTTTCCAGCGGTCGTCTCCGTAACCGCCCTGCGCGACGAATCAGGCATCATCATCGGCTATCTGTTGATCGGCACGGACAACACAGCGCGCAAGTACGCAGAAGAGGCGCTGCTGAAAGCGGGGGCGCTGCAGAGCGCGATTTTCAATAGAGCGAATTTCTCAAGCATCGCCACCGATGCCAAAGGCGTCATTCAGATTTTCAACGTCGGGGCCGAACGGATGCTGGGCTACGCCGCCATCGAAGTCGTGGACAAGATTACACCGGCCGACATCTCCGATCCACAGGAAGTGATCGTCCGCGCCAAGGCCTTGAGCATTGAACTTGGCACACCCATCACGCCCGGCTTTGAGGCGCTGGTTTTCAAGTCATCGCGCACCATAGAAGACATCTACGAATTAACGTATATCCACAAGGACGGCAGCCGCCTTCCCGCCGTGGTCTCGGTAACGGCACTGCGCGATGACCAAGGCGGCATCATCGGTTACCTCCTGATCGGCACCGATAACACCGCCCGCAAGCAGGCGGAAGAGGCGCTGTTGAAAGCGGGGGCGCTGCAGAGCGCGATTTTCAATAGCGCAAACTTCTCAAGTATCGCCACCGATGCCAAGGGCGTCATCCAGATTTTCAACGTGGGCGCGGAGCGCATGCTGGGCTATTCAGCCGCCGAAGTCGTGGACAAGATTACGCCTGCCGACATCTCCGATCCGCAGGAATTGATCGCCCGCGCCACGGCATTGAGCATCGAACTCGGCACACCCATCACGCCCGGCTTTGAGGCGCTGGTGTTTAAGGCATCGCGCACCATAGAAGACATCTACGAACTAACCTATATCCACAAGGACGGCAGCCGCCTTCCCGCCGTAGTCTCGGTAACGGCACTGCGCGATGACCAGGGCTGCATCATCGGCTACCTGCTGATCGGCACCCATAATACGGCACGAAAACAAGTAGAGGCCGAGCAAAAAATACTCGATCAGCGGTTGCGCGATCAGCAGTTTTACACACGCTCGCTGATCGAAGCCAACATCGACGCAATGATGGCCACCAATCCGCGCGGCATCATCACCGATGTGAACCGGCAGGTGGAGGCGCTCACCGGTTGCACGCGCGATGAACTGATTGGCGCTCCCTTCAAAAACTACTTTACAGACCCGGATCGCGCCGCAATCGCCATTCGCAGCGTGTTGAGCGGAGGCAAGGTTAATGACTATGAGCTGACTGTGCGCTCGCGCGACGGAAAGGAAACCGTCGTTTCCCTGAATGCCACCACCTTCCATGACCGCGACCGGAAGTTGCAGGGCGTGTTCATCGCCGCGCGCGACATAGCGGATCGCAAGCAGGTTGAGTCAGTGCTGCAGGCAAACAACGTTGAGTTGGAACGGGCCACGGCGGCCGCGGAAACAGCGAATATCGCGAAATCCGATTTCCTTTCCAGAATGAGCCATGAGTTGCGCTCCCCGCTGAATGCCATCCTTGGCTTCGCTCAACTCATCAATTCCGATTCTCCGCCACCGACGAGTTCGCAGACCGCCAGCATTGATCAGATTCTGAAGGCAGGTTGGTATCTATTGGCGCTGATCAACGAGATTCTGGATCTGGCACAGGTGGAATCCGGTAAGCTTGCGCTGTCATTGGAGCCTACCGCGCTGGATGCCGTGATGCAGGAATGCCATGCAATGATCGAGCCCCAGGCGCACAAGCGCGGCATCACGATGTCATTTCCGGATTCCCCGATTCCTTTCGTTGTGGATGCCGACCGGACCCGGCTGAAGCAGGTTCTCATCAACCTGCTTTCCAACGCAATCAAATACAGCCAGACCAATGGCTCGGTGGTAGTGGACTGCAACCTTCTTGCGGCGGAGGGGGACAACCCCGAGCGCGTGCGCATGAGCGTGCGCGACACCGGAATTGGCTTGCCGCCGGATAAGCTGTTGCAACTGTTTCAACCTTTCAACCGCCTGGGGCAGGAGCGAAGCATGGAAGAGGGCACGGGCATTGGCCTGGTGATGAGCAAGCGACTGGTGGAGATGATGGGCGGCGCAATCCATGTGTACAGCACCGTCGGTTTCGGCAGTGTTTTCAGCTTCGACCTCAACAGCTCCAAGCCCGACTCGCTGCTGCGGGTAATTACCGTGGTGCCCATGAAGATTGTGCCTGTCGTCCACGACAAAGACGCGGCTGTGAGGACCATGCTTTACGTGGAGGACAATCCGGCGAATTTGAAACTCGTCCAGCAACTGATCGCCCGCCGCCATGATATCCGTCTGCTCAGCGCCATTGACGGCATTCAGGGCATCCAGATGGCGCGCATTCACTGCCCGGAAGTGATTTTGATGGACATCAATCTTCCCGGCATCAGCGGCATTGAAGCGCTCAAGATTCTTCGCGGCGGCGCGGACACGGCGCATATCCCCATTGTGGCCCTGAGTGCCAATGCCATGCCGCGCGATATCGAAAAGGGCTTGCAGGCCGGCTTCTTCCGCTATTTGACCAAACCAATTGTGCTCTCGGAACTGGTCCAAGCGCTGGAAGATGCGCTGAGCAAGGAAACAAAATTTACTCCGGCGAAGAAGTAAGGCGATTCCGCATTTAATGATCACTCCAACCGATATTCTCAAAGCCAAGATCCTGATTGTTGACGATAAGGACGCAAATGTAAAACTGATCGAAGGGATGCTGCGCGTCGCCGGTTACACAGCCGTGCACTCCACCACTGAATCCAATGCCGTTTGCGGCCTTCATGACGAGAATCATTACGACCTGATCCTGCTTGATCTATTGATGCCTGGCTTGGATGGCTTTCAGGTGATGGAAGGCCTCAATCAGGTTGAGGAAGGCGGCTACCTGCCGGTGCTGGTGATTACGGCGCAGCCCGATCACAAGCTGCGCGCGCTGAACGCCGGCGCCAAGGATTTTGTCAGCAAGCCGTTCGAACTGCCCGAGTTGCTGGCGCGAGTTCGCAATATTCTGGAGGTGCGGTTGCTGCACCTGGAAACCATCAGAACCGCCGAGCTTCTGCTGAAGACGGTGCGGGAACTGGAGGCCAGCCGCGAAACCGTCAGGCTGAAGACCGAACAAGAGTATCTTCTGGCCCGCAAGACGCAGGAGAGCCTGCTGCCACACCATCTGCCGCAACTGGAAAACTACCGCATCCATGCCTACAACAATGCAACGCGGTTTGTGGGCGGCGACTTTTACGACTTCCAGCAGTTGGGTGCGGCGGAATGGATGGGCGTTCTGGCCGATGCCTCAGGCAAGGGCATGTCCGCGGCGCTGTTGAGTTCGATGGTGCTGGGAGCGCTCTGCATGGAGTTCCGGCCGGGGACGGAGCCGCATGAAGTTCTGAACCGGCTGAATCAGATCCTCTGCAAAAAATCCCTGCCCAACCAGTTTGTCACGCTCTTCCTGTTTTTGCTAAATCCCGCCGGGGTGGGGCAGTTCATCAGCGCCGGACATACTCCCACCTACGTGTTCCGAGCGGCGACGAGGAAACTGGAGGAGTTGGTTTCCGATGGCTACATGCTGGGGATGTTCGATTTCGCCACCTACCGTCCGCGCCGGTTCCATCTGGAGAAGGGCGACGTGTTGATCGCCTACACCGACGGACTTACGAAAGCGGAAAACCAGAAGGGCGAAGCGTTCGGGGCAGAGCGGCTGATGGAGATCATTGAGCTGGAAGGTGCGGCCGGAAGCCTGGCGGTGGAGCGCGCGCTGCTGACTTCACTGGACTCGTTCACGGACGGCATGCCGCAGCCCGATGACATCACGTTTCTGGTGGTGGAGAAGTTCCAATAAACCTAAATAAAGCTGTTGGACTGGGTTTGATACAGCGATCCTCTGCATTTGCATTCGATTGCGGATGAAGGCGGCGTAGCCCATTGGGTGCGTGGTTCATTGGAGCATTGCGTTGGAGGGCAATTGGGGTCAGTCATCCCATTTTCGGCCGCAAACGGC
>CAIRSA010000580.1 GCA_903881085.1 uncultured Acidobacteriia bacterium
GCGATTGGGTGAGCGGTTCCTTGGGGCATTGCGGTGAAGGGCAATTGGGGTCAGACAGCCCATTTTCGGCAAAAACGGCCGAAAAAAGGTGTCAGACCCCAAATGCGCCGCGTCGTTCTAGTCCATGTAAGCGACATTGGAGTGAGACTCTGGGCCACCTCGATGCCTGCACCGTTATTTTTGCGCGGTGCGTAAGTTTCCATCTTTCCACCCAGCCCGTTATCATAGATAAGTGATCAGGAACCTAGCAATTTTCTTCGCCTTCGCCGCGTATGCTTCCGCCCAGACCCCTGGCAAGACAGCGCGCGATCAGGCAACGCTTGACCAGTACGTCCGCCAGGTGTTTGGGCCCACCGTTGAACTGAAGCTGTCGCTGCTGAAGCCTTCGGCTTCGCTGCCCGGCTTCTTTCAGGCCAACATTCATGGTACGGGCGGCAGCTTCGAACAGGTGCGGCCGATCCTTTCGAAGTTTCTGGTGAAGAATCTGGTGCTGAAAGGCGATAGCTATTCGGTGGAACTGAAGCTCAGCGCGCCGCAGAGCGTGGAGGCGATGCGCATTCCGCACGACGGGTTCAGCTTCGATGTGCCGGTGTACGTTTCGGCCGATGGGCAGCGCATCCTGATTGGCGAAGTGTTCGATTTCAATCCCAAGACGCCCGCGGTCAAGCCGAAATAATCTCAGCGTAATCGGATAACCACATCGGTCGATGTGGTTGAAACCGGCGCGGACTGTTGCTGCCCTTTGGCATTTTCCTGCTGAACCAACGATTGGGCCGTTTGTGACGCGCCGCCGTAAGCGCCATTTACTAACGACAATCGCAACCGCTTTTCTGTTCCTTCGTCGAGAACGATTCCGCCCGCCGCCGGTAGCAGATAGCGGCCGCCTGACTCCACCGGCGTCCCAAAGAGCAGACGGTTCGAGGCTGAGTCGGTCACGGACAGATATCCGTTGGCCGATGCTGTTACCGCCAGCCGGATGGTATCGCCTTCGGCCAATACAGCGCCGGCGTCGGTTTCCACGAACTCCCCGGCGGCGTTCTTTCGCAGCACGGTGTATTGCAGCGTGGGAGCGGCCACTTTTTTCCTGGCAAGGTTCCCCACTGGTGAGGCCACGGAGTCCGACTCCGCTGCGCGGAATGATGTTACCGCTGGCGGCGCCGCTGCTGCTGCCGGGGGAGTGGGCGCTGGGGCTGCCGCTGGTGCGCCGGCGGGCTTGGCCGCCGCGAGCTCCGTCCTTCTTTCGAACAAACCTGAATCCGTGGCGGCCTTCCCAGGTCCAGTGTCTTTGCGCAGCATCGACTCTGTTTCCTTCAACGCCTCAGCGGGCTTATCGTCTCGCTGCTTATCATCGCGCTGCTTGTCAGCCACTGTTGTCTTCGATTTCGGCGCAGGAACCACGAGCTTCGCTTCAGGCTGTGCTGGATCTTTCGCAATCAATGGCGGTGTAGAGGATGCCGCCGGCGCAGGCGCCAACTGCACCTGTTGCGCGATCTGAGGGGTGGGCTTTGCGATGAACAGGAATGCCACGACCGCCACCGCCGCTGTGCCTGCCAGGGCCCAGGCCTGCGGTTTCATCAGCCAGCTCCAAATGGATGGCTTCTCTGCCGGCGCGAGCACCTGCAACAACTCTGCTTTGCCGCGCGGGTCGTCTAACAGTTCACGCAATGCGTCTTCATCGGCCAGGGCATTGAACAACGACTGGTCGGCCAGGGCCGCTTCCATCAGCGCCGAGTTTTCCTCGGCCGAATTCTGATTGGTCGCATACCCGGCAAGCAGGCGATCGAACTCTTCGCGTTGCATCTACTTGCCCTCCCAACTGCCGCCGAGGCGCGCCATCAGATCTTTTCGGCAGCGTAGATCCCATGTATATACCGTATTGATGCTGGCCGCCTTCATTCGCTTCTGAATCTCTGGAAATGCGTGCCCTTCGAGCTTCAGGCGGAACAATTCGCGGCATCGCTCGCCCATCGCGGCCATGGCGGTTTTCAAGCGTTCCAGCCGTTCGCGGCGCTCGGCGCGCGCGGCCGGATTCTCGCCCGGATCGGCAATGGGCAGATAGTCCACCTGTGCGTGGTTGTGCTCGCCGCGACGATACGTTTTATTGCGCCAACTCATGATCTTGAACCGTGCGATCTGCAGCGAAAGCGGCAACAGCTCTTCCATACGCTCCACTTGCGGATACTTTTCGTGCAGGACCAGGAGGACATCCTGCGCCAAGTCCTCCGCCGCATCCCTCGATATACGAGATGCCGCGAAACCGGAAATCCTTTCACGCAACTGGCTGAGTATGTCGGTTATCGGCACTTTTTTGAGTTTAACGCGTTGGCAGCTCGAATAGGCCCGCCGCGCCCTGGCCTCCGCCAACGCACATGGTTACAACGCCGTAGCGCACCTGGCGGCGGCGCATTTCGTTGGCCAGAGTGCCGACCAGGCGCGAGCCGGTCATGCCGAAGGGATGGCCGATGGAGATGGAGCCGCCGTTTACGTTGAGGCGGTCCATGGGTATGCCGAGGCGGTCGCGGCAGTAGATTACTTGCACGGCGAAGGCTTCATTCAGCTCCCAGAGTCCAATGTCGTCAACGCTGAGTCCGAAGCGCCTGAGCAGCTTCGGGACCGCGTAAACAGGGCCGATGCCCATCTCGTCTGGCTCGCATGCTGCCACGGAGTAGCCGCGAAAGATCAGTTTATATGCGATGCCGAGTTCCTCCGCACGCTGGCGCGACATGACCAGTGTGGCGGATGCGCCGTCAGATAGTTGCGATGTGTTGCCAGCGGTGACGGTGCCTTCGCCACTGGTTGTATCGAAGTGCGGCTTCAAGGCTAACAGGGCTTCGAGCGTTGTGTTTGGGCGATTGCATTCATCGGCGGCGACGCCGTTGAAGGGCACAATCTCATTGTTGAAGAAGCCTTCCCGCTGGGCGCGGGCCGTGCGTTGTTGGCTGTGCAATGCGTATTCGTCCTGCTGCTGGCGTGCGATGCCGTAGCGCTTGGCGACCACCTCGGCCGTTTCGCCCATCACCATGTAGACGCCTGGATGCTCTTCGAGCAGTCGCGGATTCGGGGCGTTGTCGCGCTGCATCAGACTGATGCTTTCTACGCCGCCGCCAATTGCGGCCGTGGCGGATTCGATGATCACTTCATGCGCCGCCATCGCAATTGCCTGTAAGCCCGAGGCGCAGAAGCGATTCACGGTGGTGCCTGGCACGGTGACGGGCAGTCCGGCCAGCAGTGCTGCGATGCGAGCGACGTTGTGACCCGAAGGGCCGTGCGGCTGGCCGCAGCCGAGGATGACATCGTTGATCTCTTCGTGCTTTAATTGCGGGACGCGCGCCAGCACTTCGCGAATGCAGTGCGCGGCCAGATCGTCGGGCCGCGTCTGCTGATATGATCCGCGGAAGGCTTTCGCGAGCGACGTGCGGACACTATCGACAATGACTGCCTCTGTCATCGCTCCTTGTCCCATTGCGCGAAGGTCTTGCCTTCTTCGGCCAAGCGTTTCAACAGGGTCGCGGGCGCCCACTGGTCGCCGTGCGTGGCGTGGAACTCGCAGACGCGCTCATAGACTTTCTTGAGGCCTACCAAGCCCGCGTAGAACATGGGTCCGCCGCGATGCGCTGGGAAGCCGTAGCCGGTGAGGTAGATGATGTCGATGTCGACGGAACGCAGCGCGAAGCCCTCTTCGAGAATCTTTGCGCCTTCGTTCACCAGCGCATACATGGTGCGGTCGAGGATCTCATCATCCGATACTACGCGCCGCGTAATACCGAGCTCGGCGCTGGTGCGTTCGATCAGCGCTGCCACTTCAGGGTCGGGGCTGGATTTGCGGTTTTCGTCGTACGCGTACCAGCCGCGGCCGGTCTTCTGGCCGTAGCGGCCCATCTCGCACAGGGCATCATTCACGCGGGGGTGCCGCTCGCCTGGTGTTTCCAGGTGGCGGTATTCCTGGCGGATGCGCCAACCTACGTCGAGACCGGCGAGGTCGCCCATCGCCAGAGGCCCCATCGCGAGGCCGAAGTCGTAGAGCACCTTGTCGACCTGCTCAGGCGAGGCACCCTCTTCGACCAGGAACGTGGCCTCTCGGATGTAGGGGTGGATCATGCGATTGCCAACGAAGCCGCGACAGTTGCCCACCAGCACTCCGACTTTGTTCAGCTTCTTGGCGAGGGCCATGCAGGTGGCGATCACTTCATGCGAGGTCTTGGCGCCGCGCACAATTTCGAGTAGGCGCATGACGTTGGCCGGGCTGAAGAAGTGCGTGCCGATGACCATGTGCGGACGCGCGGTCACTGCGGCGATCTCATCAATGCTGAGTGTGGAGGTGTTTGATGCGAGGATGCAGGTGGGCTTGGCTATGCCGTCGATTGCAGTGAAGATTTCCTTCTTCAGTGCCATGCCTTCGAATACGGCTTCGGTGATGATGTCGGCTTCTTCGAAGCCGTCGTAGGTCAGTTGCGGAGTGATCAACGCCATGCGCGCGTCCATAACGGATTGCGGGAAGCGGCCCTTGGCGACGGAGTTGGCGTAGTTTTTGCGGATGACGGCCATGCCGCGATCGAGCGCTTCCTGCGTGGCCTCTTTGACGATCACCGGGATGCCGGCGTTGGCGTAGTTCATGGCGATGCCGCCGCCCATGGTGCCAGCGCCAATCACGGCCGCGCGACGAATCTCGGCCACCGCCGTGTCTTTTGCCAGGAACGGTATCTTCGCTACTTCGCGTTCGCCGAAGAAGGCATGGATCATGGCTTTCGATTGGTCTGAGTAGAGGCAGCGCTCGAAAATTTCGCGCTCCTTTTTGCAGCCTTCATCGAAGGGCAGTTGCGTTGAGGCTTCCACTGCATCGATCGCAGCGAGCGGGGCAGTCAGGCCGCGCTTCGTCTTGCGCGCCTGCGCCCGAAGTGCATCGAACGAAATCGCCTCGCTCAGTTTTTCGTTGCGTTCGCGAGGCTTGGGCGGAGTTATGCCGCTGGCTACAATCTCCTGCGCAAAGGCAATTGCGCAGGTGAGCAAGTCGCCTTCGATAATGCGATCGACAATGCCGCATGCAAGCGCATCGGCGGCCTTGATCGGCTCGCCGAACGCGCACATTTCGGCGGCTTTGGCCACGCCTGCCAGGCGCGGTAAGCGCTGCGTGCCGGCCGCGCCTGGAATGATGCCGAGCTTCACTTCCGGTTGGCCCACCTGCGCAGACGGCGATGCTACACGATAGTGCCCGCCCATCGCCACTTCCAACCCGCCGCCGAAGGCCGTGCCATGGATTGCCACGACTACGGGCTTTGAGGAATCTTCCATTGCCCGCATCAGCGGCAGCAGTTCGAAACCCTTGCGCTGACCGCTGGTGATTTTGCCGAACTCTTTGATGTCGGCGCCGGCGATGAATGTGCGTCCGCCGCCGATTAAGACGATGGCATTGACTGCATCGTCGGCAACCGCTTTTGCCAGCGATTCGCCGATGCCCTCAGGCACGCCGGGGCTTAATGCATTGACCGGCGGGTTGTTCACAGTGATGACGGCAGTTGCGCCTTGGACGCTGTACAGGATCAGATCGCTCATGACCAACTACAGTATCAACTTCAGCGGTGCGAGCGGAACTCAGACCAGGATGTCTTTCACCACTTCGCCAAACACATCGGTCAGGCGGAAATCGCGGCCGGCGTAGCGGTACGTCAGCTTGGTATGATCCATGCCCATGGCGTGCATCATGGTGGCGTGCAGGTCATGCACGGAGACACGGTTTTCAACGGCCTTGAAGCCGAAGTCGTCCGTGGCCCCGTATGCGAAGCCCGGCTTGAAACCGCCGCCCGCGAGCCACATCGTATAGCCATACGGATTGTGGTCGCGGCCTGTGCCGCTTTCAGAAACCGGGGTGCGGCCGAACTCGCCGCCCCAGACCACTATCGTGTCTCCCAGCAAGCCGCGGCGCTTCAAATCGCGCACCAGCGCCGCTGCGCCCTGGTCCATATCGGGACAGTTCTTGGCGTAGTTCTTCGGCAGGTCTTTGTGATCGTCCCAGCCGCCCAGGCCCACGTGCACATAGCGTACGCCGCGCTCTACAAGCCGGCGGGCCAACAAACATCCGTTGCCGGAATTGTTTTTGCCGTACTCTTCGCGGATCGCCTCCGGTTCTTTGCGGATATCGAACGCATCGGTGGCCGCGGTTTGCAAGCGGAAGGCTGACTCCATCGATTGAATGCGCCCGTCCAGAAACTCATCGGCGCCGAACTGCTTGGCATGAGCGCGGTTCAACGCTTGAATCGCATCGAGCTGCTTGCGCTGCTGATCGTTATCGAGCCACTTGTTGCGCAGGTCGGGAATCATCTTCTCCGGCTCCACCTGGCCGCTATCGAACGGTACGCCCTGGTGCTTTGCAGGCAGGAAGCCGCTACGCGTTGCCGACCCGCCCAGTCCACCTCCGCCTGCGCCCGGCGCGAGCGCGACGAATGAGGGCAGGTTCTCGTTCTCCGTACCAAGACCGTATGACACCCACGACCCGATCGACGGCCGGTTCAACAGAACAGTGCCGGTGAACCACAAGCTGAGGGCCGGTGTGTGGGTCGGGTTGAACGAATACATCGAACGCACCACGCACAACTCGTCGGCCACCGAGGCCAGGTGCGGAATAATGTTGCTGATTTCCAGCCCACTCTTGCCGCGCTTGCTGAATTCGAAAGTTGTCGGCAACAGCCCGCCTGTCTGGCGTTCCGTGCGTAGATCTACGGACCCTGGCCGCTGCCCTTGAAACTTCACCAGCGCCGGTTTGGGATCGAACATATCCACCTGCGATGGCCCGCCCGAAAGCCACAGGCAGATCACATGCTTGGCCTTGCCCGTGGTGCGCGCGCCGCTGTAAATGCCCGTGCCCGCGGACGCCAT
Source organism: uncultured Acidobacteriia bacterium (assembly GCA_903881085.1). Classification (GTDB taxonomy): domain Bacteria; phylum Acidobacteriota; class Terriglobia; order Bryobacterales; family Bryobacteraceae; genus CAIRSA01. The sequence continues at coordinate 6,871 of CAIRSA010000580.1, forward strand.
GGAGCCCGATAGCGCTACGCCCCCCACAGTGCCAAACAGTTGGCGCACCATGTCGCGCCGCGAAGTGTTTCTCATGGCCAGAAGATCTCCTCGTTGGTGGCAAGCAATACTTGCGCGTATTGTTCCAGCGTTCCGTTGTTCAGATAGGTGAGCGCCAGGTCCAGCTCTGCAGGGCTCGGGTCGCGGCTCAAAATCCGCCGGTAGAGTTCGCGCAGCTGCGCGGCTTTGTCCGCGCCGTCGCCGACTGATTTCGCCAGCGCTGCCGCCGAATCATGCAGCACCGCGCTGTTCATCACAAACAGCTGTTGCAGCGGGGTGATGGTCAGCTCGCGGCCGCCGGATGTCTGCATCGGGTCCGGGAAATCGTAGTTTTTCATCAGCGCGTTCATGCGCCCGCGGCTCACGCGGCTATAGACTGTTCGCCGGGTATTGTCGGTGGATTGCAAGTCTTCCGATGGCCCGTACATCTTTTCGTTCAAACGTTCTGACGCGCGTAACAGCGTGTCGCGATAGGCTTCGATATCGAGCCGCCGCGGATTCATGCGCCACACCAGCGCGTTCACTGGATCGGCCTTCGCCGCATCCGCTCGCGGTTTGCTTTGCTGCCTATAGGCTGCCGATTGCAGAATCTCGCGATGCAGCCACTTTAATGACCAACCGTGGGCGATGAACTGCGAGGCCAGAAAGTCGAGCAATTCGGGGTGCGTGGGCTTCTCGCCTTGGACGCCGAAGTCGCTTGCTGTTGTCACCAGCGGCTTGCCGAAGTGCCAGCCCCACACGCGGTTCACAATCACGCGTGCGGCCAGTGGCGTGGAATCAGAGAAGATCTTCTCGGCCAGATCCCGGCGGCCCGAGCCATGCGTTAACGCCGCGTCGCCCTTGGCTAGCACCAGGGGGAAATGGCGGGGCACTACTTCGCCCGGCGTAGCAATGTTGCCTGCGCGCAGCACTGGAAAATCGCGTGCTTCGCCCGGTTTGAAGTTGATGATGGTCACCTGCGGATCGCTGCCATCGAGGTACTGGGCTGCATCGTACACCGCATTGACGAAGGGCTCGTTGGACGTTGAATTGCGGCCGCGATTGCGCAGCACGGCCACGGCGGCCGGGTCGCGCTTGGGCTGGCCGAAGGTCCAGTATTTTTCCAGATTGGCGACCAGCTTCGGGTACTTCTCCTGGTAGGTGAGCGCCTCTTTTTTCAGGACCTCAATTTCGGCTTTCCACTTTTCAACGCGTGCCGCCGAGCCTTCTACGGTGGAGGCCTCGTTGGTCAGGAGGTTTGCCAAGTAGCGCAGATCGAACAGCCGGTTCTGCAGCCATGCGAAGCGCTGCTCCACGGCAGGCTCCACTTCGAACAGAGGCCGCTCCGTGCGCATCGTTGACGCGAACACGCCGACCAGGCCGTAGTAGTCTTTCGTTGGAATGGGATCAAACTTGTGATCGTGGCAGCGCGCGCATGCCACGGTCAGCCCCAGCAGCCCACGCGAAACCGCATCGACGCGCTCATCGAGATCATCGGTCAGGAAGCCGCCGATTACCGTTTCGGAGAGCCGAAGGTCCTTGTGATAGACTGGCGCAGCGCCCAGATACCCCAATGCCCGCAAGTCTTCACGCTTGGCATCGGGCATGGAGTCGGCCGCCAGTTGCAGCTTCACAAAGCGGTCGTAGGGCATGTCGTTATTGATTGCTTCTATGATCCAGTCGCGATAGCGCCATGCATATGGGTATGCGGGATTGGTCGCTTCGCCGGTCGGATTATCTTCGCCAAAACGCGCGACGTCCATCCAGTTGCGGCCCCAGCGTTCGCCATAGCGCGGAGAATCTAACAGCCGGTCAATCAGCTTCGTGTAGGCTTGCGGAGACTTGTCGGCGGCGAACGCCTCGACCTCTTCGTAGGTTGGTTTGTAGCCCACCAGATCGACGTACACGCGCTGAATCAGGGTGCGGGCATCGGCGGGCAGGGAAGGCCTCAGGCGTTTCGCTTCGAGCTTCGAGAGTATGTAGCGGTCGATCGGCTTGCGCAACCATTGGGCGTCGCGAACTTTCGGTGCCGACGCTGTGGCTAGCGGCTGGAAGGCCCACCACTTGCGGCCGTCTTCGAGCGTCATGCCCTTATAGGCAGAGGAGGCGGCTGTGCTCTTTTCAACGATTACGCGAGGATCCGGCGCGCCGCCGGCGATCCATTGTTTGAAGTCATCGAGGACTGAGTCTGCCAGTTTGCCCGATGGCGGCATCTGCAGGTGTTGATCGGTGAACGTCAGGGCTTGATACAGCTTGCTGGCTTCCGGTTTGCCCGGCACCAGCGCTGGGCCGGAAGCTCCACCCTTCAGAACGCCTGCCTTGGAATCCAGTTGAAGCGATCCCATTGGGGCCTTCAGTTTTGAAGAATGGCACCCGTAGCACTTGGCTACTAATACGGGCCTGATTTTCGATTCGAAGAAAGCCGTATCCGCCGGCTGCGCTAGCAGCGGAAGTCCGGCGATAAAAATGGGGACAAGTAGCCTCAGCAATGGTTTGCTCCGATTAAACAATTATACGGGATGATCGATGAACTGTATAATTTCAAATAGAGGAATCCATGGCAACAGAGGCCACCACCGTCGCTGTACCCGACAGGCGCCAACGCTATCGTGAGTTCATGAAGCGCTTCAACCCGGCTGCGCCTGCGATGGCGGCGATTCGCGATGGTTTGATTTGCCAATCGCCGGGGCGGTCGGTAGCCAAGCGAATTGCCGCACGGGCGGATCTTTCGCCGGGTTGCCAGCAATTGCTTGTTGGCGGTATCGGCTCTGGAAAAACCACGGAACTGATGCTCGCCGAGATAGCCTTGAAATCCCAGGCAGCTGTACTGCCTCTATTTGTAGATGTGTCTGCGGAGACAGACCTAAATCAACTCCAGCATGGCGCGCTTCTTTGTATTGTTGGCATTCATCTTTGGATGAATATTAATCCAAAGTATAAGGTCCCCCCACAAGTGAGGGCCGCTGCTATCGCAATTCAGCGGGCTGCCTTCGGCCGTCGAGTAAGTATCGCAGACGAGGAATTGAATCTAACGGCAGAAATTGTTGCAGGAGAACCGGATTCCTTGTCACAACAAGCGGAGGGGAAGCTAATTGCCCCAGTTGCTCCGACTAAAGTGGATGTTGTCGATTTGCTTGAGTCTGTGGGAATATTGGTCCATTATCTAAATCAGAAGCAGCGCGAGGTCATAGTTATCTTCGATGGCCTGGACAGATTGAAAAAGGCGGATGAATTCTGGACCATTGTTGACCAGGATTTGCACGCTATCAAATCATTGAAACTATCCTTGGTTGCGGCCGGCCCATTGTCTATCATGTATGGCCCTGGGCGCCAGATTAAAGACTACTTCGATGAAGTCTATTATCTTGGGCCAGCCATTTTTGATCCTGACGAATCTGATTTCCTGCTTGAAATTATGCGGCTCCGAGGGGCCGGAGAGTTCATGAGCGAGGCGCAATCCCTCCGGTTGTGCCGCTTTTCGGGCGGGGTGGTGAGGGATCTAATATCGCTTGCTCGCAATGCGGGCGAAAACGCCTATTTGGCCAATCGTGACCATATTAATTCCTCGGATGTCGATGAGGCAATCCAAAGGATCGGGATCAGCTACTTGCTCGGACTAGGCACGGAACAACGCAAACTCCTTCACGGAATTTTGCAAGGTCGTGGTTTTTCCCCCACTGACTCTGTGAGTCTTGATCTCTTGCTATCCAGAAGAGTCCTCGAACAAGACGGCTCCAAGTACCAAGTTCATCCCGCATTGGCCTCCGTTCTAAATGGGGGATTCTAATGCTTTTAGAGCCAGCCAGAACGGCCTTTGAAATTGTTCGTATCATGGACCTTCAGCCGAATGGGCAAACAGGGTATTGCGTTGTTGTTCCCCAACGTGATGAAAGTGTCCTTGCGGCGTTGGGGCAAGAGATCGATACCCTCGACGCTGGCGTGTTCAAGTTGGTGGACCTATCGAGGCTAACCGCTCCTCAAATGATTGACGAACTTCTTGACCTCCGTGCAACTACTGTCCTTCTTCACGGATTTGAAAGCTGGTCTTCGGATGAATTGAAAGCTCTCGACTTGAACCGGAGCAAATTGGAGACAGGAGCGTTTCTTCTATTTGCAATGGATCAAGCTACATTGGGCCGATTCTTCGAGGCGGCTCCGAATCTGCGCAGCTACATTGGTGGAAACGTTTTCGAAATTGGCGGGGACCCCTCCGAGATGACCAATGAAGAAGTGAATGCCCGCCTCGTCGAACTTCGCGATCACTATAGAATGACTGATGAGGATGTGGTAGCTGGAGTTTACGCGGGAACGGTCAGGCCTGAACCACACTTTGCTGAGTGGCTTATTTTATTGGGGAGGCCAGTCCTTGGCAAACAATGACTGGGATCCTCGTGCACAGGCCCAAGACTTTGAGCAACGAACTAAAGCGCACGTCGGCTCAATAGAAATCCCTTCCGCCAGCCAACTCATTCATCAAGTCCGCTGGTATCTCCAAAACATGACCAATAAGGGGCGCACTAAGAGTGGCGTTCACATGTTGAAGCAGAAAGTGAATCAATATGGGGATACGCAAATCGAGGCTGGACCAACCTTCCACAAACAGGGGGCAAAAGATTGCGTCGTATTCCAATCAGGCGCGGAACTGTCATTCGGAATTACTATTCACGAAGAAGACCGAAAGTCGTCGCTACTTGCTTACCGGTTTCATCTTGAGCTTTTGCCCCAAAGCGGCCTGGATTTTGTGCGGATCGATTTGAATATGCCAAACGACAACTATGATCCACTCGATCAGCCGCGCTCCCATATGCACCCGGGTGTTGAAGGGATGCATTTCCCATTCCCGCCAATGCACCCGATCGCAGTCCTGGATCGTATATTCCACGTGATCGAACCCGGCCTTACTCCTTAGCCGTGCCTTACCTGAACTCGCCGATTCGATGCAGCTTGATCAAATTGGTAGTGCCGGCGCGGCCGATCGGCTTGCCAGCGACCATCACCACAGCGTCGCGCAGCTTCAGCAGTTTGCGCTCCAAGAGCACGCGATCCATCTGGGCCAGCATCTCGTCGGTCGATAGCACTTCCGGGGCGATGACCGGATACACGCCGTAGATCAACGACAACTGGCGCGCTACTTCCTCACTCGGTGTGAAGGCAAAAATTGGAGTTGTTGGCCTATAGCGGGCAATTAATCGTGCGCTCGATCCGCTCGAAGTGAACACGACGATCGCAGCCACGCTGGCCGTCCGCGCAGCGTGATAGGACGCGTCGGCGATGATCTCCGCAATCGAGGGATTCAAGCGCTTGGGCAGATCCTTATAGCCACCCACGCGCATGGAGTTCTCTGCTTCCGCGGCGATGCGCGCCATCATTCTGGCCGCTTCCACGGGGTGCTTTCCGCTCGATGTTTCGGCCGAAAGCATTACCGCGTCAGTGCCATCGCAAATGGCATTGGCGATGTCGGAAACTTCGGCCCGCGTGGGGAAAGAATTTTCGATCATCGTCTCGAGCATCTGCGTTGCCGTGATCACAAACTTGCCGTGCTGACGGGCGCGCTCAATGATGGCCTTCTGGATAAACGGCACCTGCTCCAGCGCCATCTCCACGCCCAGATCGCCGCGCGCCACCATCACGCCGTCCGATTCCTGCAAAATCTCGTTCAGATTCTCCCAGCCTTCGGGTTTTTCGATCTTGGAAATAATCGGGACGTTCTTCTCTTTTTCTTCCAGGTACAAGCGGAGGCGCACCACGTCGCTAGGTTTACGCACGAATGACAGGGCTACGAAGTCGATCCCCAGTTCCAAGCCGAACTGCAGATCTTCCTTATCCTTGCGCGTTAAAGAGGGCGTGCTTACCTGGACGCCCGGCAGATTAATCCCCTTGCGGTCGCCAATCCAGCCGCCCGAAATCACTTTGCACTTCGCCGCCACGCCGTCGCTGACAAGCACCTGCAACTCAACGCTGCCATCGGCCAGCAGCACGCGGTCGCCGGTCTTCACATCGCGCGCAAACTCCGTATAGCTGGTGGAAGCCTTCTCCACATTGCCGACGCACTTTTCCGTGGTGATGATGAACTCCGCGCCATCGGGCAGAATGCAGCCGCCGTTTTCAAACGTGCCAAGGCGGATCTTCGGGCCCTGCAGATCGAGCAGGACGCCTGCATAGACACCCCGCTCATGCGCAATCTGCCGCACGATCTTAAACCGGGCGGCGTGGTCTTCCTGGACTCCGTGCGAAGCATTGAGCCGGAATACATCCACTCCGGCATCGAACAGCTTACCGATCGCTTCATAGGTATTGCTCGCGGGCCCGAGCGTGGCGACGATTTTTGTGGTTCTCATGATTTGGTGGGCGAACTGGGTCCTATCTCAATTATGCATCCTTTGTGGGTTTAACTCGAAAGGATGAGAACACCGCCATGGATGCCACCACGACGTTTGCAACAATAACGGGCACGGCGTGAATGGTCACGCCGTACCCGATCCAAAGCACCGCCGCGGCGGCCTGCACGCGGCGCAGCATAGCCGCTTCCTTGCACAAATACGATACCGCAAACATCGCGGTCGCAATCCAACCGATCCATTCCAGCATGTTGTTATTCCTCCGTTAGCTGACCATCGTTGGCGCTTGATTCGTTGGGCGAATGGTTAATGCGTCCGTGCGCACTTTGTCCCATTCCTGCACCTGGAATCCGTGAGCTTCAAACAGCGCGCGGATGCGGCTTCCATTCCATCCGGCGATCTCTTCAAGAACGGGCACCAGCGGCGACAACGCATCGTCGCTCAAAATAGTCCGGCGCGCGATCTGCGTGATGTACTTGGCCTCCGACACGGCAATGGTCAAGCCTTCCAAGCGGTTCACGTGCATCATCACGTGAATGTCGGAAGTGCCGTCGCCCACATAGACAACATGGTTGTGGCTCACGCTAAGTTGGGCGCGCAATTCCTCAAGTACGGCGACTTTGCCATATCCCGCAGGCACGCGCAGAATGGATTGAATTTCGCCCGTCTCTTCGTTGTATTGAAACTTGGTGCCGAAAATATGATCAGCCGGCACAATGCCTTCCAGCGCCGATTGAATCACCTCCTCCGGTGCGGCTGAGATCACATAAAAAGCGAATTGAAAGCCATCCAGATCGCTCAGCATCTGCGACAGCAGTTGGATGTTGCGCTTCAAGCGCACCCGCTTGCCTGTTTCCACCAGATGTTCGCGCCGCACACGGCGGTACTCCGGGTCATGCAATAGCAGGTAGGCCAGTTCGCCGCCCTGTTGCACTAAGTGAATCCGCGACAACCCGCGGACTTTCTCTTCGAAATTGGTCGCTCCGAGAAGTTCGCTGAGGATGAATCCGGAATCGTTAAAACTCAGCGTTTGATCAAAATCACTGGCCAATAGATAATTTCTGGCAAGTGTAGCTTTGTCCTGTTTCATAGACACCTATCTCCTAAATTGTATTTGTCAGCCTGAGAATCTCCGGCTTGGAGACGAGAACCTACTGATAATTGAATTACGTGGGATTGGCTTCGAGGCCAATGCAATTGGACTACTCTCAGTTTACCATGCCAACGCCCGTTACTTTTGCCGTCGTCTATGAATTTACGCCGATTTGCATGTTCCACAGACGTGTCGCATAATAATCTAACTGGCTTGTTTTGCTGGTAAAGGATGGCAGCGCCTGGATGATAGGCGAACAGGTATCCCACTACCGAATATTGGAAAAGTTGGGCGTTGGCGGTATGGGCGAGGTCTACGTAGCCGAGGATGCTCATTTGGCCCGCCGCGTGGCGATCAAGTTCCCCAACCCTGGCGATGCAGGTACCCGATACCGGGAACGGTTCCTCGTGGAAGCCCGTGCTGCATCGAGTCTGGACCATCCAAACATCGCACGCGTCTACGACTATGGCGAAACCCCCTCGGGGCGGCCCTTTCTCGTCATGGAACTGGTGCGCGGTACAGACCTTCGCAGCTTGCTTACGGATGGACCGCTCAGCGTGGAACGCAGCATCCATATCGTGAAAGGCCTGCTGCTGGCTTTGCGCGAGGCGCACAATGCCAGCCTGGTTCATCGTGACATCAAACCGGCGAATATCATGATCACCCCGTCCGGGGATGTGAAGATTCTCGACTTTGGCTTGGCCAAAAAGATGTATTCCACCGCGCTCTCGGCGGATTCGGTCACGCAAACCGCCGACGATGGGCTCACGCGCACAGGAGCGACTCCCGGCACTCCGCAGTATATGTCCCCTGAACAGATCCGCGGCAAGGTGCTTGACGGGCGCAGCGATCTGTTTGCGGCTGGTCTTATTCTCTACGAATGTCTCACCGGTCAGCGCGCATTCAGCGGCGAGACGCACGGGGAAGTGATTGGGCAGATTCTGCACGTCGATCCGCCATTGCCCTCCGAGACCAGCGGTGTTGTTCCGCGCGGGTTCGATCAGGTGACGCAAAAGGCCTTGGCCCAGGATCCCGATCGCCGATACCAGAATGCCGATGAGTTCCTTGCCGATCTGGAGGCGGCGACCACACCTTCCGCAACGGTTGCGCCAACTGCTTCCTACAGCTTCAAACGGATTCCGCGCTGGTTGGCCCCGCTGTTATTTGTGGCGTTGGCGGGAGCCGGAGCATGGTGGTGGTTCACTCGTCCGTATCAGCCGACGGCTGAGGCATTGCGATGGTACCAGACCGGTGTCGCCGCGGTTGACGATGGGACATACTTTCGCGCAGCGCGTGCGCTGGAGCGTGCCGTGGCTGCGGACCCGAACTTCAGCCTGGCGCATGCACGTCTGGCTGAGGCATGGGACGAACTGGGCTATTCCGAAAAGGCTGGTCAGGAGATGCTGCGTGCGCTGGCTCAAGCATCCCGCCCGCGCGGTAACGATGGCTTGACGCTAGACGCTATTCACCGCGTTCTGAGCGGCGACCTTCCGGCGGCCATCCGCGCTTATTCGGAACTTCTCAGCAAATCGGCTGATTCAGAAAAGCCACACGTCCTGCTCGATCTTGGCCGGTGTTATGAACGGAATGCCGAACTACAAAAGGCACTTGATACCTTCCTTGAGGCCGCGCGCGTCGACCCGCAGTTTGCCGCGGCGCACCTGCATGCTGGAGTCGAATATGGCCGTCTTCGCAACACCCAGGAGGCGGCAAAGGAGTTCGCCCTTGCCGAGTCGCTGTATGTAGGCCTCAGTAACATCGAGGGGCAGATCGAGGTTAAATACTGGCAGGCTGCGCAGACCGCGCCGCGCGACCGGAGCGCCGCCCGCGCATTGGCTGAGAACGCGCTGCAAATGGCGCGGGCCACGTCGAGCGATCACCAGGAAGTCGCCATACTTTCGGTCCTGGCCGATATTACATACCGCGAAGGAAACCTTGACCTGGCTGAATCCCTCGCCCACAGCGCTTTGGAAAAGGCTCGCCAGTTCGGCCTGTTTACGCTGGAAGCGCGCCTGCTTACCGATCTTGGCAATGTCTACCTGCTTTCGGGGCATATTCCCGAAGCCGAGAAGCAGTTCCGGACTTCGCTGGAACTGGCCCGCCGGCAAGGACTACGACGGGCCGAGGCGCGCAATCGCATCTCACTGGCCAGCGTGTTGATGCAAACCAGGAAGTTCACCGCTGCGGAAGCCGAACTGAAGCCTGCCGTCGACTTCTACACGCAGGCGGGGATGCGATCGGAAATGATGATGGGGCTTGCATTGTCCGCCCGCGTTACACGCAACCAGGGCGACCTGCCGAAAGCACTTGCCGACTTCGACAAACTTTGTCAGATCGCATTGGAAGCGGATGCGCGTCAACAGATGGCCCTGGCGCGAGAAGGCCAGGCGAGTGTGCTTTGGGACGTTGGCCGTTGGCCCGAATCGGCAGAGCGCTACAGCCAGGCGCGAGATCTAAACCGCGCACTCGGCGTGCATGTTGGCGAGGCATATGATCTGGTGAATGAGGCGGGCGTTCGGGCAGCACTTGGGCAGGAAATGGCTGCTCTGGCGATGCTGTCCGAAGCAGAAGCCTTGAATGGCAAGCCTCCGAAGTATCCTCCGTTGGCAGGGATCATTGGCGAACAACGCGCGTCCATCGAATTGGACCATGGCCGCTTCAGCGCGGCGGTTAGCGCCGCCAAGGCTGCTGCACCTGCCCCTGGTCCCAACCATGGCCAATCGATGTGCCTGACGGGCCTCGCGACGGCTCTTGGCGGTTCGCCGGCGGAGGGCCGCCACCTCTGTGAGCCTGCCATCGCCAGCGTACCTGAAGACCAGCGTCCGCCGTTGCAGCTAATGCTGGCGGAGATCCTGCTGGCTGCCTCTCAACCGCAGCCTGCCGCGGAGCTTGCAGGCCAAGCCGCGGCATGGTTTGATAAGCGCGGAGAAAAGGAACCGTCGTGGAGGGCGTATGCTGTGCTTGCGCAGGCACAGCGGCGCGCAGCTGCTCCACAAAAGGCGGCTGATTCTGCCGCTAAGGCGAAAGCAATCCTCTCCGGACTCGAAGCGAAATGGGGGAAGCCTGACTTCGACCGCTATTGCCAGCGCGGTGAAATCCGCCGCCGCCTGGCTTTTTTAAACAGTAACCCTTAGAAAAGACTTGCAGAGTTGACGCAATAAATGTTACGTTGGTCAGCTATAAATGTCTATCAAACGATCTGCTCGCATGCGGACTTCGATTCAAATCGGATTGGCCGGCATTGTTCTGGTGATCTTCACGGCTTTGTTGCTGGCCCAGAACCCTGTGGACACGCCGATCACAATCTCCGACGGTTCGCTGAATATCAAGTCACACATCCCATGGAATTCGTATGCCGGGAATGGAGAATCGAGAGCCCATCCACACTCGTCCAGGATAGTCTCCAGTATTGACGTTACCATCAACGGCACTGTGCAGCCGTCTTTGATCTTCAAAAAGGGAGATGCTTGTATCGTTGATGTTACCTATAACGGCGACCACATAGTGTTTTCTACTTCTTCGGATGGCAGGGCCATCCAAATGACTCCATTTTCCAAATTCAATGTGAGCACTGACGGAAGCACCCTCTCTCACAAGGCCCAGACTTCGAAAATCTCACACGTTAAGATTATCCAGGGCAATAACCGGCCAGTTGAATGGAACGCCAACGGCAAATCCCTTGTGGTAATCCACTATCAACTGCCTCCGCGGTAAGCGCGAAGTGAGCACGCTGGACTTTCTGTTACCTGTGTGAAATAATTGGCGGACTCTTTGAGCCCTGTTCGCTAGAGGTAGTGATATGAGAACTCTCACACTGTTGTCCTGTTTCGCTTCGATCGCGTTCGCACAATCGAAGCTGCCACCGGCCGCGAATCGAAAAGTAGATTTCGAGAAGGATGTTCAGCCCATCCTGGAGCAGAAGTGCCATTCCTGCCACGGCGAGGCTGCGCAGCAGTCGGGCCTGCGGCTCGATAAGCGCCAGAATGCGCTGCGCGGGGGCGATTACGGCCCTGTGATGATTGAAGGAAAGAGTGCTGAGAGCAAGCTCATCAAGCGTCTGGTTGGCGGCGATGGCGGTTTGCAGATGCCTCCCACTGGTGCGCTCTCTGATGAAGAGATCGGCATTCTTCGTGCCTGGATCGACCAGGGCATTGAGTATCGCATTCAGGTCCATGCCGAAGCCCCGCCTAAGCCTATCGACCCCAAGCTGGCTGCGCTCATCACGGCCGTGCGCGCCGGCGACATCAAGAGTGCCGGCAAACAGATCGCAGCGAACCCAGCATTGCTCAAAGCAGCCGACGCCGATGGTTCAACGCCTTTGCATCATGCGGCCGGCTTCGGCAATCTCGCCACCATGAAGCTGCTGCTGGATAAGGGCGCTGACCCGAACGCGGCGAATAAGCGCAAGTCCACGCCGCTGCTGTGGGGGATGTCTGAAGAGGCCAAGGTGCGGCTGCTGATCGAACGCGGGGCCAACGTGAATCAGAAGAACGTGGATGGCCGCGGGCCGCTCTATCAGGCCGCGTCGATGGCGAACGCTGTTCCCGCTATGAAGCTGCTGATTGAAAAGGGCGCCGACGTCAACGCCAAAACTCTTACCGGGATGTCGCCATTGATTGCTGCTTCGCGCATGAACGTGGAAGCGGCCCGGCTGTTGATTGAGCATGGCGCAGATGTCAACGCCACCAATGCTGCCGGTGGCACTGCGCTGATGGCTGCCGCTGGAACGGGCCGTCCGCAAATGGTGCGGATGCTGCTTGAAAAGGGTGCCAATCCGAATGCGCACACCAAGCGCAATGAATCGGCGCTGGGTGACGCTTCCACCGCTGGCAATGCCGAAACCGTGAAGCTGCTGCTTGACCGCGGCGCCAATGTGAATCTTCAGGACATCCGCGGCTACTCGCCACTTCTACTCGCTGCAGGCTCCGATGCCATGCCCGCGGAAATCGTAAAAATGTTGCTCGATAAGGGCGCGGATCGCAGCCACAAAGGCGATGACGAAACCGCTGCGGAGCTCGCCGTCAAACGCGGCAACAGCGAAGTTGCCCGATTGTTGAACGTGTCGGAAGAGAAGCGCATGCGCCTCGGCGTTGCTGCCGCGCCAAGTAGCAGCGGCCGCGAACGGGCCATCGCCGATGCCGTCAAACCCGCGCTGGCATTGCTTGAAAAGCAATCGCACAACTTCATTCGCATCGGCGGTTGTAACTCATGCCATGCGCAGGATCTGCCTTCCACCGCCGCCGGCATCGCCCGCGAGCGCGGTCTGCCTGCTCCGAAAGCGATTCCGCAACTGCCGCTCAGCATGCACACGCAGAGCCCTTCGCGGCTGATGGACATGAGCGCAGTGGGTATCTCGAGCGCCGGTTGGGAGATGCTTGATCTTGGCAGCAATGGCGCGCCGCGCGATGCTTATACGGACGCCACGGTGCACTACATGAAGGCCATGCAAACCGCCGCCGGCAACTGGGAGGCGTTTGAAGGCCGCCGCCCGCCGATGGCCGCTGGAACGTATCAGGCAACTGCGCTTGCGGCTTACACGCTGAAGACCTTTGGGATGCCGGGCTCTTCCTCGGAACTTGCCCGGGCCGCAGCGTGGCTTGAAACTGCTCCAATTCCCGCGAATACGCAGGATCGCGCGTTCCACCTACTGGGCCTTGCCTGGGCCGGCGCTAAGCCTGAAGCCATCGCTACCGTTGCCAAATCGCTTGCCGCGCAGCAACGGGAGGATGGCGGATGGAACCAGTTGCCGACCATGGGTTCCGATGCTTACGCTACCGGCGAAGCGATGTATGCGCTGGCTGCCGCGGGAAAGATGAAGGCGGCTGATCCGGTCTATGCCAAGGGCGTTCGGTATCTGCTCACTACGCAAGCGGCCGATGGATCCTGGCATGTGAAGACGCGTTCCATTTGGTTGCAGCCGTACTTTGAAAGCGGCTTCCCGTATGGGCACGATCAATGGATCTCTGCTGCCGGGACAGCCTGGGCTACGATGGCTCTTTCTATGACTGTGGAGCCGCTGCCGAGCGTGTCGAAGAGCAGTCAACAACTGGCTTCGCGGTAACGCAGTTCCAGTTGAAGGGCGGGCATTTTGCCTGCCCTTCAACAGTGATAGCATATTGCCATTGGAGGACCGTGCAATGTCCATTTGTTCAAGACGCAATTTCCTGAAGGCCAGTCTGGCCGCGACTGCGGCGCCGCTTTTCGCCGCGAAAGGATCGGCAACCGACTGGGTCACTCTCGGCAAGTCCGGCGTGAAAGTCACCCGCCTGGCGTTCGGCACCGGCACTGCGAGTGGCAAGGTGCAGAGAGATCTTGGACAGGAGAAGTTCACGGCGCTAGTCCGCCACGCCTATGACTCAGGCATCCGCTTCTTCGAAACCGCTGAATCCTACGGCGAAATGCACAAGATGCTGGGCATCGCACTGAAGGGTATTCCGCGCGACACCTATCGCCTGATGTCGAAGGTGACCACGCGCGAAGGCGTGAATCCGCAGGAGAAACTCGACGAACTGCGCCGGTTGGCCAACACCGAATACTTTGACATCGTGCTGCTGCACTATCAGCATGTCGCATCGTGGCCGACGGACACGGCCCGCTGGCAGGATGGAATTCTGGAAGCGCAGTCGAAAAAGGTTATTGTGGGCCGGGGCGCTTCCGTGCACGGCCTGCCCGCGCTGCGCCAAATGCCTGGCAACAAGTTCCTGGAAGTCGCCATGATTCGCGTGAACCACAATGGCACGAAGATGGACGCCGAGGAGTACAATACCCGCGGAGCTGGAGATGTTCGAGAAGTCACATCGCATGTGAAGACGGTGCACAAGGAAAAGATGGGCGTGATCAGCATGAAGCTGTGTGGTGAAGGGGCCTTCACCAATCGAGACGACCGCAAGGCGGCTATGCGCTATGCGTTCAAAAACGCAGGAGTGGATTCTGTCACGGTCGGGTATAAGAACATGGCCGAAGTCGACGAGGCCATTGAGAATCTGAACCTGGCACTGGCATAGGCGCCGCTAGGATTGATTAGGAGTGGGACAGGCGGATCGCCCATTGCCAGGCAGTAGTGAGGGGGAGGTGACTTTGAAGTTAGTCAGGGCAGGCAAATTGCCCGCCCCACCCTTGAAAAAACCGCGGTGTCGAGTTTAGCGTCGACGATTCACCTACATCGGACTCAGTTCGTACAGGAACGTTCCGGGTTGCGCCGCTGCGCGCTGGCGGATGGCGATCTCTTCGTCCAGCGCATCGAGATTCTCAAGGATTGTCGCCATGCGTCCGTACGCCTCTTTTTCCAGCGGGAGCTGGAGTTGACGCCAGCGCAGGTTGTGGACGTTGGTGCGCTTGAGAGTGAAGTTGTGGACCTCTTCGGCTTGCTTCATCATCGGTGTCGGGTATTCGGCGAGGTTGATGCCGTTGGCGAGGTCGGCTGCGGCCAACGTTGCGACCTGCGTGCCGTTGATTCTTAGTGCGTAGCGCGCGGCTTTCAGTCCGGTCACCTTCAGCGTTTCCTGGTTCAGCGATTGCATGAAGTCCGACGATTTGACGGCCAGCAGCATGGGGGCGGTCTTGTCAGGCAGCGGCATGGGCAGTGCCGCATCCTTCTGTCTCCACGAATAGCCGGCGCCCGATTTCCATTCGCTCACGGTGGCGTTTTCAGCGTTGACGATGCGGCCCGCGGCGGCATCGATTTCCACGTTGGTTACCAGCTTCGGTGCGCCCCAGCTCTTGAGCAGTTCCGCAGCCATGATGAGATGTCCGCCCCAAGCCGGGTGGATGCGGTCGGGTACGATCTTCTTAGCGTTTTCGGGGTCGACGGCGTTGGCTCGCTTCAGCATTTCGACAACGCCAGTGTTCAGGTCGGCGATCTTCGCTGCGTCCGTGCGACCGGCCAATTCCTTGAGGAATGCGCCATAGCGGACCAACACGTCGTTGTATCCGCCATTGAAATTGGGGTCGCGCGTGATGTCGTCATAAGGCGAGGGCTGAATGAAGGTCATGCGGATGCCAGGGGCTCCAGCGCGGATCATGTCGACCAGTTTTTCGTAGCCGGTGGAGTAGCGCTTGAAGATGGCTTCATCGAAGGCGCGGTAGGAGCCGTCGTTCATGCCGAGCATGACGGTGACGACAGTCGGCTTGTACGGAATCACGTCGCGCTTGATGCGCTCTTCAACAGGGCCGCCACCGCCGCCGGTGACGCGGTCGCCGCCCCAGCCGGAGTGGACGAAGCGCACGTTGTATTGCGGGAAGCGTGTGACGATGTAGGTTTCCGCCAGCACGGTGTACATGCGCTGGTCAGTGATGCTGTCACCGTAGAAGACCACCGTGTCGTTCGGTTTGATCTGGAAGCCGGACTGCGCGAAGGCCGCAGCGGCAAGTGTGAGACTGAGGAAGAAGAGTTTCATGCGAGAGCCTTTTCAATAGTAACGCCTTGGGGACGGAGGGGACGGAGGGGACGGACCGCACTGTCCCCGTTGCAAAATTTGACGGGGAC
>CAIRSA010000581.1 GCA_903881085.1 uncultured Acidobacteriia bacterium
ATCCGCAATCGAATGCAAATGCAGAAGATCGCTGTATCAAACCCAGTCCAACAGCCTTTACTAAGTTGAAGTTTAGTTGATGCCTGACTCAATCACCATTTGGAGAATAGTATGGTATTCGCCGGGTGAGATTTGGCGTGAGCCGTCGTTATCGAAGTCGACCTTGTGTGCGAACACCATATCCATGGACGGTAACACGGTAATGTATTGTCCGTTGGAGCCCACCGCGGAGTAGGCTCCTTGATAGGGGCCAGTGATCTCGTCGCCGTTTGGGGCATCCCACACCCACCACAGCAATCCGTAGCCCCAGTTTCCGATGCGTGATTTCAAGGCTCCGAGCGTTACCGGATGCAGGTCCCGCGGCGGTGTAACCAGGGTTGTGATGCGACTGGCCCAGTCTTTGGGAATCAACTGTTTCCCATTCCAATTTCCGTGGGCGATCATGAGCAGGCCGACGCGGGCGGTATCTCGGGTTGAGAGGTACATGGCATACTCGGGATGCTTGGAGACCGGCATTTCGTCGTTCAGGCGCTGGAGTTTCGGGTCGAAATCCTGCATGCCTATGGGGAGAGCGAGATCCTCCTCCAGGGCAGTGAAGACGCTCTTGCCCGTGAGTTTCTGAAATGCGCTACCGGCGGCGTTGAAATCCCAGTTCTGATACTGATACCAGGTTCCTGGTTCGTGGCTCCCGCGTTTCGGGAGCCAGGCGCTCAAATTCTGGTTGGCAGTGGGAAGGAAGATGCCGGAGCGGGCTTGGAGCAGGTGTAGAAGGGTCGCCTTCTTTTCAAGGGGAAGAAATGCTTTGACGTCACCGAGTTCGAGATCTTCCACCGCTTGATTGAGGTTGACTTTGCCTTGCGCTACGTAGTTGCCATAAAGCATGGCGAGAATGCTCTTGCGGACGGAAGCGACTTTTGTGGCGCGTGCCACATCGCCATATTCGAAAATGGTGCGGCCGTGGACGGAGATGTGGAGTGCTGTCGTTTGCTGGGTTTTGAGCCATACACGCAGGGCTTCGAACTTGGGGGAGGAGTAGCCCTCGGTTTCGGGCCGGACTTTTTCCCAATCGCGGCCGGGAAAAGCGAGTTTGGATTGTTGGGCAGTTAGGATGGAACTCAGGCAGAGCATTGCTACGATGCGGAGCGCCATGTAAATGAGTGTAGCACCACCGGCGGGGCCAAATATCCGGCGGCGGTACCGGATCGGGCTCTGCTCGAATTGACGCCGATCGTCGCTCGATTATAGAATCAGGCGTTGCGATCAAGGAGTCTGAACGATGTCGACTTTTGTCCGCATTGCCTGCTTGTTTTGTCTTGCCGCCGGATGCACCCTGGCCTCCGTCGATGACGTGCTTGTCTCCGATTCCTTCCATCGCGCCGACGCCGGTACTTGTTCATTGGGAGTGGCTGACGGCTTTGCCGGAGGCAACGGTACGCACCGCAAACAGCCAATTTTTGGGCAGGCATCGGGGCCAATCGGTGCGAACATCGTCAACGGGGCTCTGCAAAACAACAGCAAGGACTTCGGCGGCATGCAACTGACTTCCGATATGAATCCCTGCTCCAACACAGCGAGCGGAGAGTTCATTCCATCGGATATTTCCATCCGTGTGGATGTGCTGGTTCCGGCGACGGACGCGGGTGTGGTGGACGCCGGGCCCTACTCTCGCAGCCGCTCGGCCACTGCAGGAGACGGAATCGCGGGCGGTACATCGAAGGGATACTGGGTGCAACTGACCAGTTCGGGTGAGGTGCGTGTGATGCAATTGAACCCGTTCTTGCAACTGGCCAACTCAGGCATTCCGCCTGTATTCGATACGACAATCTTTCACCCTGGAAAAAGCCGTTGCCCGTAAATTCTGCTTTGGCTCATACTAATTTCCGTGGAGGTCAGGATGTCTGAAGATAGCTTTTCCAGAGGAGTTCAATTGCTCTTTGCCGGTTCAGGGTCTTGCCGTCGTCAGCGGTTGTACCGCCCGGTCGGAGCTTGAGTGTTGCGGTGACCTTCGTGCCAATCTTGATTCGGGCGGTGAATGGATCTCTCGTTGTATCCAGCAATGATCCGTTGAATGGGAACTGGATTGTGCCGCTCAGTTGGCTAGGCGTTGGTGGGCCGGTCCCATAGGGCCGTTTTATTTCTTGGGCCGGACTTTCCCGGCTGGCTTGAGCTTCTTCGCCAGTGCATCGCGCCCGGCCGTGATCACCTGGGCAATAAAGGGCTTGTCTTCGAACTCGGCTTCGGTCAAGATGTAAGCCTCCTTCCCGCCCGGATAGGGCGGACCGGTTTTCACCTTTTCGGCTAGCAGTGGTGTGGTGCCGATGTTGACCTTGATGTACAGCGTGTTATCGTCCACCAAGCCAACAGGAACATCGCAACAATAAAGCGTGTACCCGCCGAACATCGCACGGAAGCGGATTTCTGGTATGTGCTGCAGACAGTCTTCGAGGTAGGCGATGTAATCTTTGTTCGTCGCCATGTGCAGGACTACTCCTGGGCCGGAACCTGATGGTCGGAATCGCGCCACGCGCTGATTTTCAGGCGGCGGCACACCCAGCACAGATTTTCAGTGGAGTTGGGGGCGCACTCGGATCCGCACACTTCGCATTTGCCAAGGCGAACCGGGCGGTCGGCAAAGACAATGAGCTTAGCCTGTTCCATAATCTCTTTCGGCACAACTACGGAAGTGGCGGTGGGAACAGGTTTGCGTTTCATCCTTACCAATTTAATACAAACAACATCATTATTACAAATCAAAGTTTTACACCTGGGGGAGGGGATAGACCTCACGGCGCACTCCAGGAGCACTGCTTATCGCGGAGGGAGTGAAACTATTCTCCCGGCGGGTGCCGTGCGGGGTTGCACAACTTGACCGTTTAAGACGACGCCAAGCGGCACGTCTAGGCAGCTTTTGGCATTCGCATTACGTAGCCTGCGTCGAGCGCCGATTTGCAGCGCGGGCACTTCTGGCCCGGCTTGGCCATCACATGCTTGCTGCTGGTGACGATGGTTGCATCGACGGTGTGGGTGCAGATTGGGCAATACACCTTGCCGGTGCTTTCTACTGGATGAACTGCTGTGGATGCGAATGACATTGCTTCCTCCTTGTCAGATTTTGTTTCGTTCTCTTCCGTTCCTTACACACGTATTGACGCGGAATGTCAACCAAACGATCCAAGAAAATTAGGAATTTGTGAATCGCCTGTTGTAACTTTTGTCCCGCACTGCCGGGTTGAGCATCATATCGGCAGATTCGCGATTGCCAAAAGGGTATGTTCGAGTCTTTTTTAAACCGATGTACGGCAGATTGGCAATCCAATGTCTCTTCCATTGGGTAGAACGACGCGTCGCATTTGGGGTCAGACACCTTTTTTCGGCCGTTTCGGCCGAAAATGGGCTGTCTGAACCCAATTGCCCTCCACCGCACTGCCCCAATGAATCGCTCACCAAATCGGAATCTCGCCTCATAACCGCAAATGTAAGCGACATTGGATTGGCAATCTGCGGCCGAGTGGCACTCGGCCACCTGGGGCTAACTGAGCACTTCCAGCCGACCAGCCAACCCAATCGCAGCCCGCCAGATCATATGTCGGTTTGGTCGCCCCCAATCAGGAACTGGACCTGTTTGGCGCCCGTCTTGGTCCCTTACTCGGGGCATTCGCACCTCCGCCCGCTGCCACCGCGTTAGCAGGCGTAACGGTTTCTTTCGATGGAAAGCCTGCGCCGCTGCTTTATGTCTCCGATTCGCAGATCCGTATAGCGGTACCCACCAGTGTCAGCGAACAGGCCTCCACAGTCATGCGGATTACGGTGAACGGCGTTAATTCCTCGCCAGGAATGTTTCCAGTCACGCCACGAAATCCGGCGCTATTTTCCACCAGTTCGTATACGTTCCAGCGTACCGCGAATTCTTCGGGCTTCAGCAGTTCCCGTGCTTTCGCTATTCCATACGCCGTCAATCAGCATGGGACTCAGAATGCCAGCACCGTGCCAGCCAAGTCTGGCTCGGTCGTCTCGTTCCATCTGAACGGGCTTGGTACAAGCGCGCCCCCAACTACGGCTCAGTTCCAATGCCTGAGCAGCAATGGGGGAAGGTCGGAGCCGATAGCCGTGATTACCAATCCGGCAACAAGGTATGGCCGCAGGTACAAGGCATCATAGTAATCTTGCCGCGCATAGTAGTCGCCCAGCGTGGGCATCGGCATTCGTCCCCCGTAAAAAGAGGGCATTGGACCAGCGCCATCGAAGAAGACTGGACATGCAGAGCGCAGGAAATGGACCACCAGCGCCCAATAGACCAATCCGGCGGCACATAGTCCGATTCTTCGCAGCATAGATTCTTACGGCTCAAATCGTAAACAGAAATACTTCAACAATTGGAACGGGCGTAACGATGTTACGTTGACGTTACGTTCGCTGGTAAGCCCCTGGAATTTCAAGGTCGAAGGCGTCGACTTCCAAACAAACAACGATTGCCGCCCATCCGCGAGGGTCCTGCCATCAGCCCCTTGCCATGGACTTGAACGGGAGTGAGGCGG
>CAIRSA010000582.1 GCA_903881085.1 uncultured Acidobacteriia bacterium
GGCTTTTTCTCGAACAGTCATCAGTCCGCCGCATCCGGTAGACCGCTATGCAGCACCAGCGAAATACGGGACATTCGGCAAAACCGTAGCGTCGGCGGTGCAAAGGTAGTGCTCCCAGGCGCCCAGCGTCCAGCCAAAACCTGTGATCCAGTAGTCAGGTTCCAGTCCTCCCCGCTGTCCGGCCAGTAGCGTGGCGACAAGAGATGATGCGACTGCACCGGGGTAGAAGAAACTCGCGCCATCCCACGCGTGCATCATCGTGTCGCAGGAGTACATGCCGTAGTCGAGGCCGGCAATCAGGAACGCAGGCCGTGTGGAAATCACGTCGCGGCTTCCGGCGATCTCCATGGCGCGTTGCGAGAGGACCTGCCACTTCTTCGCCTGGAGCGGAATGGGGAGTTCGGTAACCGCCGGCCATGGCACGACATTACTTCGAAGATCCCCGCAGGCGATCCGGAAAGCCCGGCCGATATTCGGATCGCCGGCTGATAGAAAGGGCAGCAATCCTTCACGCGGTGCCTGTGGCGTTTGCGCGTTCGCCAGTGAGGACGAAACAAGCGAGAGTCCGACGGCGCCCGAGCTCTTCGCGAAATTGCGCCGGCTCATTGATTTCGATTCCGATGTCATGATTGCTCCTTTCAATACACTGCAACTTCCTTCAGGTCGAGTTCAAAGGTGCCGGTGGTCGGGTATGCGACCGGGGGAATGTAGAAGCCTCCGAAGTTGATCTTCCGGAGAAGTCTGCCCTCCGCTTTCCATTCTTTCCCGTTGTTGATTCGCACGCTGTAGCCACTACCTGTGATCACGAGATGGAAATGCACCGGCTCAAACAATGTGGTTTGGCCGAGTTTCACCCATTTGTTGTTACGCATTACTTCGATGTCGTAGGGAGGCAGCGGGCGGCTTACACGAATGGCCGTGTTGTGGTGATCGGCCGCGCCGATCGTGAGCAAGGTCATTCCATTCACCGCTTCATCTTTAGACTGGCCGGGATAAAAAGCAGGAACTGTCAGCAGTTTTACTGCGAACTCGAGCGTGAGGTGCTCGCGCTCCACCAGTTCTTTCGTCAGCACCAGACCAAGGCTACTGAAGGTCTCCGGGAAATGCGCCACCTGCCGGACCTTGTCGATCACCACCGGGGGACGGCTCTCCCGCCGCAGAAAGAAAGGCGTGCGGAAATCCGGCAGATGCCGCATCCTGCTGGCGTAGATCGCCCTCGGCTTCACTCCGCGGCTGTAGGCGATGAGCATCTCCCCGTTGCGGATCTCACCGTTAGGGTAGTGGCCGGATGTGCCTGCTTTCTGAATTACAGGTCCGGGTATCAGCATGTCTGGATCCGAGACCGAACTGAAGTAGGCGGCGAGGTAGTGCCGGTCACGCAGAGAGGGTGTGTAGCCGGGCAGCCAGTCGTTTGCGGCCATGGCCAACCCTGCGGATGAACCGGGAACATGGAACGCCATGTGCCGGCTGGAGACAGTTTCGACATCGACTGTTTTCGGGTACGAGAATGTCATCCCGCCATCGTTACTCTCGGCGTAGAGGATCATCTGGTCGGCAGTCAGGCCGTCTTCGGGTGCGGAATTGGTAACGCGGATCAGCAGTCCGATTCTTCCGTCCGGGTGCTCGAAAAAATGTGGCTCCCAAACGCCAATATGGGTTCTTTTGCCCTTGTTCTGCCGCCCTGGCTTCAGGAACTTCTCCACGGGAAGGAAGGGAGTGCATTCGCCCCAATGCCACGTCTTGCCGGCATCGTTGCTGATGAGCGCGCAAACTTGAAGGGGGTTGGGGAGGCCGCTGGCGGGTCCGAGCCGAGGAGGGAATGCGACGGGAAACAACATCGCGCCGGATTTGGTCAACAAGCCATGGTTCGTCGGGAAGGCGACTGTCGGCCGCGCTTTGAGACTCTCTTTTTGCGCTGCAGTGAGTTTCTCGAATCCCTTTTCATCTCCACTACCAGGAAGGTGGTCCGCGGCGTAGCTCTTCGGGAGTTGCTCCGGCAGACGCTGGTTCTCCCAATGAATGCCATCCCTAGAAGTGGAGACGTACACCGCGGCGTCCTCTCCCGAGACGCACCAGGCACAGAACAGAATTTCATCACGGTAGTTAATGAAATTGGGCTGCCACTGGAAGCCGGTCCCCACAACTTCCACAGGATTGACTGCGCCCCCTTTCGCCGTAAAGGCCGGTGTGGGAACTGACCAGTTGCGAAAATCCTTGCTAACCGAGACGTAATTGCATTGCCCAGGCCTGGATTCCTCCGGGATATCAGGATTGGCGTTCCACGCGGCAACATATCTGCCCTTGAAGAACGTGATATCCGCATCGTGGTTGTAGCCCATTTTGGGGGACCAGGCCGGGTAGACCTCATTAATCACGGTGTGTTCCAACTGGAATTCCGCCACGGGATAAGGAGCCCGGGCGGCGCGGGCCGGTTGCGCGGGCCATGCCGCCAATCCCGCAATCTGAAGTAAATCCCTACGGCGTATGACCATCGGCAGAATGGGTTTCATTTGGACTAGCAGTGCCTCAGTGTAAGGGTAACGGTCTGGCCGGCGGGAAGGCGGAATCGACCTTCGCCGAGCGATGGCAGATTGAGGGCTTCCCCGGGCGGCACAACGAGTTCGCCATCGGCGCCGGAGGGCAGCGCAAGACGGAGCGTCCGATTGCCGAAGGCGCCGCGGCCGGAGAAACCGATCGGACCACGGGGAGTATGCACGGTCAACGAAAGGTCTGGCAAGTCGGCGAGTTGCGGACGGATTTCATATCGCGCGAAAGCTGGCGACAGCGGGCGAATACCGGCCAGGCTCATCGCCGCAACATAGATCGGCGCGCAACAGGCATGGCTCCAGTTGTTGGGCGTGTCCGGCCGTTTGCTCCCGCCATAAAACTCCTCGATGGAATTGTTCTCAAGGACGGAGGGCATGGTCGCGTAGCGCTCGCGGAGTTCCTTGAGTAGGGCGTCCACCCGTCCCCCCTTGGCCAGCGCCCACAACCGCCACGCGACCGGCTCGGTGGAGTTGTCGATACCGACGTTCTTGGGTAACGAGGCCAGCAGTTCGACGCTGCGCTTAATGTCGCCGCCGGGACACAGGTCCAGCTCCACGGAGATGCCCAGGGTCATTTCGCTGTAGTGCACGTCGCCGTCCTCGCGCCACCAGGGGAGATTGTCTACGAACGCGCCATGCCTGGCGCTCCAGAAGCGGGCGACCGTGGCCTTCAAAACACGCGCGCCTAGCTGCTCCATCTCAGTGGCGAGTTTCGCATCGCCGAAGGCCCGGCACATGGGGGCCATGGCCTGACTGAGACTGGCGGCCCAGAACAGGTTGAAGGCGCACTGGCGGTCCCGCTGATGAGGGAAGCAGCCGGAAAAGCCCACGTAAACAATCGGGAACCCATAGGCCTCCTGATCCACCGGCAGTAGGCCTTCGGCGTTCATCTTTCCGCGCAGGTAGTTCACCTGGCGCAACAAGCGCGGATAGGGCTCGCGCAGCGGGGCAAGTTCGCCGGTGTAGCGGTAATACTCCCAGCAGTCGAAGGCGAACCGGATGCCGATATCGAGAATAGCCCCGCAATGCGTTGCTTCGAGCACCCGTTGGCCCATACGGGTGATCCGGTCGTGCGATGGCCATGTGTCCATGAAGTAGCCTTCCGGCGTGCTTCCCTGGCTGAAGCTTCGCAGAAACCGCGCGACCTGGCGATTCTCCCCTGCGAGCATATGAATCGCATGGCGGCAAAGGGACATTCCACCGCTGTATTGATTGCGTTCCCGGCTCATGCCATCCACGAAAGTTTCTTGGGCGGCGTTGCGCATTGTGTTCGTGGCCGCATCGAACACCCGCTGGAGCGGCGCCTCGGAGGTGAGCACACGCGGCTCATGCGGCCAGGGATACTCGCGTTTCAGAATGCCGGGATTCGATATGACGGCCAAGCCACGCCCTGGATGCAGGTGCACCTGCATCCAGCGGAAACAGTCAACGTCGAACCAGCGAAACTGGTTGACCCCTTCGCGGCAAGTGAAGCGCGCCCATTTGTGGTAATGGGTGTTCAGCAGAGCCGGGCCGCCGACGCGATGCCCGTCCTGCGTCATGATCTCCAGGGTCGTCCCCGCCGGAGCCTCGATTGTGATGCCGGGCCAGCCCACCATTTGTTCGGGCAGCGCGAAGGTCAGCGTCGTGCCGCGATCAGGATCGAGTTCCACCCGCCACGCGTTCTCGCCGGCAGGTTGGGCCGCCTGCGTCACCTCGGCGTTGTAGGCGTTTGGTGGCCGCACCGCGAAGTATTCTGCAATCGGCCGCTGCCAGGTAATGCGATACTGTTCGACCAGTGGCGCCGCCGAAACCCAGGTCTCACGCATCAGCGGAATCGGGCGCGGACGCAGCTCAAACTTGGAGCGGGCTTCGGCGCCGTAGATGAACTGCTTCGGCCCGTGGATCCAGTTCATGATCTCGTTCGTCGGATCGGCGAAGATAGGCAGGTTCGCTGGGCAAGGTGGGAAGAAGGGCTCAAGCCAGTCTTCATTCTCGGCAAAGCCCGGCCGGTTCCACGCCTGAGGATGCATCCGCGCGTCAAACTCCTCCTGCAACGCCCGCATATAAAACATGCGATGCTGCCCCGGCTTCCATGCCTGCGACAGATGGACCCGCCACGAGGCATCGGAGACGACGAGTTCCTTGCGTCCACCGGCAAACTCGAGTTCGAGGCGGAAGATAAATCCCGGCCTGCCCATGGGAGAAGTGGCGTCTCCCTGCCCGAAATGCAGCACGGTCGCGCCGATGACGTTCTCGCCGGCCGTCAGCACCGCGGTGAGGTCTGCCGGATCCACCTCCGGCCATCGCGGGTCATGCGGCGCCGGTCCCCACTGGATGCGGCGGCCATTAACCTCCAGCAGGTAGCGGCTGTCGGCGTGAATCCAGCCGGTCGCCTTGACCGGCCGTTCCGTCAGCTGCACCACGCGGCGGAAGAGCACAAACGTGTTCGGCAGCGTTCGGTCGCAGGGGTACCAAAGCCATTTCGCCGGCGCGAGGTCCAAGGTAGGAACGGAGGCATCCGGCGATTGGTTCGTGGCCGGAGAGCTTTGCGCTGCGGCGGCACTTGGGCCAGGGATGAAAGCGGCGGCGGAAAGAGCGGGAAGTCCGGAGGTCTTGAGGAACTCACGGCGGCGCAGGGGATTGAGATTTCGGTTCATGGGTGCAATAAGCCTCGAATGTATTACTGATATACCAGTTTAATTAGTCTCCTTTGTTTGTCAAGCCCTTTCCGATCCTGCCGGTGGCTGTCTTCCAGATGCAGGCTTTGTTTTCTTCGAAAATCCGGCTGTCGAAAATCCGGCTTGACAAAACGCCGAAACTGCCATATTCTCAGACGAGTAAACTGCTGTACCAGTTTAGAAATGAGGTTTTTGCCATGATCGCTCGCCTCCTGCTTCTGCTGCTGCCAGTCCCGCTGGCCGCGCAAAACATCACCGGCTCCATGCTGGGGAATGTTACCGACCCAACCGGAGCTCCTATTGTGCGCGCCGCGGTTGAAATCACCAACATCGACACCAACCAGTCCGTGAAATCGGAGACCGACTCCGCAGGACTGTTCCAGTCGCTCTACCTCCGTCCCGGTTCGTACCGAATTCGCGTCAACGCCTCGGGCTTTAAGCAGTCGGTTCGCGAAAGCCTCTCGGTCCAGGTGGAATCGACCATCCGAGCCGACTTCCAACTCCAACTCGGCGAAGCGACATCGACGGTCACTGTCGTTGGCGAATCGCCGCTGGTTGAATCTGAAACAGCGTCGTTGGGGCAAACGGTCTCCTCTCGCACCATAGAGGAACTGCCCATCCAGGGGCGCAACGTCTTCGACTTGGCTGGGCTGACGGCCGGCGTGCAGGTGAATCCGGTTTCCCAGGGTGGTACGGCGTCCACGGGGACGAATGCGACGCCTCTGTTCGTGCAAGCGGACATCTCCATCAACGGCGGACGTTTCCGCACCAATGAATACCTGGTGGATGGCGTCAGTATCATGCTGCCAGAGAACAACAATTTCGCCTTCTCCCCCAGCCCGGATGGCACCCAGGAGTTCAAGGTTCTTACGAACTCCTTTGGGCCGCAATACGGGCGTTCGGGCGGCGGTGTGATCAACGTAGTGACCAAGGGCGGCGGCAACGATCTGCACGGTTCTCTGTACGACTTCTTCCGAAGCGATCGTCTGCGGGCAAACAACTTCTTCTCTAACGCGCGGAATCAGGCCCGGCCCGCCTATCACTTCAACCAATTCGGAGCTGTGGCCGGCGGACGAATCAAGCGCGACAAGACATTCTTTTTCGCCGATTATCAGGGGCACCGGGAGGGTTTCGGCGGCGCGGCCGGCATCCTCACCGTTCCGACGGCAACGGAACGCGCAGGTGACTTCTCGAAGACGCGAGCCTCCAATGGCAACCTGGTCACGATCTACGATCCGGTGGCAACAAGCGTGGTGAATGGCGCCTCGGTTCGCACGCCGTTCCCGGGCGCGGTCATCCCGCTGGACCGGCAGTCAAAGGTCGCCCGCAATATGGTTAGCTATTACCCGCTGCCGAACCGGACCGGCGACACGGCGGCGTTGATCAACAACTATGTCTATGGTCCGGCGGGTTACGTCGAGTCCGATCAATATTCGGCCCGCATCGATCACAAACTGAGCGCGCGCAATTCGCTGTTCGGCCGCTACACCTACAACACCGGCGAGACTTTGACATCCGGACCCTACGGCAACATTGCCGAGAACACAACGGGCGTCAACACGAATCGCGTCCATGCGGCATCGATCAATCTGACAACGCTCATCAGCGCGTCGCGGATCCTGAACTTCCGTCTGGGCGCCACGCACCGCTTTGAAGGCCGCTTGCCGCCGTCAGCCGGGAAAGTGGATCTGATCAAGCTCGGTTTTCCGGCAAGCTATCAGGCCCAGGTGGACGAAATTGCGTTTCCCACCACGACGGTAGCTGGATACGGGCAGCTCGGCGGCGGGGATCGCATCCGCCGTGGCAACGGTGTCTATACCCTCGTGGCGGAGCAGACGGAGATCCACGGTCGGCATACCCTCGTTTATGGCAGCGACATCCGCTTCTACGATCAATCGCCGTATCAGGCCAGTAACCTTTCGGGAAATTTCAGTTTCGCCGTTTCGCAAACGCAGGGTCCGAATCCTCTGGTTTCTGCAGTGGGCTCTGGAAACGGACTGGCCTCTCTCCTGCTCGGTTTTGGCGGCGGCGGCCATACCAGCGTTCCGGCTCTCCGCATCAAGAACTGGTACAGCGGATTGTTCATCAACGATCAGATCAAATTCAAGAGACTGACCGTCAATGCCGGCGTCCGCTGGGAATATGACCAGCCACGCGTGGAAAAGTACGACCGCTTTGCGAACTTCGATTACAACGCGCCGTTCCCGATTCAGGTGTCCGGTCTTGGACCGCTCAAGGGCGTGATTCGTTACGCGGGCCAGGGCGGACTGCCCCGCGGACAAACCGACAGCACATATAAAAACTTCGGCCCACGTGCCGGCATCGCCTACCGCGTAAGCCCAGTCTTCGTCATCCGCGCTGGATATGGCATTTTCTTCTCGCCCAGATTCGGCACCACTTCCGCGGGCAACTATGGTGCTTCCGGTTACACCGTCACGACGCCGTGGGTCTCGACAACCTCGGACGGCATCGGCTTCGCGCGATCGCTCGACGATCCGTTCCCCAACGGTCTCGCCAAATTGCCTGTCACACCGGCGGAGAAAGTGCAACTCGGGCAAACGATTCAGTTCATGGATCGGGGCAATGTCGCCAACACGTATAACCAGCAGTGGGGCTTCACGATTCAGCGACAGACCTTTGCCGGAATCCTGATCGAAGCGGGATACACCGGCAACCGGGGCATCCACATTCCGGTGTCGCTCGACGTAAATCAGATCGATCCGAAGTATCAGGCCCTGGGCACTGGGTTGACACAGACGGTGCCGAATCCGTTCTACGGCATCGTCACGCTCGGCAATCTCGCCAATCCCACCACGACGCGCGGCCAGCTATTGAAACCGTATCCACAATATACGGGAGTAAACACGAACTCACCCGCGGTGGCTCAGAACATGGGATCCTCCACGTATCACGCTCTGCAGCTGCGCGGCGAAAAGAGATTCGTCCGTGGTTACAACCTGACCGTGGTCTACACCAAGTCGAAGCTGATCGACAATGGCTCCGGACGGGTTTTCGGCGAGAGCGCCTTCGTGCCGCCGGTCCAGAATTCCTACGATCTTGCGTCGGAGCGGTCGATTTCCGAGGGCGATGTTTCCCAACGGCTGGTCATCGCACACACCGTACAGATCCCCTTCCGTCATTTCAACCCCGTACTGGATCGCATTACCGGCGGCTGGTCTGTTTCCGGATCGTTCTCCTGGAACACCGGTTTTCCGCTAGTGCTTTCCTCGATCGGCAACTCGGGCGTCGGCGGCGGGGTGCTGCGACCGAAGTCAACCGGTACGTCGGCCAAGCTGGATGGAGATCCGCAGAGCCGGCTGCTGCGCTATTTCGACACCAGCCAGTTCACGGTTCCGGCGACGTTTACCTTTGGCAACGTGAGCCGCACTCTTCCTGATGTCCGCGGACCGGCCCGCGTCGCCTACAACGCCGGCTTGCAGAAGTCATTTCCGGTTCTGGAGAG
The DNA here is from genome assembly GCA_903881085.1 of uncultured Acidobacteriia bacterium. Taxonomy (GTDB): domain Bacteria; phylum Acidobacteriota; class Terriglobia; order Bryobacterales; family Bryobacteraceae; genus CAIRSA01. Next base: position 8,670 of record CAIRSA010000582.1, read on the forward strand.
GGTTCAGGCCGTATTCCGCGCCGAGGCGTTTAACCTGACCAACACCCCATACTTTGCCCGTCCCGCGCAACAATTGGGAGGCCTAGGCTTTGGTGTCATCAGTTCGGCCAGCGGCGAACGCCAGGTGCAGCTATCGTTAAAAGTGAACTTCTGAACGGCAGACGGAACATCCGCTAGCAAACAAATCGAGATCGGTTATATTTCGATGGGTGACCATACCCAAGGCGCCAATTTTGTTTGAGCTGTTCGACAGAACAGTTTCGCGGCAGTTTTTGAGCACAGCACGAGAGTCTGAAGATGCCGGAGCGAGGCATCTACTCGCTGAGCGTAGTGGTGTGGCTGATGATGTGGCAGCGTTTAGATAGTCAGGGAAGCCTGGCCACTGCCGTGCAGCAGGTAGTGCAAGGGGCACTGGGAAACTTAACGCCAGCGCACAAGCGGGTAGTCCAAGGCCGTGTGTCTAGCAATACCGGGGCTCTGAGCCGCGCCCGGAAGCGACTACCGTTGCGGGTGGTGGAGGCGGTTTGCGACGAGGTGTTTGGGACATTGATGAAGGCGGCGCAGGGCAGTGGGAGCCTGCGATCGCGATTGTTTTTGTTAGACGGATCTAGCCTGCGATTGGAGCACACCGCGGCCCTGAAGAAAGCTTATCCGCTCGGCAACAATGGCAAGAGTGAAGCACACTGGCCGGTGATACGTGCACTGATGGCGCATCATCTGGCTAGTGGCTTGGCCGTGCGCCCCTGCTGGGGCCCGATGTATGGCCCCGAAGCGGTGAGTGAGCAAGGTTTGACCGAACTGATACTGGAGCGTCTGCTCGCAGGTTCGGCGGTGATGGCAGATCGCAACTTCGCGGTGTTCTCCGTACCGTGGGCCGCGCAGAAACGCCAGTGCGGGGTGCTGATGCGCATGACCGAAGCGCGCGCGCTCAAGATCGCAGGCAACATCATGCCGCCGGCAGGCAGCGAGCACCGCATCCAGTGGCGGCCGAGCCGGCATGATCTAACCGCACACCCGGACTTGCCGCAGGATGCCGTGGTACACGGCCGGCTAATTGTGGCCCACATTCTGGGAGAAGACGGCCAAAAGCAACCGTTGTACCCGTTTACCAGCCTGGAAGAAGCATGGGAAGAATTGGTGGAGTTGTACCGGCGGCGGTGGGACATCGAACTCGACATTCGGTCACTGAAACAGACGCTGGGAATGCACAGCATGCGCTCGAAAACCCCAGAGATGATGGAAAAGGAATTGTTGATGACCATAGCCGGATATAATCTGGTGCGCAGTGTGCAGATGGCGGCAGCTCTACAGGCCAATCTTGAGCCACGCAAGTTGAGTTTTTCCCGCGCTCAGGCCGTGATCCTGACTGCTTTGCCGCGCCTGGCTGCGGTCAGCGACTCCGCTCAAGGGGACCTCGAATCCCAGAAAGTGTTGCGATGGGCGGCACAAGGCAAACTACCCAACCGATCCAAACGCCGCGCTTATCCCAGAGAAGTCTGGGGCAAAGGCATGACTTTTCCTCAACGCAAGTGTCCTCGTGTGTGGGCGGTTATCGAGGTGAAAGCCCCAATGTAAGTGACATTGGGATGGAATCCTGCGCGCCGATTGGCAATCGGCGCGAAAAGGCGGGTTGCCAACCCGCCCGCAGGTTTGTCAACCTGCCCCACAAACCCCAATTTCGAAGTAAACCCCAAAACGGTTAAGCACCCAGTTCGCGCTCCCGCTTTTTTTGCAGTATCGTAAGGACGGGTGGTTTACGTGAATCAACTTTTTGTTCGACTGGGGCCGATGGCCCTCTGCACAGTTCTCTGGATATCTGCCGGTTTCGCGCAAAGCTCAACCGGCACAATTACGGGCCGCGTTGTGGATGCCACCGGGTCACCGGTTCCCGGCGCTGGGGTTCAACTTATCGATCAGTCTACTCGCGATACTCGCCGCTTCACAACGGGTGACGATGGCGACTTCGTCTTCAATAATGTTCAGCCAGGCAACTTTACCGCAGTGGCGGAGAAAACAGGCTTCAAACGGACCGAGAAAAGCAATCTTAACCTGACGGCGTCAGACCGGCTTGTCACAGGAAATTTCATACTCGAAGTTGGGGCCGTGTCCGAGTCGATCAAGGTTGTGGCGCAGGGAGCGGCGATTCAAGTAGAGAGCAGCGAGCGTTCGGCGCTGATCGATTCGCGGCAGATCTCGGAGCTGATGGCCAAGGGCCGCGATGTCATGGCCTTGCTGCAACTGCTGCCCGGCGCAGTGGACGATTCGACCGGCAATGAAGTGCTGGGCCAGTTCACCATCCCATCCATGGGCGGCTCCCGCAACAACTACAGCGCGCTGAACATCGATGGCATATCGGGCAACACTACCCGCGGCAAGACGGCGGAATCGCCCATCAACATGGACGCGATTGCCGAGGTCAAGGTACTGACGAACTCCTACCCAGCGGAATACGGCACGGCATCCGGCACCATCATCAATTTAGTGACCAAGGGTGGCTCGCAGAAGTTCAACGGGGCGGCCTACTACTACAACCGCAACGAAGCCTTCAATTCGAATAACTTCTTCAACAATCGCCAGAGCGTGGCGCGCCAGCGCTATCGCTACAACACGGCCGGCTATAACATTGGTGGCCCTATTTTCTGGCCGGGGAAATTCAACAGCGGCAAGCAGAAGCTTTTCTTCTTTTTCTCGCAGGAGATCGATCCGAATCAAACTCCGAACTCGCTGCGCAACTATACCGTCCCAACCGAGCTAGAGCGTAAAGGCGATTTCTCGCAGAGCTATAAGACGTGCACTACTGGCGCCGGGTGCCAGGTGTTCACGGCGAAAGACCCCACCACCAACCTGCCGTTCGCCAATAACATTGTTCCGCCTAGCCGCATAGACGCCAATTCGGCACGTTTGCTGACGATCTTTCCGCTGCCCAACGCCACCAACGCGGCCATTACGAAGTACGCCTACAACTTCCAGATTGCCGGGACGAACGACGTTCCAGCGCTGCAGGAGATTCTGCGAGTGGACTACAACATCTCAGACAAGGCCCGGCTGTGGACGCGCCTCTCGGGTTTCGATAGCCACAACAAGGGTTTGACCAGTCCAGCATCGAGCAATCAGTGGGGGCCGGCGAACATCGACTATTCGCAATCGATGCCAAACCTGGGCGGCTCCATGACTTATATCGTCTCGCCTTCGCTCATCAACGAGCTTACGTTCGGACTGAACCTTTGGATTGAACGGCAGGTTTTGGCCGACAAAGATCTCGTCGCGCTGCAGCGTTCCACTTACGGCATCGATATTCGGCAGACCTATCCCGCGGACAATCCGCTGAATCTGCTTCCGGCTTTGTCGTTTGGCGGCGTTTCAAGCCCCGCGCAAGTGAGTTACGACGGCCGCTTCCCGTTAGACAACCAGGGGAAGGCGATCAGCATCAGCGACCAGATTACCAAGACCTGGCGGTCTCATCGCTTCAAAGCAGGCATCACCATTCAGCGCGCACAGTACATCGTCAAGCACCACGCGGGCAACGCCAACTTCCCTGGCAATTTCGCCTTTGCGGCGGACTCCAGTAATCCACTTGACACAGGTTACGCTTATGCCAATGCTTTTCTAGGGATTTTCGATACGTACTCCGAAGTTACCAACCGCACTAACTACTCTCCGGTCACGCCGATCCGCGAATGGTACGTGCAGGACTCATGGAAGGTCAACCGCCGCGTGATGCTTGACTATGGCGTTCGTTTCACGTGGGCGCTGCCGCTCGATCCGTCAGGCAGTAAGGCGGCCAACTTTGTGCCATGGTTGTGGGACTCCTCGCAGGCGCCGCGCCTGTTCACGCCGGCGAAAGTGAATGGGGCCAATGTCATCGTCAATCCAATTACCGGAGCTACGGTGCCCAACATTTATTCGGGATTGCTGGCGCCCAACTCCGGGAATCCGACGAACGGCGTTGTCGTCAGTGGCACGCAGGGGTTCCCGAACGCGCTGGTTTATGGCAACGGCATTATCTATGCACCGCGCTTGGGCATCGCATGGGATCCCAAGGGCGATGGAAAGACCGCATTCCGCATGGGAGGCGGAGTCTTCTACAACACGCGCGCCGACGCCGGCTCTCTGGGTAATCTTTCTCAGAATCCGCCGCTCATCTTCAACCCGACGGCCTATTACGGCTACGTCTCACAGGCGTTCAACAGCACGGGTCTACTCTCGCCGACCAGTTTCAACCGCATTCTGGATCCGAACGGGAAGACCGTTACGTCATATCATGCTTCGTTCGGCATTCAGCGCTCACTCGGCTGGGCTACTGTTCTTGACGCCGCTTATGTCGGCACTTTCGGACGCCATCTCGGCGAGCAGGTACAACTTAATAACGTTCCCTATGGGGCACAATTCCTGCCGCAGAACCAGAACCCGCAGACCAACACACCGCTCAACGATAACTACTTCCGCCCCTATCGCGGGTACAATGCTATCGCGCAGCAGATTTTTCAGGGTAACTCGAGTTACCACTCATTGCAGGCGAAACTCGACCGGCGTTTCGCGAAGGGCGTTCAGTTTGGAGTTGTGTATACCTTCTCAAAGGCGATGAGCTATGCCGAGGGCGACAGCACTGGCGGCTCCACTGCCGAAGTGGCGGCATTTCAGGATCGGAAGATTTGGAATTACTCGCTTGCTTCCTACGACAGGCCTCACATCCTGACTTTCAATTTTTTGTGGGATGTTCCGCGTCTCAGCCGTCTTGCCAAAAATCATATGGTGAAAACAGTATTTGACGGTTGGCAGGTATCGAATATCACCAGTTTTATCAGTGGCCAGCCGCTTACAGTAAGCATGGGCACTTCACCTAGTGTCAATTTCGTAGGCGGCGGCGACGGCGCGCGCCCGATCATGGTTGGGAACCCCATTCTTGACCGCGGCGACCGCACTTTCGACCGTTACTTTAATGTGGCCGCGTTCGGCGAGCCCACCGCGCTCAAGCCGGGGCTGACCTCCTATTCGCCCACGTGGCTGAACTATGGCAACATGACCCGCTATCCGATCCGTGGACCCGGAACGAGCAACTGGAACACCTCGCTGTTCAAGAACTTCAACGTTGGCGAGCGGCTGCGCTTTCAGTTCCGCGCAGAGTCGTACAACACATTCAACCATTCTCAGTTTTCCGGCTTGAATACGTCGATCACGTTCAATGCCGCCGGTCAAAACACAAACGCAGCCGCGGGACAGATCACTGCCGCCCGCTCGCCGCGGGTAATGCAGATGGCACTGCGTGTGAATTTCTAAGCGGAGAGTTATGATCGCAAGGAATCTTCGGCTTCCGCTTTTGGCGGCCATTCTGACGATGCCGATGTGTGCGGCGGAGAAGACAATCGACGATGTGTGGGCGGGAGTCGATCCCCGCGCCGAGGCTCTCGATATAGAGGTTCTGCGCAAGTGGACCGAGAACGGCGCGGCCTACACGGAGATGTATTTCACCGGGCTCACGCATGAGGGCGAAAAGGTTCGTGTTTACGGTATGTACGCCGCGCCCGAAGGCGGCCGCAAACTGCCCGCCGTGCTGCATATCCACGGCGGCGGGCAGACGGTGAATAAAGGCTGGCTGAAGACATGGACTGCACGCGGTTATGCCGCGATGAGCTTCAACTGGGGTGGCGAGTGGCCTAACCGCGACAAGTACACGCTGTGGGGCAAATTGATTCAGGGCAATCACGCCAAGTCGCATGAGAGCGGAATGCACATGGCGACTAAGCCGTCCGTTCGTCTGTCGTCGTGGTTTCTGTGGACGCTGGTTTCGCGGCGCGCGCTTACGGTGCTGGAGCGTCAGCCGGAAGTCGACCCGGAGCGTCTTGGCATCTTCGGCGTTTCCATGGGCGGCACCATCGTCTGGAACTTCGCGGGGACCGATAAACGAGTGAAGGCCGCGGCGGCGGTTTATGGCGTGGGCTGGAACACTTATCCTGAGGCGATTGGCGATCCAGATCCGAAGGCGGCCGATCCCGAGGTCGCGCTATGGCGGGCTACGATGGAGCCGGAGTCTTATCCGGGGCGCATCGAGTGTCCAGTGTTGTTTCTCGATGGCACCAATGACCAGCACGGCAAGATGGACTGGGCGTACAAGACCACGGACGCGCTGCATGTGGAGCATCGCGAGGCGTTCACGCCGCAATACCGCCACCACATCGGTTCGGCGCAGGCCAGCGATCTGCTGCTGTGGATGGACTGGTGGTTGAAGGGGGGCGAGGCTTGGCCGAAATCGCCCAAGGTTTCCGTGCGTCTCAGCCGGTCCGGAGTGCCGGAGCTCATGGTGGACGCCGACCAATCGCAGAAGATCCAATCGGTCCAGATGTACTATGCGTTAGAGAATCGTGGGCCGAAGAATCGATTCTGGCGGACATTGCAGGGAAACCCGCCTGCGCTAATGCCAGTGATAGACGTTTCGCGGCCGCTGTTTGCCTTCGCCAATGTGAACTACGAGTCAGGCGTTTCGATTACGTCGAACCTGGCGTCAGTTACGCCGGCGGCACTGGGGAAGGCGAAGGCCACTGATAAACCCACGTTGTCGATCGACGATTTTTCGGGCGGCGTTGGAGACTGGGTCACGAGTTCGACTGGCACGGATCCAATTCCGCCGGTGTTTGAAGCGGTGAAGTCGGCAACGGGACCCGGTTGGAAGGCAGCAGTGACAACAGACCGCACCATCGAACTGTTCACGCACAAAATCGGGGATCCGAAGTGGCGGGGCCCGGATGGCACGGTTCTGAAGTTCAGGGTGTACTCAAAAGCGGCGCGAGAACTTACCGTCGCGGTTTATCGAAATTGGGTCGAGACTGGGAACCAAAAATTCAGCCACACGCTTTCGTTGAAACCTTCGGACGAATGGCAGGAAGTTGAACTGCGCGTGGCCGATTTTCGAACGGAGAAGGGACTGAGCCTATCCGCTTGGAGCGAAGCGCAGGTCCTCTCCTTGCATTCGCCGGGGCCTGGCAACGTGGTTCCGCTTTATGCAGACTTCCGCTGGGCGCCAAAATAATTTCATTACTATTGTTATGGAGAAGCGTGTGATAAAACTGGAATTTATCTCTTGCGGACCATTGCGGCAGCATCCGCGCAGCAACCTGGGCGAGCGGTGGATGGGACTTCGGACAAGATGTGGGGCGATGCGGCGAAGTCCACCAGCGGAGGGCGTGGACAGTGGTTGAAAGAATCGCGCTTCGCCATGTTCATCCACTGGGGCCTGTATTCGGAACTGGGCGGACGCTATCAGGATCGCAATTAATACGGCATCAGCGAATGGATCATGAATCGGGCCAAGATTCCCGTTTCGGATTACGAGAAAATCGCCGGACGCTTCAATCCAACCGGCTTTAATGCGGTGGAGTGGGTGCGCACGGCGAAGGCGGCGGGCATGCGTCACATCATGATCACATCCAAACATCATGATGGCTTCGCGATGTTCGGCTCCAAGGTCAGTCCTTTTAACATCGTCGATGCTACGCCGTTTCATCGCGACGCGATGAAGGAACTCGCCGCCGCATGCAAGGCGGAAGGGCTGCGGCTGGGCTTTTATTATTCGCAGTCGCAGGACTGGCATGAAAATGACGCGGTAGGGAACGCGTGGGACTTCCACGAGAAGAGCGACTTTCCGCGCCACCTGCAATCGAAGGCGATTCCGCAGATCAAGGAACTGCTGTCCGGCTATGGCCCGATTGCCACCATCTGGTTCGATACGCCAGGCCCGATCACGCCGGCGCAGTCGCGCGAATTGGTGGACCTGGTGCATCGAGAACAGCCGCAGGCGATTGTGAATAGCCGCATCGGCGTCGGGCTGGGCGATTATGACACGCTAGGCGACATGGAAATTCCGCGGGTGCCGCGTGCAGGCTTGTGGGAGACGGTCGATCCGCACAACGACTCATGGGGCTTCGCCACGAATGACTTCAATTTCAGAAGCGCGCGAGAGATCGTGGAGCGACTGGTGCGCGTGGTCACGCGAGGCAGCACAGCGGCCAAATACTCTCGCGCCGGAATACCTAGACGGAACATCCGCATTGACTCGCCAACCTAAACTGTATACACTTTCTGGAGATCAACAATGCGCCTACAGTATCTCTTGCTGATGTTAGTTTGCGTGTCCGGCAGGGCACAAGACCAGGATTTCTTCGAATCCAGGATCCGCCCGGTTCTGGCTGAAAAGTGCTGGGCCTGCCACTCCTCAAAAGCTAAGATCTCCTACGCAGGGCTGCAACTGGATACAAATTCCGGTCTACGGAAAGGCTCGGATGCCGGAAGTATAGTCACTGCCGGAAAGCCGGAAGAGAGCCGTCTGTACACAGCGCTCCTCTACGAGGGGCGGACAAAAATGCCTCCCACCGGAAAACTACCAGCGAACGTGCTGGCCGATTTTCGCACTTGGATCGAAAGGGGCGCCGTCTGGCCGCAGGATAGCCCCAGCACGATTTCCAACAAGGTCGAAAAGAAGGGAGCCAGCCATTGGGCCTGGAAGTCCGTGGCCAAGGTTCCGGTTCCGCACGTGCGGGAAGCATCCTGGGCATCAAACGATATCGACAAATTCATACTGTCCAAACTAGAGGAAAAGTCGCTTCGCCCGGCGGGAGATGCCCCGCTGGAGTTGCTGCTGCGCAGAGTCTATCTCGACCTGACAGGCCTGCCTCCCACCATTGAAGAGCAAGACCAGTTTCGGAGAGAAGGCTCTTTTGAAAAGGTAGTCGACCGGTTGCTCGCCTCCCCTCAATTCGGCCAACGCTGGGGGCGGCACTGGCTGGATCAAACGTATTATGCGGATAACATTGAGATCGGCCGCCGCGTGCCCGCCCGCCATGCCTGGCGATACCGCGACTATGTGATCGATTCCATCAATCGCGATAAGCCCTATCCGCGATTCATTCTCGAACAACTGGCCGGCGACCAATTGGCTTGGACCAAGCCGGAAGAGCGCCGCGATAACGTGGTGGCGACCGGGTTCCTCGCCCTCGGGCCGTGGCCGCTAGTGAATGCCGACAAAGAGCAGCTGAATATGGACGTTGTGGATTTGCAGGTGGATATGGTGGGCCGCACTTTCCTCGGCCTCACCATGGGGTGTTCCCGATGCCACGATCACAAGTTCGATCCCATTGCTCTGCACGATTACTATGGCATGGCTGGCATCTTTGCCAGCACGCGCACCATTTCAGGGCGTCTGGGCTTGAGCGTCTTCAGCAACGTCAACACGACGATTCTTCCCGAGTTGTCCAAGGAAATGGCAGGCCGGGCGGAAGAGGCTCAAGCTTATGAAGCGAATCTTGCCGCGGCACGGGAACGGCACGCTTCACTGCAAGCGAAACGAAAGTTGGCCAAGAAAGACTCGGAGGAAGCGAAAGGCCTGGATAAGGAGATCGCGGAGGCGCTGCAAGAGGTCAAGGTGCTGGAGTACCTTCCCGTTACGCCACCCACCGCGCACGCAGTACAGGACCAGGATCTACCAGCAGATTGCCGCATCAACATTCGTGGGAACGCGCATCAACTGGGCTCGGAAACGCCCCGCAGCGCAGTGGCCATCGCTGGAATGGACGCAAAGCTTGACATAGCGGACTTCACCAGCGGGCGGAAAGAATTGGCGGAATGGATCGGCAACAAGAACAATCCGTTGACGGCCCGCGTGATGGTCAACCGGGTATGGCATCACTTGTTCGGCACGGGGATCGTGCCAAGCATCGATAACTTCGGCATACGCGGCATGCCGCCAAGCCACCCCGAACTGCTGGATCATCTTGCGTCGCAGTTCATGGAGAACGGTTGGTCATTGAAGAAGCTGGTTCGCAGTATTGTGTTGAGCCGCACCTACCGCATGGACGGCGGCGTGAATGCCAAGGCTGTGGAGATTGATCCCGAAAACCGGTTGCTGTGGAAGATGAGCCGGCGGCGGCTGGAAGCCGAGACAATACGCGATGCCATGCTGGTAGCGAGCGGCATGTTGGATACTGAGTCAGGAGGACCGTCGCTGCCGTTCTTTGTGAAGGGGAACCTGAACGTGGGGCAACCCGAGTCCTTCATTGAACGTATCAAGCTTGATCCTGCTACTCATCTTCGGCGGTCCATTTATCTGCCGGTTCTACGTAAGAGCCAGTTACCCGAGCTCGATATTCTAAACCTATTCAACTTTCCCGATACCAACCAGATCACAGGCCCCAGGCCTGCGACCACCGTTCCCACTCAGTCGCTCTATCTGATGAACTCCTCGTTTGTGCAGGAGCAGGCAGCGGCGTTGGCAAAGCTAGTCCTGGCCGGCGAAAAGAGCGACAGTGAACGGGTCCGGCTGCTGGTACGTCGCGTTTATGGGCGCGAGGCGAAGGGCGGAGAGGTTGACCGGCTGCTTGCCTATGCAAAGGGTTTCGCCGAACGGAATGCACCGGGTGGTCCCGCGGAAGCCAGGCAGGAAGCATGGAAGCGGCTGTGCCACGCGTTGCTGATCTCGAATGAATTTCTGTACAGGAGCTGAATGATGAATCGGCACAAAACCTCCATGGCGCACTCAAGACGCGACTTTCTGCGCACAGCGGGCTGTGGCTTTGGCATGGTGGCGATGCAATCCATGCTTGCGGCCGAATCGCTGGCAGTGCGGGCGCCGCACCACGCTGCGCGGGCCAAGCGCGTCATCTTCATGTTCATGCAAGGGGGGCCATCGCACATGGACATGTTCGAGCACAAACCCGAACTGGAGAAGCGCAACGGCCAGCCACTTTCATTCAAGTTGCCGCAGAACTATGAAGCGCCAGGCATACGCGATTCGCGTCTGTTTGGTCCCATAGGCAAGTTCGTGCGTCAGGGCCGCAGAGGCATGCTCATGACAGAGATGCTGCCACATCTCGGCGGCGTGGTGGACGACCTCTGCTTCCTGCACGGGATGCATGCCGATAGCGAAGCGCACGCGCCGGCCATACGGCAACTGCATACTGGCCACAGCATCCAGGTCAGGCCTTCCATGGGTGCATGGACACTCTACGGTTTGGGGACCGAGAATCAAAACCTCCCTGGATTTGTTTCCATCTGTCCGGAGTTGAGTGGCGATGGAGGCACGCCGCAACTGTTCGGCAGCGCATTCCTGCCCGCCATCTATCAAGGCACGCCGATCGGACAAGCCCACGACGCCAGGAACGCGCGGATCGACTATCTGCGTGACGCTGGAATCAGTACGGATGAACAGCGCCGTCAATTGGACTTTCTACAGGACGTCAACCGCCGCTACACGTCTGATGGTGGCGCCGACTCGGAGCTGGAAGGCCGGGCCGCATCGTTCGAACTCGCATTCCGCATGCAGATGGAAGCGCCGCGAGTCCTGGATCTCGCCGCCGAAACGGACGCAACAAAAGCTCTGTACGGCATCGGAGAAAAGGAGACCGACGATTTTGGGCGGCAATGCCTGATGGCCCGGCGCATGGCCGAGGCTGGTGTGCGATTTGTGCAGATCACCGATGGCGGATGGGACCACCACGGCAAGTTGAGGCAGAGTCTTCCCGTACGCTGCAAAGCGGTCGACAAGCCGATCGCCGGTTTGATCAAGGACCTGAAACAACGCGGACTATTGGAGGACACGCTTGTACTGTGGGGTGGCGAGTTTGGCCGGACCCCATTCGATCAGGACCTGTCACAGGGCAAGGCTCCGATCACCGATCGCGGCCGCGAGCACAATCCGAAAGGCTTTACCATGTTCATGGCCGGCGGAGGCGTCAAGCCTGGCATTTCACACGGGGAGACCGACGAATTCGGCTGGGAGGCGGTGCAGGGCAAGGTTCACATCCATGATCTGCATGCCACGATGCTGCACTTGTTGGGGATCGATCATGAGCGTCTCACTTACCGCTATACCGGGCGCGATTTCCGCTTGACCGACGTGTTCGGACGCGTAGTGAAAGAGATACTGGCGTGAAGCAAACAAAATCGCCTCAGAGAAACGATGAGACGAAAACCAGAATCTACGCCGATCTCTTGCGCCGGATTCTGAAGGGCGACTTGAAACCTGGCGCGCGTCTGGTGGAAGCGCAACTGGCCGCACAGTATTCGGTGAGCCGCACCTTGATTCGCGAAGTGCTCTTCATGCTGCTGAGGGATGACCTGGTAAAGCGCAATCACAACCGCGGCACGCAGGTTGTTTCCTTCACACCTGACGATGTCGAAGATCTCTACGAGATTCGAAAGAATCTGGAACTTCTCGCCCTCATAACCGCAATCAATGCGATGCCGCTCGAACCGCTGTTTCAGTTTGAGCAGCGCCTGCGGAGCCTGGAGTCGAAGCCGCCAAGACAGGTTGCATCCCAGCACGCGGAAATCGACGTCGCACTGCATGGCTTTGTGTTTCAACATTGCCGGAACAAGCGGCTGGTCTCCTATTTGGAGAATATCTCGCAACTGATTCACTCTCTCAGGCTGCTCGGCTACGAAATGGAGGATGTTGTCCGCCTGACTGGCGTGCAGCATTTGGCGCTAGTGCAGGCATTTGTGCGGCGGGATCTGCCGGCCGCGGAACGATTGCTGGCTGAGCACATTGATACCAGCAAGAAGAATGCGCTGCAGATGTTGATCCTTCAGCGAGAAGGCCATGCGCGACGCGGCTTAGCCGTAGTCGGGAAGGTGGCGCGGGGGAGGTGATCCTCTCTGCGTCGAGGGGTGTTAGAAGACTACCGATGAACTCTCCGGATTTATTTACTCGACATAACGCAATTGAGATTGGCGGCGCGTCGCTGGCCTGTGGCTTCAACCGCCTCACCGCCTCGCTCACCATTGGCAACGCCGCTTGGGTTAGTGACGAAGATGCATCACAATCCGGGAGGGCCGTCAGCCGGCAAGGGAAAGCAGACTTCGAGCTTGTCCGCCTGTCTTTTCACGCTCTCTCTCCGCAGCAATCCCGCTGGCTGCTGATTACTAAGTTTTATTTCGGAGCGAGCCAATGATTCGAACAGATCTGATGTTTAATTGGATAGTGAAACTGCTAATGACCGTTCTGGCTTCGGCCATGGCGCTGGCCGCCCCTCGCTTCGAAACAGACGTTCTTCCAATCCTACGAGCGAAATGCTTGCGTTGCCATGGTGAGAAAGGCGCCCAGGCAAATCTATCGCTCACAGGGCGCGATGCCTTGCTCAAGGGCGGGAAGTCGGGCGCTGCCGTCATCCCCGGAAATCCGAATGACAGTTTGTTGCTGAGCATCACCGCCTCTGGCAAGATGCCGGTCGCCGGGCCAAAGCTTACTCCTGCGGAACTTGGCACTATCCGCAAATGGATCGAAGAGGGCGCGCTCAATGCCGGTGAGTTGGCGGGCGCGGTCCGTCCTCTAGTCGCCCAGCGCGATGTGGAGATGATCTTTAGCGCCAAGTGCTGGGTTTGTCACGGACGCCTGGATCAGCGCGCCGGTCTGGATCTGCGCACGCACGCATCGATGAAGAAGGGCGGTAAGTCTGGTCCGGCCATCGTGCCCGGAGACGCCGAAGGAAGCCTGTTAGTCAAACGCATCGCCGCGCAACAGATGCCTCCGCCCAAACTGCAGGAGCAATATTCGGTTCGCGGACTTAACGAAGATGAACTGGCGAAAGTGAAACAATGGATCGCTGAGGGAGCCCGGCCAGACAACGAGCAACCCATTGAAGTGAAGGTTGCCTCCGACACCGCAATTACGGCAAAGGACCGCACCTTCTGGTCGTTCCAGGCCCCCAAACGCACTCCGCTTCCGAAGCCTGCAACCCATCCCGTGGACGCATTTCTCAGTACCAAGCTTCCACCCGCCGCGCCCCAAACCTTGCTCCGCCGTGCTTACTTCGATCTAACGGGTCTGCCGCCCACGCCCGAGCAGATCTCACAATACGACAACAATTACGAAGCGCTTCTCGACCAACTGCTCGCCTCTCCCCGCTACGGCGAGCGCTTGGCGCGCCAATGGCTTGATGCCGTCGGCTACGCCGATAGCGAGGGCGGCAACAACTCCGACGTTAAACGTAAGAACGCCTGGCGCTATCGCGACTACGTCATCCGGGCGTTCGAGCAGAACAAGCCCTTCAACCGGTTTCTCACCGAACAGATCGCCGGTGATGAGTTGTTCGATCACCGCGCCGTCAAGCGACTCACTCCTGAGCACATCGAACTGCTAGCCGCCACCGGTTTTTGGCGTATGGCGCCAGACGGCACCAACAGCACCGAACAGAATTTCATCCCGGAGCGCATGGACGTGATTGCGGGGCAATTGGAAATCCTGGGGTCCGCGGTTATGGGCGTCTCACTAGGCTGCGCCCGATGCCACGATCACAAGTACGATCCGCTTCCTACTCGCGACTACTATCGTTTGGTGGCAACGCTCACACCCGCCTTTGATCCTTATTCCTGGCTACCCGGTGAGTTTCCTTGCGGAGGCGTGGGCGCCAAATGCGACGAGAAGAACACGCGCTACTACATCGCCAAGGCGACGCCCGAGTATGAAGCATCAGTGGCGCACAATGCTCCCATTGACGTGCGTATCGCGGAGCTCCAAAAAGCGTTGCGCGCGCTGAAGGAAACTGATCCTACCTACAAGAAGGAGAAGGAGGCGCTGGACGCGAAGATTCTCAAAGAGCGCGCTGAGCGCAAGCAACCGCCGCTGATCCGTGCGTTATTCGATTTGGGTCCAGAGCCACCGCCGACGCGTATTCTCTTGCGCGGAGATGCTACCAGCCCCGGTCCGTTGGTTGCGCCAGGTCCGCCCTCTATCATGAGCGCGGGCCTGCCTGAGTATCGCCCTGTGGCGCTGGCGCATTCGTCCGGCCGTCGTCTGGCGTTGGCCCAATGGCTCACTCATCCCAATCATCCTCTGACTGCGCGCGTGATGGTGAACCGCATCTGGCAGCATCACTTCGGCAAAGGGTTGGTGAGCACGCCGGGTAACTTTGGCCGCATGGGAGCCGCGCCGGAGAATCAGCCCTTGCTCGATTGGCTTGCTACCGAATTCGTGCGCACCGGATGGGATGTGAAAGCGATGCACAAGCTGATCATGACCTCGGCTGCTTACCGCCAGCAGGCCGGCGAGAACGGTTTTCCGGTGCGCCGCATTGATGCAGAGTCCATTCGCGACACGATTCTCCAAATCGCCGGCCGTCTCAACACCAAGCAATTTGGAGCACCCGATGGCATCAAGCAGTTGCCCGACGGCGAGGTGATCACCGAAAGCCGGCGACGCAGCATCTACATTTCGCAACGGCGTACCCAGCCCATCTCTCTGCTTGAGACCTTTGATCAGCCATTCATGAATCCGAATTGTGTGCAGCGCGGCCAGTCGGTGGTTTCTTCCCAAGCGCTTCACTTAATGAATAGCGATCTGGTGCGCGAGAATGCCCGCTTCATGGCGGGCCGCATCGCAGACGTCGTGGGCGATAACCCAGACGCGCAGATTGAACGTGCTTACCTGTTGGCGCTGGCCCGCAAGCCAACGGCGGACGAATTCCGCCTCGCTCGCGAAACAATGGAGCGCTTGACGCCCGAGTGGACGCGCAAACTGGAAGCCGAAAAGCCAGCCGAGCCGGTAGCTAGCCGGGCACGTTGGCTTGCGCTCGCTACTGTCTGCCACACACTGATGAACTCCGCGGAGTTTATCTACTTGGATTAAAGGACCACCATGCCAACCCGACGCGATTTCTTTTCCCGCATCCCCGATGGCCTTATGGGCACCGCGCTCGCTTCTCTGTTTGCCGAAGATCTGTTGGCGCAGCAGCGCCTTTACGACCTGACGCCTAAGCAACCCCATCACGCACCCAAAGCGAAAGCCATCATCCAACTCTTCCAAAACGGAGGCCCAAGCCAGGTCGATCTGTTCGACCACAAGCCAGCGCTTGAAAAGCATGCCGGACAGTCGCCCAGCCGCGACTTGGCTTCAGAAGTCCGCGCCGTGCGGGAGACCGGCGGGCTAATGCCCTCACGCTACAAGTTCGCGCGGCAGGGGCAATCGGGCCTGGAGATCTCCGAAGCTCTGCCCCACCTCAGCAAGGTGGCAGACGATATAACGGTCATCCGTTCCATGCACACGACTCATCTTGCACATGAAGCGGCGCTGTTTCTCATGCACGGCGGCCGCATCCTGCCCACTCGCCCGTCGCTCGGCTCCTGGATCACTTATGGCCTGGGCTCTATAAACCAGAATCTGCCGGCTTATGTTGTGCTGGACGATCCCAAGGGTCCGCCCATCAACTTCATCCAGAACTGGCAATCGGGCTGGTTGCCGGCCGTCTATCAGGGAACGCGCGTACGGTCAGAGGGTTCGCCGATTCTGAATCTGCACGCGAAGGCGGAGGATCCGGCGGGCATAGTGGATCTGAGCCGCAGCCTGCTGCACCGCATGGATGCGTCGCATCGCGACCAGCATCCAGGCAACGTTGAGTTGCAGGCCCGTATCGCCAACTATGAGTTGGCTGCCCGCATGCAGATGGAAGCTACCGATGTGCTGGACCTGACGAAGGAGAGTGAAGCCACCAAGGAAGCCTACGGGATGAACGACGAACGTACCGCGTCTTACGCCAGGCGTTGCCTGATGGCTCGCCGTCTGGTGGAACGCGGTGTCCGCCTTGTGCAGATTTACATTGAAGGACAGATTTGGGATAACCACAACAAGATTTGGGATGGCCTGGACTATGCGTGCGGCAAGACCGACCGTCCTGCTGCGGCGCTGATTCGCGATCTGAAAGAGCGCGGCCTCCTCGATTCCACTTTGGTAGTGTGGGGCGGTGAGTTCGGCCGTCTGCCGATCGCCCAAGCCCCGGGCGCCAACGCAGGACGTGACCACGGCCCCTCCGGCTTCAGCATCTGGATGGCCGGAGGCGGCGTAAAACGCGGATCTACCTACGGATCCACGGATGAAATAGGCTATCGCGCCGCCGACAACAAAGTCAGCGTCCACGATTTTCACGCCACCGTGTTGCACCTGTTGGGCATGAATCACCGGAACTTGACCTTTCAGCGCGATGGCCGGCACGAGAGAATCACCGACGAGTTTCCGGCCCGAGTTGTAAGCGAGATTCTCGTTTAGGAGATGTCACCTGATTCTTCTTTGGGAGCTAAAACCTATGGATCGACGACATGTTTCCCCAATCGTTTCTCGCCGACAATGGCACGAACAATCGGCGCTCGGGTTCGGCTCACTGGCATTGGCAGGGATATCGGCTCCGTCGTTTTTTAGCGCCACGCTGGACACAGACAAAAACCCGCCCGCGTTGCCCTTCAATCTCCCTTCCAACTACGAAGCTCAATCCTACGATTCCGCCAAGCTGGAAAGCGTGCTAACGGTGAAGCGTTGAAGATACTCAGGAATACAATTTTTCTTCTCTCGGCGGCCACGCTTCCGTCGCTGGGCCAGTTGCTAACGCCAGCCGTCTGCTCCGGTTGTCACAACAAGCAAACGGCCATGGGCGGGCTGGATCTTGCCGCGCTGCCAATGCGTTTCGATGATCCATCCGTGCGCGACCGGTGGATTCGCGTCCATGATCGCGTGGCCAAGGGGGAGATGCCGCCGAAGGGTTTTACGTTCCCCGCCGCGCAACGCACGGCGATGTTAGGCCAACTAAGCCGCGAGATCCACAAAGCCGATTTCGCCGAGGTGCTGCGCGATGGCCGCGGACCGCTGCGCCGGCTGAATCGCGACGAGTACGAACAGAACCTGCGCGATGTTCTCCAACTGCCAAATCTCGATATCCGCGACATGCTGCCTGAGGATCGCGAGGGTCACCGCTTCAACAAGGCGGCCGAGACGCTAGACATGTCGAGGGTGCAACTCACCGCGTATCTCGATGCCGCCGAGGCGGCGCTGCGTCAGGCCATGGCCAGCGGACCAAAGCCTCCGCCCGCAACGAAGTTTCGCGCCGTTGGAACGGCCTTATTCCCGGAGAAAGGGACGTTCGGCGAACGCGAAGCGATGTTCTTTGCCCACAATAACCAGGCCATCGAGACCAAACAGCTTGACGCGTTCAAAGACGACGCCACAATCGAAATGGCGTTGTTTCGTTCGGCCCATTGGCCCTATTACGGCTATCCCAAGGGGTTCGTGGCCAAGCTGCCAGGGGCGTATCGCGTTCGATTTTCGGCCCGTGCAGTGGTGCAGCGCAAAGGCTACACGCTTGCCCCTGCCACTCACCCGGTTCCAATGACCTTCCGTGCCCGCAAGCCATCAGGGCCAGATGTCTCTGGCGACGTGCTCGCCACGGGCGGCATGATGGATATTCAGCCGGCACCTCGGGAGTTTGAAACCATCATCCAGCTTCGCAAGCAGGAGACCTTCGAATACAGCCCGCTTGGCTTGCCCGTGCCACTGGCGCGTAACGTGAAAGGAGGGCCACCGACCTATCGATACCCGCCGCTTCCCGAAGGTGGGCAGCCTGGTGTTGCCGTGCAGTGGCTGGAAGTGGAAGGACCGCTCGCCCCGGCCACTTGGCCTCCGCCGTCGCACCGCGTGCTCTTCGATGATCTCGGCGTAAATCCTCTTCCAGCCCAGCCGGATGAAGCCGCGCGGCGTCTGCTGCGCCGCTTCGCCGATTTTGCGTCGCAAGAGCCGGTGTCCGATGCCGCACTGGCTATGTTCGAACAACTTGTACTCGCCAGGCTGCGGAAAGGGGCCTCCTTCGCCGAAGCATTGCTGGCCGGCTACAAGGCGTTCCTCAGTTCACCCCATTGCCTCTATTTGCGCGAGCCTGAACATGCCGCGGACCAATTCCCCATAGCAACGCGCCTTTCGCACTTTCTCACCAACACCAGGCCGGATGCCCGGTTGATGACCCTGGCGCGGGAACGCCGGCTTCGTAATTCCGCCACGCTACGCGCAGAGACCGAGCGGCTTATAGACGGTCCGGGCTTTGAGCGATTTGTACGTAACTTTACCGATTATTGGCTCAACCTGCGTCACGTTCGCCGTGATGATCCGGACATCCGTTTGTATCCCGAATACCGCTTCGATAACTATCTGGTCGAGTCGATGGAACAGGAAACCCGCACCTTCTTCCAGGCCATGATTCGCGACAATCTACCCGCCAGTTCAGTGGTGACTTCGGATTTCATCTACGCCAATGATAGCCTTGCCCTCCACTACGGCCTGCCGCCACTCGCTGGTTCGGCCATGCGGGCGGTGAAACTGCCGCCGGGCAGTCCGCTTGGCGGGCTCATCACGCAGGCCGCCATTCTGAAGGTGACCGCTAATGGCACCACCACGTCGCCGGTCATACGTGGCGCGTGGATCATGGAACGGCTCATCGGCGAGCCGCCGCCCCCACCCCCTGCGAAGGTTCCGGCCGTGGAGCCTGACATTCGCGGCGCCAGGACGATTCGCGATCTGCTGGCAATGCATACCAAAGTCGCCTCGTGTGCGGGCTGTCACGCACGATTCGACCCCGTTGGATTGGCACTTGAAAACTTCGATATTCTCGGCGCCTGGCGCACAAGATATCGGGGCATGGAGAAAGGGGAATCCGTCACCGGCATCGACCGCGCTGGTCATGATTTCGCCTACACTCTTGCCGGGCCCGTAGATGCGAGCGGCAAACTACTCGATGGAAGAACGTTTCAGGACATCCGCGAACTCAAAGCGATCTTAGCCTCCAATCCACGGCAACTGGCGCGCAATCTGCTGCACCAGTTCACCGTCTATGCGACCGGTTCGCCGGTTCGCTTTTCTGACCGCCCGCAGGTCGAGGCGATTCTCGACAGTCATGCCGCAACCGGGTTTCGCGTGCGCGACCTGCTCGTTTCGCTTGTGCAAAGCCCAATATTTCTTGGCCCCAGGGGAGAGCAAAAGAAGCCATGAAAACACGCCGCCGATTCCTGCGCGCCGCGGGCGTTGCGCTCGCCATGCCCGCGCTTGAATGTTTTGCCCGCGCTCCAGAGCGCTGCATGCTGCTGATCTCGAACAACCTCGGCATACTGCCCAAACCGTTCTTCCCGCAAACCGTGGGACGTGAATATACGCTGTCTCCCTACCTTGCCGCCATGGCTGAGTTCCGTAACGATTTCACGATTTTCAGCGGGTTGTCCCATCCGTCCGTGGAAGGCGGTCACAGCACGGAAAACTGTTTTCTTACCGGTGCACGTGGCCCCACCAAAAGCGGCTTCCGTAACTCGATCTCGCTCGATCAGTTCGCCGCCGAAAAGCTCGGGCAAGTCACGCGCTTCGCCACACTCAACCTCGGAGTGAATATCGACAAGGCCAACCGGAGCCTCTCCTGGACTCGCGACGGCGTGTTGCTTCCCGCCGAGGATAGCGCCCCGGCGCTGTACCGGAAGATGTTCGTGCAGGGAGAGCCGGCCGAAGTGGAACGCCAGCTTTACCGGCTGGAAGAACGCGGCAGCATTCTCGACACACTGCTTGACGACACAAAGCAGTTCAGCCGCGGTTTGGGCCGCAATGATCGCGCCCGCCTCGATCAATACCTGACAGCAGTGCGCGAAGTGGAAGAACGATTGCATTCGGCTGGCGAATGGGAGAAGCGGCCGAGACCCAATGTGGCCAGCCCGGAGCCCGCCGCGATTCAGGATAAGAAACTGTTCTTTGAAAAGTTTGATCTCATGCTCTCAATGGCGCAGCTGGCGCTGGAATCCGATTCCACTCGCATTGTCACGCTGATGGTCGACGCGTTTGCCACCCCGGTGTTCAAGCTGCATCCTGATCAGGATACGACCGACGGTTATCACAACTTGAGTCATCACGGACAGTCTGCCGAGAAGTTGCGGCAGCTCGATGATGCCGACCGGCAGCAGATGGCTTTGCTGCAAAAGCTGCTGCGGGGCTTGGCCGCAAAGCAGGTGGGCGGCCAGCGGTTGCTCGACCGCACCATGGTCCTCTATGGCAGCAACATGGGCGATGCCAATACGCACGACAACACGAATCTGCCGATTTTACTGGCCGGCGGCGGATTCAAACATGGCCAGTACCTGGCATTCCGTAGCGACAACAACAAGCCGCTGGCCAATCTCTTTGTTACCATGCTGCAACGGATGGGCGTGGAGACCGAGTCGTTTTCGAGCAGCACGGGGCGGATCGAAAACCTGGAGGCAAGGTGAGAGCCATGCTCCGCAACATGATTAGCGTTGTAACTCGCCGTACCGCAATGATGTTCGGCACCGCGGAATTGGCTGTGCACGACGCAATGACGGACCGGCGCAACAATCGAATCGCCCGTATACGGGAGCTTGGCGGCAGCGTGCGTGTGGGGTCGCCCGATCCAGCCGGCTTCGACCTGGCGATCAACGCCACACCCTCCGGGATGAAGCCGGACGATCTCATGTCGATCGATGCGGCCAGATTAGGGCCCGGTGCTTTCGCTGCCGATGTGATCACAGCGCCGGCACGAACGAAGTTTTTGGAAATGGCTGCCGCAAGAGGCTGTCGCACGATGCCTGGAACCGCAATGTTTGCCGCACAGGCCGATTTCGTTGCCGGCTTCTTGCTCAGTGCGCCGTGCCTTTGACGTGATAAAGAAGAGCGCTATGAATGAGGTAATTTTAGAAGAGATGACCAGACGAATCGTACTCACGCTCGTGACATGCTGCATATCCGCCGCCGGCGCAACGTCGCTCGATGCTCCCAAACACGTTGGTCCGCCACAGGCGGAACACGCCGTGACGAACCGTGCTTTCACCGGCATTCCAAGCATGGCGGTGGCACCAAAAGGGCGCTTGTGGGCGAACTGGTACGCCGGCGTGACGCCGGGCGAGGACGAGAATAACTACGTGGTGCTCAGCACCAGTGGAGACGGCGGCGCGACGTGGACCGAGGTGCTCGTCATCGACCCCGATGGCAGCGGCCCTGTGCGCAGCTTCGATCCGGAGCTGTGGGTGTCGCCTGACAAGCGGCTGTTCCTGTTTTGGGCGCAGATGGACAGAAGCCGCCCCGACAAGCAACTCGGCGTCTGGTACATCGAGACCAAACAGCCTGACGCGGCGCGCCCTGTTTGGTCAAAGCCACGCCGCGTTGGCGACGGCGTGATGATGTGCAAGCCGCTCGTGCTGGCTTCCGGCGAGTGGGTGCTGCCCATCTCAAAGTGGAAAGCGCACGATAACAGCGCGCAGATGATCGTATCGGCCGACAAAGGCAAAACCTGGAAGCCGCGCGGTGGCGCCAATGTGCCGGTGGATGTGCGCCAGTTCGACGAGCACATGTTCGTCGAGCGCAAGGACGGCTCGCTCTGGGCGCTCGTCCGCACCACCTATGGCATCGGCGAAAGCGTCTCCACCGATCGCGGCAAAACGTGGCCTGAGTTGAAGCCCTCCGCCATCCTGCACACGCCCTCGCGTTTCTTCATCCGCCGCCTGGCATCGGGTAATCTGCTGCTCGTCAAACACGGCCCGCTCGACGCACGCACCAGCCGCTCGCATCTCACGGCCTACGTTTCGAAAGACGACGGCAAGACCTGGAGCGGCGGACTCATGCTCGACGAGCGGCCCGGCGTGTCCTACCCCGATGGCCAGCAGACGCCCGATGGCCTCATCCGCATTATCTACGACTACAACCGAGTCACAGACCGCAACATCCTGATGGCGGCTTTCCGCGAGGAAGACATCGCAGCTGGCAAGCCCGTCAGCAATGACGTGCAACTTCGCCAACTCGTCAGCAAAGCCACCGGCGGCCGGGAGAAGCCGAAGATCTCCACGGCCCCCGTCCACACCAACGCTGACGGCAAACCGATGCGCACTACCAAGCCCGGCACGCTCGCCAGTTCCGGTGCGAAACCACAATCGCTGGTGCCTGGCGCGAAACTCTTCACGGACCGTGCTTACATTGCCGCCGGGCTTCCAGCCGCGCTCAATCGCGCCCACTTCCTCCCCATCGCCATGGACGGCCAGAAGACTGTCAAGTGCGAGCTAGCTGGCACGGTCTTTTTCCTCACGCCCGCGCTTGATCGCAACCGCGACTCGGTCGCGCAGGCGCTAATGGACCAAGGCTTTGAGAAGGTTGCTCTGCCCGAGATCCCGCTCTTCAGTCCCGCTTCGACCGCGAACTTCAGCACCCTTTTCCAAAAGGATTGCGCCACCGGTGAAACCATTCTCATCGGCAAGTGGGCCGTTCCTGTGTTCCTGCCAGCGCCGCTCGCCGCACTGCTCAACACCGTGCCTGGTCTCGAATAACAGACGGGCGGAACATCGGCGTCAGCCGGTCCGCCAATTCTACATACATCCGGAACTGTTGATCGTAAAGGCTTGCGTGCGCCGGAAAGGGGCGATACTCCTCCTCTACCGCCAGCAACGCGGCTGAGGCCTGCCGCTCATCCGCGTACCAGCCGAGCGCGCGCCCCACGATGGAAGCCGCGCCGAGCGTGGTCATCTCATGGTCGCGAAGTGCCAGCAGAGTCATTCCAGTAACGTCCGCCTTGATCGTGTTCAGGAGCCGGATCCGCGAGAGGCCCCCTGTCAGTTTCACTTTGCCGATCGGCACGTGGTTCGCGCTCATCACCGTTTGAATGTGCCGCAATGAGAAGCAGAGCCCTTCATAGACAGCGCGAGCCATGTCCGCTCGCGTGGTCGATCCCGTAATGCCAAAGAAGACTCCACGGGCATTCGCATTCCACAACGGAGCCCGCTCTCCCGCCAGATACGGCAGAAACAGCACGCCATTCGATCCCGGCGGGGAGGCGGCAACCAGCGTGTCAAATGCGCCGAAGCCGTCGCCCAGGAACTCACGCCTGGCCCATTCCAACGCACTACCTGAAGAGGACGTCGAACCCCGCACCAACCAGTTCGGGCTGGCAGGCAAAGGAATGGAATAAACGCGACGCTTGCTATCGATGACCTGGGCTGGGTGCAAGACACCGAACGACGTGACCGTGCCCGATATATCCAGCGCGTCTCCGGTTTCTCCAAGCCCCGCGCCCAGATAAGCGGTCAAGCTGTCATAGGGAAGGGAGATGACAACACACTCCGGAAGACCCGTCTGAAACGCGATCTCTGGGCGCAACGTCCCGATTCGATCGCCAGCCTCCACCGCCGTGCCGAAGCGCGCAGCCTCCAAACCAAGTTCGCGCAGCAATGCAGAGGGCACGCCGCGCGCACCGGGCCGGGCGTAACAGCTATACGCGGAGTAAGTTTCCAGGCTGGCCCGGCCGGTCAACACGAAGTTCAGATAACCGGTGGAATCCAGCAAGTGCTGTGCTCGGGCATAAACACCTGGCTCGTGGTGGGAAAGCCACAGCACCTGCGGTAGCAGGTCGCCACAAAACACTCTCCAGCCGGTTTGCTGTTGCAACTCACGGAAGCCCACTGTGGCCTCAATCTCGCCGGTATAGGCGGAGGGCCGCTGGTCACTATAGAGGATTGCAGCCCGCAGAGCGGCGCCCTGCCCATCCACCGCCACCATCCCGCCCAGTGTTCCACAGGCGGCAATCGCACGGATGCCGCATGCCAGCTCTCTTTCCGCCCCAACGGCGGCCATCAGTTCCAGCATCCCGCCACTCCACTCCGTGGCATCCTGTTCATGGCACGAACCGGCGCGGCGGGTGGAAACAGGTACGGACCTGCTAAAGAGCCGCTCGCCTCTACGATTGAGAACCGCCGCCCGCAGGCTCTGCGTCCCCAGATCGATCAGCAGAATGAGCTCCTCAGTCATGCCTGCGCCGGTCTTGCAGCCATGGCCTTCAAAGCAGCAGCTCCTTTGCGCATGGCGGAGGCCAGAATCCCGCGGTCCGATCCGTTCGCCAAAAAGCGAAAGCCCATGGAAAGGTAAAGCTCCGCCTCGGCTTCGTTTCGCGCCAGAATCCCAGCCGGCTTGTGGGAGCGGTTTGCCGCCTCAACCACAGAAAGCAGCGCTTCACGAAACCTTTCATCCTGTTGTGGCTCCTGGATTCCCATCGATATGCTCAAATCCAGCGGACCTACAAAGAGCAGGTCAATGCCTTCCACCGCTGCAATCTGCGCCGCGTTGGCCAGACCTTGGACCGATTCAATCTGTACTGCCAGCAGCACGGAGTCATTGGCTTCGCGGATGTAAGCCTCATAGCCATAGCCATACAGGCTCGCTCGGGTGGATGTCGCCGCCCCGCGCAACCCCAGCGGCGGGATGCGGACCGCCTCCACGGCGGCGATCGCCTGCTCAACCGTTTCGATGTTTGGGAGCATCAAGCCGTGCGCTCCAAGATCCAGCACGCGCTTGATATCCGGAGCGGAAAGGGCCGTTACGCGGACGATGACCGAGGCCTCGCCGGCCTGCGCCGCCCACAGCTGGTGGGAAAGATCACGATAATCGCCTGAGCCATGTTCCAGATCGATGAGGAGCCAGTCATAGCCGGCAAGTGCGGCGATTTCGGCAGAGACGGCTGACCCCAGATTGAGCCAGACGCCCATTTGGGGCTTCCCCATTGCCAGACCGATTTTCAAGGCGCTCATGGTACCAAGTATGCAATCGCCGGGAATAAAATGTCAAACAGCATGACAGATATGTTATAAGCTCGTGCTCCACCCCCTTTCAGGCATCTGTTGCTATGATGGAGTCGTGTCAAAGCGGCCTGTCAGTAGACCTGCGCGTGTGGAGGGCGACCTCGCCGAACGTGCCTACCAGTACATCCTGGATCGCATTCTGCGCGGCGTGTGGCCGCTTGGTGCGGAGATCAGCCGGCGCGCCATTGCCGCCGATCTGGGCGCAAGCGTGCTCCCTGTTAGCGAGGCGCTGCAACGGCTGGAGCAGGAACTGCTGGTGGAAAGCGGGCGGCGGGTAGGAACCAGGATTCGGATACCGACTCCGCAGGAGATTCGCGGCTTCTGCATTGTGAGGGAGGCGTTGGAAACGCAGGCGGCGCGCCTGTTTGCCGAGCGGGCCGGCGCGGCCGAGCGGCGCGAAATCGTAGCCTTGGCTGCCAGATTGGACGGGCTTTACGAGGAAAACGCCGAACATCCTGAGCAGGCAACCGAAGATTCACTCCATGCGTTGCGGCTCAGCCACCTGGATTTCCACCTCAGAATCGCCGATGGCTCGGCGTGCCCTTACCTCCGCCACCAGATTGAAAAGAACCAGCACTTGGTGTTCAACTCTTTCTATGACAAACTCTTCGGTGCCCGCAGGCTGCCCAGGAATTGGCATGTTTCGATGGCCGAGGCGGTGGCTTCCGGCCATATGGATGAGGCTGATCGTGCCACACGGATGCACGTCCGCCACCACCTGGAAGAGATCATGTACCGGTTGGAACCCTACCTCAGTCTGGATCACGGCCGCATCGCAACAGATCGACTGGCGCTCTAAACATGTTTTTCGGTCACATTGACATTGTAAATTGGGCCGAATAGAATTTCAGTTTGGAGAACGGGGAGAAGTCCATGATAAGCAGGCGTACGTTCCTTGGCGCGGCATCGTCGCCGCTGGTTGCTGCCGGAAGGCAGCCCGACTGGCCGGCCCTGGCGGCTGCGGATGCAAAGCAGGACCGCACCAACATTCCCTACGATGGCATCAAGCCCAACAGCATGGTTTGCGACACCATCCTGCGCGAACTGCCTGATGGGACGTGGATTCTGTTCATTCTGGCCGGCGGCACCACGGAGCCCAGCCCGCTGAACTACACCGGCGTGACGCGAAGCCGTGACAAAGGCAGGACCTGGACGCCGCTCGAACCCTTCAATGTGGGCATTCCGCGCGAGGGCAAAGCCATCGGGCAAGGCCCCACGGAGTTACTGATCCATAAGGGGCGATGCTCTTTGTACTTCTCCACCCATTCCCTGCACTGGCGCAACGATTGGAAATCCTACGTCATCCACAGCATGGACAACTGCCGCACGTGGACCGCGCCAGCGCTGCTGCCCGGCCGGCTGGAAAACCGCACCTTCATCCGCAACGGCATCATCGCGCGGGATGGCCGCATCCTGCTGCCCTTCCAGCACTACATTGGGCCGGAGGAGGAACGTTCCAAACCACCGCTGGAACGCGCCCTGAGCAATCCGCGCAACGGCCTGCTCATCAGCTCCGATCACGGTAAAACCTGGAGCGAACACGGCAATATCCGCCTCACCGACAACGACCGCTATTTTGGCTGGGCGGAGCCGAACATTGTGGAGTTGCCGGGGAATCGGATCGCCATGATTATTCGTGCGGACGGATTGGGCGGAGTGCTCTACTACGCCGAATCGCGCGATGGCGGCCGCAGTTGGCCCGAGTTCGCCGCCAAAAGCGAGATCCCAAACCCGGGGTCGAAAGCGACCATGTATTCGCTGGGAAAAGAGACGGTTGCGCTATTGCACAACCCGAACCCCCGCCACCGCAGTCCGCTGGCCCTGTGGGTTAGCTACGACGGCATGAAGACGTGGCCCTACCAGCGGGTGCTGGTGAAGGAATCGAGCGATGGACCCGCCGGGCGCATCAACTATCCGGATGGTTTTGTAAGCCGCGATCGCCAATGGCTGCACCTCGCCTATGATGACAATCGTCACCGGGCGGTTTATTACGGCGCGAAGCTGCCGCGGGCGAAACCGCGTTGACGGCATAAGGAGCAAAATAGAATGTATTCCCAACTCTGGAAGTTGCCATTGCTGTTGCTGCCGGCCATGCTGGTTGCCCAGTCTCTCGACCTCACGCCCGAGCAGACTCGCGCCTTTGAGATCTCTGTAATGGAGAAGATCGCCGACCTTGCGCAGATTCCACCCCGCCTCAACACATCCCCGCTGCCTCAGTATGACTACGACCAACTGGACTACGGGATGACGATCGGAATCGCGCGCACGTCAGGCGGCCGGCTGTGGAGCGCCTGGGTGGCGGGCGAGGACGGTCCCAAGGCGTTCTTTGTGCTGGCCTCGAGCGACGACGACGGCCTCACCTGGTCCAAGCCCCGCCTGGTTATCGATGCCCAATCGAAGAACCTGCCCATGTTCCGCAGCATCCTGGTCGGCAACCTCTGGACAGATCCGCAAGGCCGGCTGTGGCTGTTCTTCAATCAATCGATGATGCAATTCGATGGTCGCTCCGGTGTTTGGGCGGCGGTCTGCGATAACCCTGACGATGCCACGCCGGTGTGGTCAGCGCCGCGCCGCATCTGGCACGGCTTCACGCTCAATAAGCCCACCATCCTTTCCACGGGGGAATGGCTCCTTCCCGTTTCACTCAACCCCAAGGGCTACGGCCCGTTCGAAGGCACATTCAAAGATCTCGACCCCCTGCGCGGAGCAAACCTCTTCGTCTCGATGGACAAGGGTGCTACGTGGACCCGCCGCGGTCATGTGCTCTTCCCAAACGCCGACTGGGACGAACATATGACACTGGAACGGAAGGACGGCAGCCTCTGGATGCTCGCGCGGACCACCAAAGGTCTGATGCAAAGCACGTCGACAGATGGCGGCAAGACCTGGGCGACACCCTCGCTTCCTCCGCAAATCAACCACCCCGTCTCGCGATTTCATATCCGGCGTCTGGCCTCAGGCCGAATCCTGCTCATCAAGCATGGCGAGACGATCGACACGCACCAGGGCCGCAGCAAACTCACCGCCTGGCTCTCTGACGACGACGGGTTCACCTGGAAGGGCGGACTCATGCTTGACGAGCGCAATGGCATATCGTATCCGGATGGCTTCCAAGCCCCCGACGGCTCCATCTATATCTCCTATGACCGCAACCGAGCCACCGACGGAGAAATCCTGTTCGCCAAATTTACTGAGGAGGACATCCTTGCCAAGTCCGTCGTTAATCCAAAATCCAGACTGAAGAACCTGATTAGCAGGCCGCTCAAGAAGCGCCCATGAGCACTACCACTGATTCTTCGCCGATGGCGGGTTGTAGCGACATCTCTGTTTTGTGTTCGGAAGGACTGAACACGCTATTGCACCTGCTTTGAATCGCAGGTAAGCTCTAGTTTGTGTTACGGACCCCAATCAAGATACGGCCAGTTTCAGCTACACTGAACGCAAAGCGTTCTCGTCCATCGGGGGACCAGTATCAGGTCGCCTCGGTCAGCAAGGCGTTGGAGCTCCTGGTCTGTTTTTCGATTGACTCGCCAGTTTGGGCGCTATCGGACATTGCGCGCCGGGCTCAGGTGCCAAAGAGCACGGCGCACAATCTTCTTAGAACGCTGCAGCAGTTTGATCTGGTGCGCCAGGATCCACAATCACGGCATTATCGAGTGGGTCCCAGGGCCCTGGAATTGGGGCTGTTGTTTGCGAAGCGGTCTGGAGAACTGGCACAGTCACGGCCCGTATTGCGGCGGTTGGTGGAGGTTACGGGCGAAACCTGTAAGCTCGGAATGCTCTCCAACGACCAGGTGGTTATCATCGCATCCTTGGAATCGGCATTCCAACTTCACACTCGCGGCGATATTGGCACGCGATGGAGCTTACATTCCACGAGCCTTGGGAAGGCCATTCTAGCCGCATTAACAGATGAAGAGGCGCGCGAAATATTGGAGCGTACGGGAATGAGTGTGCACACCAGGCACACAATCCACACCTGGGCCGGAATGCAGAAAGAGCTTCGCGCGATCCGGGAACGCGGCTACGCTCTGGACATGGAAGAGAACGAGCTTGGCGTACGTTGTGTGGCTGCGGCCGTGGCAAACCCATTACGTGGAACGGTCGCTGCGGTCAGCGTTTCTGGGCCACGTGGCCGGCTCGTTGATGAACGAATATTGGAACTTACAAAAGAGGTGATCGCAGCAGCTCGATCGATCACCGCTACGGTCCAGGAGGAAATAGCATGAGTATCGATCAGATCCAGGGAATCATTCCACCCTTGGTGACGCCGTTCCGCGAGGATGGCTCCATAGATGAGGCTGCCCATCGCGCCGAGGTGCGGTACATGGTGGAGCGGGCCGGCGTGCATGGCCTGGCTGTGTGCGGCAGCACTGGCGAAGGGCATACGCTCTCCACCGAGGAGACGCGCCGCATCGTCGGCTGGACCGTGGAAGAAGTAAAGGGACGCATCCCGGTGATCGCCGGCATCATCACAGACAGCACGCAATCGACAATCGAGCGCGCGAACGCCGTGGCCGATCTTGGCGTGGCCGCACTGCAAGTGACGCCGGTGCATTACGTCTTCCGGCCCGATGATGATTCCATGGTGCGCCACTTCAGCGCCATCGCTGATAAGACCGGCATCCCGGTAATCATCTACAACGTCGTGCCGTGGTCCTATTTGCTCCCACCACTGCTGGTGCGGATTCTACGTGACGTGGAGGGCGTGATTGGAGTCAAGCAGAGCGCCAGCGATATGAAGGCGCTGGCTGACCTGCTTCTCTTGAGCGAAGAGGCCGGAATTCGCGGCCGGGTGCGTATTCTCTCTGCCGTGGATGCACTGCTCTATCCGTCATTCCGTTTAGGTTCGGATGGCGCGGTGGCGGCGATTCTCAGCGCCGCGCCAGAGGCTTGTGTCGCCCTATGGGATGCGGTCAACAAGGGCGACGATGTTGCTGCCCTTGCGCTGCACAAACACCTGCTCAGGTTGTGGAACGCTATTGATGCGCCCAACCTGCCCGCAAATGTTCGCGCCGCGATGCGAACCGCGGGCCGAGCAGGCGGCACGCCCCGCCCGCCAATGCCCGTCAGTTCTCCACAGCAAGTGGAAAGGATCGAATCGGCGATGGCCGCTTTGAAGAGGCACATGTTTCGCTGATCGTCGTCGACGCCGCCGCTGCGGCTAAAGAGGTCCAACTAGAAATGGTTTGGAAGGCCGCCGGCGGCCGTTCGAGTCAATGGGCAGGAGATGACAGGCATGAAAAGCTCTACCGGCAAATCTTCGATTACTTGTTCAATCTCCTCGGCCAGCCTGAAGAAGGCCATGGTCCGTGGGAAGAATCAATTCGCTTTTGAGGCCTCTTGCCAGAAATGGCCGAAGCCATGGGGTTAACACTATGATCGCCAGACGCTCTTTTCTGCTTTCCCTTCCAGCTCTGCTGCGAGCGGCGCCGGACCCCGTGTCCGACGCGGCTCAGGACAAGTCCACACTCATCTACCAGGGCGCCACTCCCAACAAGCTCTGCTGCGACACCACCCTGCGAGCAATGCCCGATGGTTCGTGGGTGATGGTAATGCTAGGCGGTGGTGACTCTGAGCCTCTCCCTGCTAACGACCTGTTCCTTTCGAGGAGTAACGACCAGGGCAAAACCTGGTCTCCCATGCAGCGAATCTCTCTCGGCATCAAAGAGCAAGACCCCTCCCGGGCATTGGTCCCCACCGAACTCACCGTTTACCGGGGGCAGTGCCGGCTGTTCTACGCCAATCATAACGGCCGCTTCCGGGACTGGACCACCTGGTTCTCGACGAGCAATGATTCATGCCGCACCTGGTCCAAGCCCCTACCGATCCCGGCCCCCATCCACAGCAGTACGTTTGTCCGCAATCATATCGTTCGACGCAATGGAGAATTAGTCATCCCTTACCAGCACTACCTAAGCCCCGATGGGGTTAAAAACCCGCGCAACGGCGTGATGATCTCCACAAATAAAGGCCTCACATTCCAAGTCTATGGCGACATTCGCATTAGCGACAACGACAACTACCAGGGTTTTGCTGAGAACGCAATCGTCGAACTGCCCGGCAATCGCCTTGTTATGCTGATTCGTGCGGATAGACTCGGCGGCGTGCTCTTCCGTTCGGACTCGGCGGACGGCGGGCGCAGTTGGACCAAAGCGGTACCGACCGATATCCCAAATCCGGGCAGTAAGATCACGCTCTATTCACTTGGTGGCGAGCGAGTCGCCCTGCTTCACAATCCGAATCCCAAGGTGCGCAACCCGCTGTCGCTATGGGTCTCTTTCGACGGCCTCCGTACCTGGGCTTACCGGCGCGACCTGGTCACGACTGCCGGCCGCCTCAACTATCCCGATGGCTTCGTCAGCCGCGACCGCAAATACCTGCACTTCGCCTACGACGAAAATCGCTTCCGCGCTGTTTACTACGGGGCTCGAGTACCCGACGGAAGGGCCTGATGACATCAATCACAATGAGCACGAATTAGGAACCCATCATTGAATCTCGCCAAGGCCTGATCTTTACCCTATCCGCCAAACCTCAACCTGAACCTGGCCGCCCCATGCTTTCACAGGGCAACCCCTGCGGCTTGCCGTGAATGTGCCTTCGTGGCAGGATGAAACAGACCAATGAAGAATATGATTCGAACGCATGCGCCCGCAGCGGGACTGCTACTGATGATGGGTGCCTGTCTAGCAGATGAAAAACCGGCCGACCTGCTTCGTACCTGGCAGGGGATTCCAGGAGTGGAACGGACGGCGAAGGGCAGGCTCTTCGTTTCCTGGGTTTCGGGCGGCCCCAAAGAGCCGTCCTATGAGAATACGGTTTACCTCTCCTATAGCGACGCCAACGGCACAAACTTTGCTGCTCCTGTCCCCATGGCGGGACCGCGCGCCGGCGGGCGCACTTTCGATCCGTCGCTATGGCTCGATCCGCGCGGCCGGTTATGGTATCTGTTCACGCGAGGCAACAAGGAGCAGGGGCGGCACGAACTCTACGCGCGGATCTGCGCTCGTCCGGATGCGACGCTTCCGGTGTGGGGCGATGAGTTTCGCGTCGGCTTTCACGAGTCGGCACTCAGTTTCCGTCTGAACAAACCCACCGTGCTTTCGACTGGGCAGTGGATCATGCCGGTGACGCATGCCGTGGAGCCGGTGTTCGATTGGGACGGCGGCGACAGGCATGTACAGGGGGTAGGTATATCAAGCGACAAGGGCAAAACGTGGAAACTCCACGGCGCAGCGAAAGCGCCTCCGTTTGCCCTCGAAAACATGATCGTCGAACTGCGCGACCACCGGTTGTGGATGCTCATGCGCACCGGCAGCGGCTTCCTGTGGGAGTGCTTTTCCATTGATCGCGGGCAAAGCTGGTCGGAGCCGAAGGCGAGCGCCATCGCCAGCCCCGGCGCGCGTTTCTTCATCCGCCGCCTGGCCTCCGGCAATCTGCTGCTGGTGAATCACTATAAGTTCAAGGGCCGCAGCCACCTCACCGCCCGACTCTCCACCGACGACGGAAAGACATGGAATGAAGGCCTGCTGCTCGACGAGCGCGCCAACGTTTCCTATCCCGATGGCGTGCAATCGAAGGACGGTCTGATCCAGATCGTCTACGACCACGATCGCCTGGGCGATGGCGAGATCCTGCTGGCAGCTTTCCGCGAAAAGGACGTGGCTGCGGGAAAGAATGTCTCTGGCGACGTTCGCCTCAAGCAGGTGATCCAGCGGCTGGAGAAACCGGTCATCAACGCCGCGGGGCGAAAACTTCTGTTGCCTGGCTGGGACGCAAAGGCCGCGGCGGATAGAGTAATGAAGGGCCTTGTTCGTGTGACGGGGCCGGAAGTGAAAGGGGCGCACGACGCCGACATGGTCCTGCTGGGAGACCGTGCCTACGTGATCGCCATGGCGAATGACGTTAAGCCGGGAGAGAATCCGGAGTGGCCATACATCTATACAACGCTTGCGGTCGTGAATCTGAAGACCATGCAAGTAGAGAAGTTCATTCCGGTTGCGCGCGGCGGGCAGGCCTTCGAAAATGAAACCTTGCCTGAGGGCGCTGTTTTTGTGCCGCGCATTGTGAGGAAAGACGCGAAGACTCTGCGCTGCTTCTTCTCGAGCGAGGAGCCGCTGCGGCGTCAGTCGCAGACGTACTTTCTCGATTTCAATCTCGACAATTTGCGTTTCGAAAACCGCGTGCACCGGGCAATGATCAAGACCGTCGCAGGCGTGCTCGACATGCAGCCGCAGGCGTTTTATCAGGATGCGGCGGCGCAGGGCTTCACCCGTCCGCCGAAGCAGTATGGCCTATACATGATCGACTCTTTTAAGGTCTTTGACGGTAAGACCTACGCGATTCTGAACAACTTCCCCATCGGGCAGAACGCCCTCTCTGTGCTCAATCCCGCGCTCGATACGTTCGAAGTGCTGGGCCACTTCAATCAGTCCGGTGAGATGAAGATCACTGAAAGCGCCGTCAACCGGTTGCCCGATGGAACCTGGCTCGCCATCTGCCGCCAGGATGGTGGCAAAGCCAATTACACCTTCGCGTCCAGCAAGGACGGGAAAACCTGGAGCCCGCACGAATATCGCGCCTTCGTGCCCAACGGCGAAAACTCAAAGCCGTTCTTTGAAAAGTTCCTGGGCATTTACTACCTGGGCTGGCAGGAGATCACGCACATCGATAAAGTCTCCCGCTCAGTCTTCAATATCGATGTCTCGGTGGACGGCGTGAACTGGGAACGAAAGTACCGCTTTGAAACCGGCCAGACGTTTCAGTATCCCGGGCTGCGCCTACACGGCGGCGTCATCTACCTGTATGCCACGCAAGGCCAGAAAGAGCGGATCATGTTCGGCAAATTGGAGTAAGTCGCGGAGCCGCAGAACGGGCCGCGATGGCTGCAATTCTTACGGATTGGAGCGAATAGAAAGTCAGAACATATAATGCCGACTCGAAGAGCGGTTCTCGCCATCCCTGCGCTTGCGTTGGGGAGACCTTTTACAGGGCAGTCCAACTCGAGCCAAGGATTTCATTTTCAGCCCGAGGGCGGAATCTTCGGCGATCCTATTCGGTTCTTCCATGATGGGACCTACCACGTCTTCTATCTTCGCGGGCAACTGCTTCCTACCGGCAAGCTGACTCCGCTTGGATGGCATCAAATCGCCTCGCGTGATCTTGTGAAGTGGGAAGAGCTACCGCCGGCGTTACTGTCCGACGCGAATGATCGCAGTTGTGCCACCGGGTCCATCATCGAACGCAACGGTGTCTTCCACGCCTTCTATTCCGGCGCCACAACGGCCGGTCCTGCCATCAGCCACGCTACCAGTCACGATCTGAATACGTGGACCAAAGATCCTGCGAATCCAATTCTTCTTCCCGATCAGACCCGCTTCAGCAAACCCCATTGGCGCGATCCGCATGTCTTCTGGAACGCTCCAGCGAAAGAATACTGGATGGCGATCGCATCGCAGGAAAACAGCGACGCAAATTCTCCTTATGCCGGGTGCGTTGCCCTCGCCACGTCTACCGATCTCGCGCAATGGACGGTCAAAGGGACAATCTACTCAGACCGCCAATCCATCGCCGCGGAGTGTCCGGACATCTTTCCTTATCGAGGCGGCTGGGGCATGATCTACTATACGCGCACATCCCGCTTTCGGGTAGCCGCATACCCGCAAGGACCGTGGCGCAGCACATCGCTGGAAGACTTGTCGGGTCTTGACTTCAATGCCGCCCAATCGATGTGGGATGGCCGCCGGCGCATCGTGATCGAGATGATCCCACGGCGGTCGTCCGACTTTGCTGAGGGCGATTATGGTGGCACGATGCTGCTGCCGCGAGAACTTGCTGCCGATGCAGCAGGCAATCCGATCGTCCGCTGTCCCGCTGAAGTGGTCGCGGCGTGCAAAGAGGACGCTACCGCTGGATTGGGCATGAAGGTGTTTAAGCCTCTCATGGATTCGGCCTGTACAATTGATCGAACCTCTGCACGGCTGTTTCAGAAGGATGGCAAGCCAGGAATGCTTTGGCGGTGAGGTGCGCCGGCGGCCGTCTTCAGGTTGGGACTGAATCGGCCCCATCCGAACTGCCGGGTATTGCCACCGTCGGTGAGTACGCCGTCGATCACAAAGGTGATGATCCTGGGGCCGCCGTCTACAGTCACAACAATGTGCTGGCGGCGGTTGACGGCGAGCGAGTCTGGATCGGAGGCCCAGCGGTTTTCGGTGCGGCCGTCGCTGAGAATGATCTCGAGTGAACGATCGCCAGTGGTGCGTAGGGCGTAGCAACGGCCATCGGCCGTCCGGGTATCGACCAACCGCTGATCCGGCTTGAGAGCATCAAAGCGGACCCAAAGGTCGAGGGAGAAACCTGCGTTCAGGTCTTCCTTGCCGTTGTCTGCGCGGTGAGAACGCTGGTAAAAAGGCAGTGTGACAGGAGCCTTGGCAACAGCGGGAATGGGAGTCTTGAGCTCAAGGGCGAGTCCCTTCCGGGCGACGCCGGTGGCTTCGAACTGATTCCAGAGACCGGCGAGCAAGGTGGGCTCAATCTCATGGACGCGCGCCATGTCCTTCTGGGTTTCGGTAAGAAAGCATTTGCCACCTTCCTCGACGAAGTCAGGGTAACTCATGCGGATGGTGGGGTCGTCATCGTAGAGTGCGAGCTCCGGCTGCGACCAGCTGATGATCCTGCCTTTAGGTGAATCCACTTCAGTGCCTCCGGAGAGCCACACCGGATTGCGGTCCAAATGGAGCGCCTGGTACAAACCGGACGGCTCGGTTTCCACCCTGACCGATTGGGTGGTGTCTGAATTCGTGAGTTCGACAGCCGCCTGGCCCACCGCCGCCCTGGAAGCGTCGGTGACGTTGCCCAGGATGGCGCCGGTGATGTTCTGTGCGGAAACGGCCTGTTGCATCGCTGCAACGGCCAAAACGAGGAGAATGGCTCTCAACGGCATATTCGTGTGCTCCCAGGAGAACTGGTACATCAGTTTTCTATTGCAATCTTAAACGAACAAGCGTTACACTGGCAATAGAAATGTGAGAACTGGTATACCACTTATGAAAAGACCGGCGGCCGAGCCACTGGCGCAAAGAGCCTATTCTCAAATCAAGAACGCGATCTTCGACGGCCACCTTCCGCCGGGCACTCCACTCTCGAGGCGGCGCCTGGCAGAGGAGCTTTCAATGAGCGCCGTACCGGTGGGTGAGGCCATTCTGCGCCTCGAAAGCGAAGGATTGGTCGAAAGCCGCCCTCGCGCAGGGACCAGGGTGCGGATCGCGACGCCAGTCGAGATCCATGGCAGTTATGTATTACGCGAGGCGCTGGAAACGCATTCTGCGCGGTTGTTCGCGGAGTCGGCTCCCGAGTACTACCGGCAGAAACTATGGAAATCCGCCGAGCGGTTGGATGCAGCCTTTGCAGTGCTGGCGAAGGCGCGAGCATACAGCGGTGACCGTCACGCAAAGGTCGAAAAGATCCATATCGGCTTTCACATGCTGATCGCGGAAGCGTCGCAAGTTCCCGCATTGTACGATGCGATCGAGCGCAGCCGGGTATTGTTGTTCAACTGGATTTTCACCATGTCCCAGGAGTTTGAAAAGTTTCCGGAGAGCTGGCATCGGGACCTTGCAGAGAGGCTGTTGCACGGATCCGCCGCCGAGGCCGTGGAAGCAATGAGACGGCATGTGCGTTACCGGCAGGAGGAAGTGATCGAACGGTTTCTGGCTCTGGCTGCTCAGCCGCCAGAAGCGGCGCCGATGGTGCGCGGTCCGCAGCCAGGCAAATTATTGAAAATGGGTGCTTCAGGAATTTTGCCGTAGTAAGGGACATTGAGAATGAAAATTGCAAACTGCAAAGTGTGGTTGGTTGAAGGCGTCAAATACAATTGGACGCTGATGAAGATTCAAACCGACGAGGGCATCACCGGCATTGGAGAAGCGACTAACTGGCCGGGTAGCCCGTTGGTGGAAGCGGCCTGCCGCCATATTGGGGACCGCATTATCGGTGAGGACCCCACCCGCATTGACTACATCTGGACCAAGCTTTACCGCGACATGAACTGGCTCGGCCAGGCCGGCCCGCTGCTCAGCGCCATCAGCGCGGTAGATATTGCACTGTGGGACATCGCGGGCAAACGCGCAGGCATGCCGGTTTATCAACTGTTGGGCGGGGCTTATCGCAAAGACATTCTGCTCTACGCGAATTACTGGTTCATACGCGGAGACGGCTCTGCGGAAAGTTATCAACAGCAGGCGCGGGAGATGGCGGCGAAGGGATTTACGGCCTGCAAATTCGACCCTTTCGCACACACAAGCTATCTGTATGGAAGCGACCTTTCGACAAACCTCTCGCTCAGCGAACCGCAGAAGAAGTTGGCTCTGGAGCGGATTCGAATCGTTGCCGAAGCACTCGGGCCGGACTTTCCCATTGCGATTGAAACTCACGCAATGCTGAACGGTCCCGTGGCCGTAGAGATGGCGCACCGCATCGCCGCGCTGGGAATCAACTGCATGTGGTATGAGGAACCCGCCGGGCCGGAATTCCCCGACGCCATCGCCGATATCCGGCGCAAGATTCCGCTGCCTGTTTGCGTTGGGGAACGGTTGCATTCGCGATTCATGTGCCTGCCCATTCTCGAAAAGCATGCCGCCGACGTGCTAATGCCCGACATCACCCGCTGCGGAGGCATCAGCGAGATGAAGAAGATCGCGACGCTGGCGGAATGCTTCAACATACCCATCGCGCCGCACAATCCGAACGGGCCTGTTTCGACCATCGCCTCGGCGCACGTCATGGCGTCGATTCCAAACTTCTTCCGCCAGGAGTTCATGCTGCAGGACGTGAGCTGGCGCGATTCGATACTCGACCGCCCGCTACCAGTTCTGGACGGACACTTCCGGCTCGATGACCGCCCCGGACTGGGCTTTGATTTCGTTGATGAAGAATTGGACCGGCATCCGGGCGTTCGAAATGCCCGGGAAGGCTTCTATGTATGACCGCTGCACGAAAGCTCGTCGTTTGGGATCACGCGTGGGCCCCGTATGCTTCTCACTTCACAGCACACCTCGGCTCTGGCTGGGACGTGGTGGCGAATGGCGGCGATGTTGATTGGCTGCGCCAGCAGATCGCAGGCGCAACTGCATTGGTGGCCGTCCGAATGCCGCCCGAAGTATTGGCCGATGCGCGCGACCTCAGCCTGTTTCTCTTCCCCGGCGCAGGCGTGCTGATCACAGATCCCGCGGCCTACCCGGCGGGATGCCTGGTTGTCAATGTTTATGAGCACGAAACGCCGATAGCCGAATACGTCCTGATGATGATGTTGCTCGAGACCACCCGATTGCTCGGCTATCGGGACACATTTCGCGCGGGCCGATGGGATGGCAGCGGGCGCGTTGGTGGGACGCCGCACAGCGAACTGTCCGGCCGCACGGTGGGCATCTTCGGCTATGGCCGGATCGGTCAGGCGATTGCAATTCGCGCCCGCGCTTTCGGCATGAGAATCGCGGCCCTTACAAGAGGGGCAACTGCGGAATACGCCGTGCCGCCAGACGTGTGGGGCGGCCCTGAGCAACTACCCGCGCTACTTCGCGAAACGGACTTCCTGGTGATCGCAGCACCGCTTACGCCCGAGACGAAAGGACGAATCGGCGCCGCCGAACTGCAACTGCTGCCGCGCCACGCCACGCTCATCAACGTATCTAGAGCCGAAATCGTCGATGAACAGGCGCTGTATGATGCGCTGGAAGGCGGACGCCTGGGTGGCGCGGCGCTCGATGTGTGGTATCAGTATCCGCCACCGGGTGAAACCGGCTATGGGTCCCGGCTGCCTTTCCATACGCTCCCTAACGTAATTTGCACTCCCCATTACTCTGCATGGAGCAAGGCGATGATCATGCGCCGCATAGGACGGATGTGCGAGTCGCTTGGCCGGCTATCGCGTGGCGAAGAACTGGAGCGAGTCGTGCTTACCGGGACGTGGCGGCCATGAGCGAGCTGCGCTTCCGGGGTCTATTTCCAATTCTCCACACGCCTTTCACCGAGGTGGGCGAAGTGGACTTCGATTCCCTGGTTCGGCTTGTTGGCCATGTTTGTGAGTGCGGCGCTGAAGGACTGGCGTTCCCCGCATTTGCGAGTGAGTTCTGGAGACTGTCCGAGGCCGAGATCATGGAGTGCGCCAGCTGCATCGTGAAGGCGTCCGACGGCAGGCTGCGGGTGATCTTGAATGTGACGGCGCAGTCAACCGTTGCGGCGATGCGGCAGGCGCTGGAGTTTCGCAGGCTGGGCGCAAATGCCTTGATGGTGCTGCCTCCGTTCGTCGTGCCCGTGTCAGGAGTGGAGATGGAGTCACATCTGGGGCATTTGATGGAGGCCGTGGACTTGCCTTTCATCGTGCAGGACTCGGCCGGGCTGACCGGGACCAGCCTCGACGCCGCTGCGCTGGCGCGACTGAAGACACGGTATTCGAACTTTGCCGGATTGAAGGTGGACCAGGTGCCGACGGGACCGTCTATTTCGAGATATCGTTCTATAGAAGAGCTAAAAGACCTGTCCTATTTGGTCGGCTATTCTGGAGTCCAATTGCTGGATGCAGTTCGACGCGGGGCCGAGGGATTGATGGGCGGCTGCGGGCATTTATTGGAGGATCGGCAGATGTTGAGTGCACTGCAAAGTGGAGATGAAGCGCGCGGGTATCGCGAGTTTGCGCGGTTGTCGCCGCTTTTGAATTTCGAGATGCAGAGCCTGGAACTGGTCATCTCAGTTCACAAAAGTTTGCTGCACAAGGCGGGCATCATCTCGACGCCGCTGAGCCGCGGGCCGTGCCGTGCGATGGACGAACTGCACGCCGGCGAACTGAGCCTGCACATGGGCGCATTGCGGCAGGCACAATGACACCGACACGTGTTCGCTTCAAAGTGGTAGCGTTCGCAGTGGCCTTGGGCGCAGTCACTTACTTCGACCGGGTCTGCATCTCGACGCTCGCGCCCTCGATCATGAAAGACTTGGGCCTCGACAAGGTGCAGATGAGTCTGGTGTTCAGTGCATTCGCGCTGGCCTATGCGGCGTTTGAAATACCGACGGCGTGGTGGGGGCAGAGAGTCGGCACACGGCGCGTGCTCACCAGAATCGTTCTGTGGTGGTCTGCTTTCACGATGGCGACTGGCTTGACGCAAGGATACCACTCGCTGCTCGCGATCCGCTTCCTGTTTGGAATTGGAGAAGCCGGTGCGTGGCCCAATGCGACGCGGACGTTTTCACGCTGGATTCCCATGGCAGAGCGGGGGAAAGTGCAGGGCATCTTTTTCATGGGAGCGCATCTGGCAGGCGGCGTGACGCCGGCGCTGGTGGGATTCCTGATGACTCTGATGACATGGAGGCAGGTGTTCTTCACTTTCGGCGTGCTTGGCGTCGTATGGGCAACTGCCTGGTATCGGTGGTTTCGCGACGAGCCGGGCGAGCATCCATCGGTGAATGCGGCGGAGCGGGAATTGATCGAGATGGGGCGGTCTGCCGAAGAAGGGCATCATCAAGGCAACGTAAGAGTACTGCTGCAACCGAGTGTGCTTGGGTTGTGCGCCGCGTATTTCTCCAACAGCTACGGCTTCTATTTTCTAATCACGTGGCTGCCTTCGTACCTGGAGCAGCAACGTGGATTCCAGGCCGGCTCGCTGAGCCTGTTTGCAGGGCTGCCACTGCTGATGAGTGTGGTTGCCGATCTGACGGGCGGATTTACAACCGATTACCTGGTTCGGAGGTTCGGACTGCGCATCGGACGCTCTGCCGTCGGAGTTTGCGGCTATGCGGTGGCTGCGCTGGCGATGTTGGCTGCGGCATATTCGGGCAGCTATTTCTTTTCGGCCGTGTTGATCGCTGTGGCGGCGGCCTCATCGATGTTCACGCTGGCGGCAAGTTGGGCTGCGTGCATCGACCTCGGCGGTCCATCGAGTGGGGTCGTCAGCGCCGCCATGAACACAACCGGCCAGATCGGCTCCGTGTTGAGCCCGATTGTGCTGGCGTTGTTGGTGCAGCACTTCAATAATTGGAGTCTGCCGCTGTACTTGATGGCCGCGTTGTACGCAATATCAAGCGTCTGTTGGATGTTTGTGAATTCCACGCCGCGTCACGAGGCAAACCCCGAGTAATCCAAATTGGGACATTCCTCCGCAGCCGGGTATTCCAGGACTACCAGGCAAGAACACGATGCCCGGCATACTCGCAACTCAATGCGATCACTTTGCTCGAAGTGGCCTTAACCACAATCTGCATGGCTTTCGGCCAACGTCGGCCGAGTTTCTCCTCAAGCATAGAGAGCAGCTTAGAAGAGGCAAAGAATTCACTTGCCGCCTCTGTGCCGGCGGAGCTGATCCCGGAGATTACGACAAAACGTTTGCCCCCGCTTGAGTCCCCATCAGACGGGACAATCGTAATGAGTCCGTACACTTCTGAGTAGTCGCCGCCGGACGCGCGTCCGGGAACGTATGCGGCGTTTGTTGCGCCCCGATCCCAGATAACATGTTCGCCGTACTTTTCCGCGTACTCATTTTGCAGTGGGAGTTTCTCCATGATCCTCGCCACGGCGGGACTGTACTCCGGGCTTCCGAAGAAGACAATGTTTTCGCCGCGCAGTGCAGGTAGAGAAACAAGACGTTCCGCCAGCAGATTGTGGTCTACTCCGGCCGATGTCAATATCCGGCTCAAGCGGAAGGCACCGGCAGCGTCACCCCACAACGGAGAGTTGATGTTGGGAACCTGGAACAACCCTTCTGTCTTGGGGCTGTTGCGCCGCTGCTCCTCATACCAACCGCGCACATCGGGAGATGCCGGGAACATGCCAGGCACAGGAGGGTCGGCGGTCGGATACGGACGAATAAACGTTGTAGGTGGCGTCGCGACCACAAGGCGGACGATTGACCCCGGACTCAACAGCGGTCCCCACGCCCGACGAATTACCGGTGGGATTCTGTTGGTTTCCGGCCTGGACATCGCCACCCACGCAGTAGCTCCGCCGCCCGCCAAGAGGCCGGCACCAGCCGCAACGAATAGATCCCGCCGCGAATATCCTGTGGGGACACGTTGTGGGGCTAAGGGCGCTTGGATGCACAACGCGACCGAGCTATCGTTTAAATCGAATGCAGGCAGAAGACGCCAGGCAAGCGGCACACGGTGAGGAGTCTAACGACCTTAAGCAGGTAGGCAATCACCTGCCGGTTCTGACGAGACGGGGCGATCTACGGCTACTTCAAATTCGTACGCAACTTGATCATCCTTCTGCGGCATGGTAGCAATTAAGATTGACAATTTACCTGCCATTTCGTCCGTGCTGTATTATCGCGGCGTTGGCTTGCTTGCTGTTCGGTCCGAATCTGGAAGCTCTCGATCCCAGTCTGAGCATCTCCCAATACCATAAGCAATACTGGCAGGTGGAGCAAGGCCTGCCGCACACCTACGTCACCGCCATCAACCAGGCGCCCGATGGCTATTTGCTGGTCGGCACTGACGAAGGACTAGCGCGATTCGACGGGCTCAACTTTCTGCCGCTGCCCGCCGACCCTTCTCTGCATCTTTCGCGACGCTGGGTTTCCTCGCTGCTGGTGGCCGGCAACAAGAGCATCTGGATTGGCACCTTCGATG
This sequence comes from uncultured Acidobacteriia bacterium, assembly GCA_903881085.1. Lineage (GTDB taxonomy): Bacteria > Acidobacteriota > Terriglobia > Bryobacterales > Bryobacteraceae > CAIRSA01. Next base: position 51,690 of record CAIRSA010000582.1, read on the forward strand.
GCCAACTCATCGAGCTTCGCGGCAACCAGACGGTGGGTATCCACCAGACCGGAGGGTCTGTTTTCGACCTCGTCGAGACCTCCGCCGGAGTTGTCTGGGCGAGCACCCGCAACGGCGTATTTCGCCTACACCGCGGCGCCATCAAAAAGGAACCGGGCCTTGCGCCGCCGTTGGAGACATCGTGGAACGTCCTCGCCACCGATTCTCGCGAAAACGTGTGGATCGTCACCGCGCAAGGATTATTTCTCCATCATGGCGGTTCAACCAAGCTTTATCTGGCCAACGGTGGGACCCATGGCGATATCCTCAGTGTTCGCGCCGGCCTCGCGAATACGCTATGGCTCGGCACCACCGCTGGTCTGTTCAGCCTGGCCGATGACGCAAGCGCCGCACCGGTCCGGGTGGCCGGAGTATTGGGTCCCGTCGTAAGCATTCTCGCCGACCCCGACGGCGCGGTATGGAGCGGCACTTGGGGGCAAGGCTTCTATCGGATTAATGGCAACCGCGTGGACCGCTGGACCACGCGCGACGGACTTTCTGATGACTTTATCCGCACGCTCACCCAGGACCGTGAAGGCAATCTCTGGATCGGAACCCGCAGCGGGGGATTAGGGAGGTGGAGAGAAACAAGGCTCGTTCCATACGGTGCGGCCGAGGGGTTGGCGGGCAACTACGCCACGACCGTAGCTGCAGACCCGCGCGGGGACATCTGGCTCGGTACCTGGCGAGGCGGCCTATACCGGCTAAACAAAGGTGTTCCCGAAAGTCAGCCACTGCCCGTGCCAACGCTGTACTTCTCCATCAGAGCGCTGGCCTTTGACCGGCTGGGCCACCAGTGGATTGGCAATTGGGAGGGTCTGTTCGCATTCGATGGCGTGCGCTACCACCGGTTTGCAGCGAATGCGGATTCGCCCTACAGGCGCATTTCCTCCCTTCTGTTCAGCCGCGACGGCGCCCTTTGGATTGGCACCGCAGACCACGGTGTGTACCGCTTTGCCGCTGGGCGGCCCACGGAACAAATTCCGCCGCCCTTGTTGCCGGGCGCAGAGATCACCGCCCTGCATGAAGACGCCTCCTCAAAAATATGGATCGGCACCACGCAGGGCCTGGCCCTGCTTGAGAGCGGGAGCGGTAAGAGCGTAGGCTTTGTGCAGGGTCTTCCTCGAGACGGGATCGAATCGCTATTCGAAGATTCCAGGCACAGAGTATGGGCATCCACATCAAGCGGTACTCTGCTCGTCATTGACGGGCCAAGCCGCCGCGTGCTCGATCAGCAATCAGGCCTGCCCCGCCATCCTCTTTATCGGGTATTGGAAGATAGTGCCGGGTCATTCTGGGTAAGCTCACCGCGTGGCATCCTGGAACTTCGCGGGGAAGCAATGGAACAGGTGCTTACGGGCAAACGAACCTCTTTGGAAGTGATGACCTACAACCAGGACGACGGCATGAGAACCATCGAATGCCACGGCCTTTCCCAGCCCTCCGGCTGGCGGGCACTCGACGGCAGCCTGTGGTTCCCAACGGCCAAGGGGTTTGTGCAGGTCCGCCAGGCCAAACCGCACTCACTGCCTCCGCCGCATGTGGTGCTGGAAGAGGTGAGCTCGGAAGCGGGCCCACTGCAATTCGGGCCGCAGATTGAGCTCCGCGCCGGAGCGCGCAACGTTGAGATCCGGTTCGCCGCACTTCGGCTTTCCAGCCCGCTGAAAGTGCAATACCGTTACCGCATGACGGGATTCGATCCGGAATGGAACGCGGGGGACGAGGGGCGCAGTGCGCGCTATAACCAATTGCCGCCCGGTCCGCACACTTTTGAAGTCCAGGGGCGCGATCCGTTCGGGGAATGGAGCGAAACGACTACGCTCACCTTGCGCCAGCAGCCGCGTTTTCACCAGACGTGGTGGTTTCTGTTTCTGCTCGGATTGGCATCGACTGGCGCTGTGGCGGCCGTCTATCGATGGCGTCTACACACTGTTCGCAGCCGGTACGCGTCGGTGATGGAGGAACGCAATCGCATAGGACGCGAATGGCATGACACGCTGGTGGCAGGTTTCTCCGCGATCTCACTGCAGTTGGAAGCGGCGCATTCGCGGTTGACTGATCAGCCGGCGCGCACGGCGGAAATTCTGGAAGTAACACGGAAGATGGTGCACCACTACCGCGCCGAAGCCCGGCGCGTGATCTGGGATTTGCGCGATAATCGGCCCGAGGGCGAGACGCTTCCAGTGGCGTTGGCAAACGCTCTGAGCAGAGCGACGGAGAGTCGCGGGATTGAGGGAGTTGTGAACCTGGAAGGCGTGGAATTCGAACTGCCGGTAGACCTGCGGCACAACGTGCTGCGGATCTGCCAGGAAGCCATCGCCAATGCCGCAGGCCACGGTGCCCCTTCGCAGATTGTGGTGACAATTACCTACGCTCCTGAGCGTCTGACCGCGGCGGTTCATGACGACGGCCGTGGGTTCCTTCCAGACGCCGCCAGTGGGGAAGCGAACGGACATTTCGGGTTAATGGTGATGCAGGAGCGCGCCAGGCGATTCGGCGGGCAACTGGTTATCGAGAGCGCGCCGGGAGTTGGAACCACCATCAAGGCTTCGATTCCTTTGAAAGGAGTCAAAACGGCATGAGTGAACCGGTCCGAGTATTGCTCGTGGAAGACCAGTATTTCTTCCGGCTGGCGCTTCGCACCACCATCGAGTCACGCCAGGACATGATCATCGTTGGAGAAACCGGCAAAGGTGCCGAGGCGCTGCCGTTGTGCCGCGAACACCGGCCGGATGTCGTTATCATGGATCTTCGCCTTCCTGATATTTCGGGGTTTGAAGCGATTGCTGCGGTTCACGCTGAACTGCCTGCCATCGGCGTGCTGGTGCTCAGCAATTACGAAGGCAGCGAAGATGTTCATCGCGCGCTGGCGGCAGGAGCGCTGGCGTACCTGACGAAAGACGCCAGCGCCGAAGAGTTGGTGAGCGCGATCCTTAGTGTACGCAACCGCCGCCGGTACATCCCGGTTTCGGTTTCGGCACTGCTGGCTCAGCGGCTGCCTGGGTCGGAACTGACCGACCGGGAATTGGATGTGCTCCGTCTGCTGGCCAAAGGACACAGCAACCGCGAGACGGGCGAACTCCTTGGCATTGCGGAAAACACCGTGCGCATTCACGTCAGCCATATTCTCGATAAGTTGGGCGTTGCGGACCGCACCCAGGCCGTAGTGCTGGCGATTCAGCGCGGGTTAGTGCATATGGACTGATTGGAGTTTCCGATGAATTAGAAAGAAGGCACCCAAAAATGCGATTGATCGTTCTGACTCTTCTGGCCGCTGCTGCGGTGAAGGCACAGCCCTACGCCGTTCGCTTGGCGCGCCCCGAGCGTCCCGGGCAAAGTTACTCGGTCTCCGCCACGGGGTCCAAGCGCTACAACGCCATAATCGGAGATCGTGCCGTGAAAGACGTCGATTACCAGGTAGCATTTGAGGGGCGGGTGGAAATTCTCAAGATCGATGCGAAACAGAGGCCAATCAGGCTCGCCTTCACCGTTGAGAAATTTGCGAAGATGGAAGGCGGTGTGACGATTGAGCTGCTGAAGCCCGGAAGCCTTGTCGTGGTCGACGGCGCCGAGAAGCAACCCATCTCACTTAAAGACGGCTCCATTGAGAGCACGGCGAGGGAAGCTTTTGAGCTTGTTTATTCGGCGCATAAGCCGGAAAGCCCTACCGATGACGAGATATTCGGCACCAAAGACGAGAAAAACATCGGCGACAGTTGGCCGATAAACCATGCGCTGGCCGCTGAAAACCTGAAGGACACCGGAATTTCCATACCCGAAGGGCGCCTCAGCGGGACTGTCTTACTGCTGAACAAGGATAAGATCGGCGCGACTGACTGTCTAAGCATTCAAGGGGAAATGAATGCCGATGGCTTGTCCTTAACCTCGCAGGAAATCGCACCAGGTTTCACGCTGGATAGTGGCAGCGTGCATGCGCGGCTTTGGGGATGCATCCCGCTCGATGATTCGAGGTTGTCGCGCAAAGAGGGAGTTGATCTGACAATGCAGATGCGGCTTACCTCGAAAGAAGGCGTCACTCTTGCTGTCAGAACCTCCCAAAAACGCGATGCGGTTTGGGTTTCTCTCAAGTAGTCCTTTCAGACTAGGTTTCTATAGTCCATTCCTCAGGCGACACCTCTTGCGTTTCATGGCACTGTGTATAACAGTTCCATATTCGAGACTTCGAGGTCTGTACCCATGTTGCGCATCACACTCACTCTGTTTCTCTGTTCCATGCTTCCGCTGGCCGCCCAGCAGGGCAAGGGAACAATCCTGGGAACCATCACCGATTCAAGCGGGGCAGCAGTCCCCAACGTCAAGGTGAACATCGTCAACACCGGCACGAGCTTTGCCTTCCAAGCCGAGACAAGCCAGGAAGGTTTCTACACAACGCCGGCGATCCCGATCGGCTCTTACTCGATTTCGGCTGAAAGAGAGGGTTTCAAAAAGACCGTGCGCACCGGCATCACGCTACAAGTGGACCAGCATGCACAGGTCAATCTGGTGCTTGGCGTCGGTTCAGTCAGCGAATCGGTGGAGGTGAACGCGCAAACCGAATTGGTGGACACATCATCGGGCACGTTAGGCAAAGTGATTGACAACCGCCGCATCGTCGATCTACCGGTGAATGGACGGAGCGCCTTCGCGCTCGCCCAGTTGGCGCCGGCAGTGAAGTCGACGCAAGGCAACAGCCAGGGCTTCCTGGACAGAGGTCTTTCCGTAAGCCTGCTGAGCATCAACGGCGGCCCGAGTGCCACCAACACAATGGAGATCGACGGCGGCAACAATAACCAGGCCTACTATAACGAGGCAAACGCCAACCCGGCGACGGATTCCGTGCAGGAGTTCAAAGTCCAAAGCAACACCATGTCGGCCGAATTCGGCTTCACGCTGGGCGGAGTGCTCAACGTGGTGACCAAGTCAGGCACCAATCAGTATCACGGCTCGCTCTACAGCTACCTGCGCAACAGCGCGCTTGATTCGCGCGACGCCTTCGCACTGACCAAAGGGCAGTTCCAGTACAACCAACCGGGAGGTTCGCTGGGTGGCCCGGTGCTCGTGCCGAAGCTCTATAACGGGAAAGACAAAACTTTCTTCTTCTTCAACTACGAACAGTACATGTATCGCACCAGTGCCACCAGCTTCACGTCGGTTCCGATTGCAGCATGGAAACAGGGTGACTTCTCAGCGCTGAAGAACTCTTCGGGCGTCCCAATCGTCATCTACGACCCGAATACGACGGTGGTCAACCCCGGCGGTTCGGGGTACGTGCGAACTCCGTTTGCGAACAACGTGATCCCATCCAACCGCATGGACTCTGTAGCGATGAACGCGCTGAAGATTCTGCCGGAGCCCAATGCTACGCCGATCAACGCCTTCAGCCAGACCAACAATTTCTACCAGAGCAACCGCAACGCAACAGATTCGAATCAGTACACGGTGCGCATTGACCACCGTTTCTCCGACAAGAACCTGTTCTTCGCGCGCTTCCTTTTCTTCGAGCACAATCCGTATCCGCTGGCCAGCAACTTTGTTCCGCTGGAAGCGAGCGGTTCGCGCACCGACGATCTGCAAAACCGCAACATGGTGATCTCTGACACGCACACCATCACGCCGCGCGTGGTCAATGAATTCCGTGCCGTCATCATGCGCAATCACCTCGACTTCAAAGTGACTTCCGCTGACCGCGGCTGGCCGCAGAAACTCGGGCTGCCGAACACGCCGCAAGACGTGTTTCCGGCCTTCGAAATCGGCTGGGCCGGCATGAATCCGCAAGGCACGTATGGCCAACGCGGTTCGACGACGCCGCAGTTTGTCGACACCATCTCATGGATTACCGGAGCGCACACATTGAAGATCGGAGTCGATTACCGCAAGATGATGGGCGACAACCTGCAGAAGAGCTATCCATCGGGACAATTCAATTTCACCGGCGGCTTGACGCAAAATCCGCAGGCGCCAACCAACACCGGATCGCAACTCGCCCAGTTCCTGACTGGAGCGGTGAGCAGTGCGTCAGTGGGCACATATATGGGTGAATCCGAACGCGGCCATTCAATCAGCGCATTCGTGCAGGATGACTGGAAGGTGGCGCGGCGTCTGACTTTGAATCTTGGCTTGCGCTACGACTACCAGGAGCCCGCGCACGAAATGAATAACGGGACCTCCAACTTCAACCCCTACTCAAAGAATCCGGATAACGGGTTGCTCGGCGTGATGACCTACGCCGGATTGAACGGCGTGCCGAAATCGCCCTTCAATACCGAGTATCTGAACCTGGCGCCGCGCTTCGGCTTCAGCTACGATCCGTTTGGCAAGGGCAAGACTGTAATCCGCGGCGGTTACGCGATGTTCTTCGCCAACGTCTTTAATGTCCTGTATTTTGGCAATACGGCCGGTTTTGCGAACACGTCTACCAGCTACCAGCCTGTTGGGAACAACTCGGCATTCACCGCGTTTACCCTCAAGAACGGGCTGCCCTTTGCGCCGACTCAACCGCTCGGATCGAAGCTGGGGCCAAGCTATCTGCTCGGCACCGGCGTGACCTACGATCAGGGTAATCAGTCTGTGCCCTACTCACAACAATGGAACCTTTCCCTTCAGCATCAGCTGCCTTGGAACGTTGTGCTTGAGGCGAGCTACACCGGAAACAAGGGAACACATCTTCCAGCAGGCAGCTACGACATGAATCAGCTCGATCCGAAGTACCTTAACCTCGGCCTGTCGCTGCAAGACGCGGTTTCAAACCCCTACGCCGGTATCGCTGGCAACCTGGGCTCGGCAACAATCACGAGGTCGCAGTCGCTGAAGCCGTATCCATACTACTCGAGCATCAGCGTGCGGAACCCGGAGTTGGGAAGCTCGATCTATCACGCTATGCTGCTGAGCGCCGAAAAGCGGTTCTCCGGCGGCTTGACGCTGCTCGCTTCGTTCACGGGAAGCAAGCTGATCAGTGACAGCGTTGTCAGCCCGCTCAACTATATCGGCGAACAGACCGGTGTTGTCGGATATCAGAATGGCAATTTCAATCGTCGCGCAGAGCGCTCAATCGATCCTACCGATCAATCGCGGAGGCTGATTATTAGCGGCATCTACGAACTGCCGTTCGGGCAGGGCAAACGCGTTCACTCGTCCAACGCCATTGTGAGCAAGGTGATTGGTGGTTGGCAGATCGGCTCCATCACCACCGTGCAGAGCGGGCAACCGCTGGTGGTGCGCGGTGCCAACAACTTCCTTGCCGACCGCCCCAATTCGACGGGCCAAAGCGCGGCGATCGATAATCCGAACGCTATCCAATGGCTGCGCGCGGATGTGTTCGTCAACCCGCCCAGCTACACTTACGGCAATGTCGGAAAGGTTTTACCCGATGTTCGCGCACCTGGCATCTTCAGCCTTGACGCCTCGCTTGTCAAAAATACTCAGTTCGGCGAGCGCACCAAACTGCAGTTCCGCATGGAGGCGTTCAACTCGCTGAACTGGATCAATCTCAACTATCCTAACGTCAGCTTCTCGCCTGGTACCAATGGGCAGAACTCGAACGCTCTGTTCGGGCGCATCACGTCTGACCGCGGTCCGCGCAACGTGCAGCTTGCCCTGCGACTCACGTTCTAGTAAATTGGTGACCCGGCAGGCGTGAAGCCTGCCGGGACCTTGTCGCGGCATTCAGAAAGGCGGGTAAATATGATTCTCGACTCAGGAGCCGCAGGCACGCGAACAGAACTTCGATTGGAACTGGATGCCGATCTCGCCGTCGCCGGCGGAGGACTGGCCGGCGTCTGCGCCGCCATTACCGCGGCGCGGGCGGGCATTCGCGTGGTTCTCATCCAGGACCGGCCGGTGCTCGGTGGAAATGCATCGAGCGAAGTGCGGCTGTGGATTCTCGGCGCGACGTCGCACATGGGCAACAACAATCGCTGGGCGCGCGAAGGCGGGGTGATCGACGAGATCCTCGTCGAGAACATGCACCGCAACCCGGAAGGCAATCCGCTGATTCTCGACACCATTTTGTTGGAGAAGGTTGTTAGCGAGCCGAACATCACACTGCTGCTCAATACCGCCGTGCACGACCTGGAGAAATCAGACGCCGACACGATTTCGGCAGTTCGCGCATGGTGCAGCCAGAACAGCACCGCATACCTGGTGAAAGCGCCGCTGTTCTGCGATGCCTCAGGCGACGGGATCCTCGGTTTCCTGGCCGGTGCCGCCTTTCGAATGGGTGCGGAAAACAGCGGCGAATTCGGCGAAGGCTTCGCGCCGGACAAAGCCTACGGTGAGTTGCTTGGTCATTCGATGTACTTCTATTCGAAAGATACAGGCAAGCCGGTGCGCTTCATTCCGCCTTCCTTCGCGCTGAAAGACATCACCGTCATCCCCCGCTACCGCGACATCCAGGCCAAGGATTCCGGCTGCCGCTTCTGGTGGTTCGAATACGGCGGCCGCCTCGATACCGTCCACGACACGGAAGCGATCAAATGGGAATTGTGGAAAGTGATCTATGGCGCGTGGGACTACATCAAGAACTCCGGCCAATTCCCGGAAGCGGAGACGATGACGCTGGAGTGGGTCGGCACAATTCCCGGCAAGCGCGAAAGCCGCCGCTTTGAGGGCGATGTCATACTCACGCAGCGCGACATTGTGGAGCAGCGCGGGCACAGCGACGCCGTGTCTTTTGGCGGCTGGGCCATGGATCTTCATCCCGCCGATGGCCTCTACAGCAAATTGTCAAGCTGTACGCAGTGGCACTCCAAGGGCGTCTTCCAGATTCCTTACCGCGCCATGTACAGCCGGAACATCCGCAATTTGTTTCTTACAGGACGGCTGATCAGCGTCTCGCACGTAGCATTCGGTTCCACACGAGTGATGGCCACTTGTGCGCATAACGGGCAGGCCGCCGGCATGGCCGCGGTGCTGTGCCGCAAGCACGGAGTGCAACCACGCGAGGTTCCGATTGATGAGCTGCAGCAGGAACTTTTAAAGGCCGGGCAGTATATTCCGGGCCTCGCCCTAAGCGACTCCGCTGATCTCGCGCAAAGCGGCGCGGTGCGAACGTCGAGCTGTTTCGAACTCGAAGAGCTACCTCCAGGCGGCGAAGTGCAAATTCTAGAAGAATCCCGTGCCATGCTCCTGCCAGTCCCGGCCGGGCCGCTGCCTGAAGTGACGTTTCTGGTGGACGTCGCACACCACACAATGTTTGATGTTGAGGTCCGCGGCAGTGGCCGGGCAGGGAACTACACGCCCGAATGCACTCTCCATCGGCAGACATTCGAACTTCGCCCGGGGCTCGCCCAACCAATCCGCATTGCCGCTGATTGCATCATCGAGTCTCCGCGCTATCTCAGCTATTGCCTGCTGAAGAATCCCGATGTCGCAGTGCATCTGACCAGCTTACGAGTATCCGGAATCTTGAGCCTCGCGCAATCGATGAACAAGGCGGTAGCCAAGGGCACGCGGCAGGAACCACCGGCGGGAAGCGGGATCGATTCGTTTGAGTTTTGGCTCCCAGCCAGACGTCCGGGTGGCAAGAACCTCGCGTTGAGCATCGAACCTCCGCTGCGCGTCTATTGCGGGGCGAATGTTTTGAATGGCGTCGCCAGGCCGACCGTTCAGCCTAACGCCTGGGTGGCGCGCCCGGACGATGCAACTCCCCGCCTCACGCTGCACTGGGAAGAGCCACAAACCATCGGGCGCATCGAACTCTCGTTCGATACGGATTTTGACCATCCAATGGAGTCCGTGCTGATGGGGCATCCGGAATGCGACATGCCTTTCTGCGTGAAGCACTATCGGATCCGCGATGCCGGGGGAGCGTTGTTATTCGAATGCCAGGATAACCACCAGACAAGAAATACCGTGCTGCTGGCATCGCCCGTGTGCACCGTGGAGTTGCACATCGAAATCGTCGCCACGCACGGCGCACCCGCGGCGCTGTTTGAAGTAAGGTGCTACGCCGTATGATCCGAATCACAAGGCGAGCCTGGCAGCCATTTGAGAGCCTCGAAATGCCGAAGCTCCTCCTGCTGGCGGCGTGGGCTGCGAGCGATCCACTGGCTCCATCGTTCCCTCTGGCGATTCCATTGAAGGAGCCAAAGTGACCCCGAACGCCATTAGCGCAACGTCCGCAGCCGCACGGAGCAGTAATGGGGCGCGCAAGATTCCCAACCTGCGCTGGTGGATCACAGGTCTACTCTTCTTTTCTACCGTCATCAATTACATGGACCGCCAGAATCTCTCCATCCTGGCGCGTACGATTCAAGACGATCTTCACATCACTGACCTGCAGTATTCCTATGTCGTTCAGGCTTTCCTGCTTGCATACACGCTTTCCTATCTGGTCGCCGGCCGCCTGACAGACTATCTGGGCACACGCGTCTCCATGGCTTGCTTCGTGGTCTGGTGGGCCATCGCCGACATGGCTACCTCGTTGAGCCGTGGATTGGTCTCGCTCGGCTTCTTCCGCTTCCTGCTCGGTATGGGCGAGCCGGGTAATTATACGGCCGCACCCAAAGCCGTGTCCGAATGGTTCCCGCCCAAGGAGCGCGCTCTTGTCATCGGCATCTATACCGCCGGTGCTACGCTCGGCGCTACACTGGCCCCGCCGCTGATTGCGTACCTCGGCTCGCGCTTCCACTGGCGCACTGTGTTCCTGTTTACCGGTTCGCTGGGGCTGATCTGGGTGCTTCCCTGGCTGTGGCTTTATCGGCGGCCCGAAGAGCATCCTCGCCTCACCGAAGAGGAAAGAACGCTCATCGCTGCCGATTCCGCTACCGCCGCTGAGGCTGGCGAAGCGATGCCCGCCGAAGGGCGTTGGCGCTACATTCTGACGCGCCGCGAAACCTGGCTGCTCATGTTTGGCCGAATGATTACCGACCCGGTGTGGTACTTCTACCTCTTCTGGTTCCCCAAGTATCTACTGGACGCGCGTCATCTTACTCTGGCTGAGGTGGGCCGCATTGCGTGGATCGTGTATCTGGCGGCCGACATAGGCTGCATTCTGGGCGGCTACTTCTCCGGCGTACTGATCAAGCGCGGCTGGAAACCTGTGCGCAGCCGTCTGTGGGTAATGGCGATCGCGGCCGTGCTGCTGCCGCTGAGCCCGCTCATCAATTCCGCGCCCACTCCGCTGCTGGCGGTGTGCATCGCCGGCAGCGCCGCTTTTGCGCACCTCACCTGGCAGATCTCACTCAGCGCGCTGGTGCTTGACCTCTATCCCAAGCCGGTGGTCGGCACCGTCTTCGGCCTGGTTGCCGCAGGCTCCGGGCTCGGCGGAATGATCTCCACCAACCTGGTGGGCCGCGCGGTAACATACTGGTCGTACGCTCCGGTCTTCATCGTCATGGGTTTCCTGCATCCTGTGGCGTACCTGATGATCACGTGCCTGCGTAAGCGCGAGCCGCGAGCGTCGAAGGAAGTGCTTTAATGAAATCTCTCATCGCACTGATCACGCTTGCCTCCGCCATCTTGTTTTCATTAGGCGCAGCCGACGCCCCGGTGCCACCGGACGGATATCCTAGCCGCGCTGCCAATCTCGATGTGTTGCCCGGCTTCCGCACACCCCCTCCGGGCTACGGCGCGGTGCCCTTTTATTGGTGGCTGGGCGATCCGCTCACCAAGGAGCGGCTTACCTGGCATCTCGATCAGGTCGCCGGAAAAAGCATCTCGGCATTGCAGGTGAACTACGCGCACAGCGACAAAGGTGGCCGCTCCTACGGGCTGACCTACGCGAGCGACCCTCCGCTTATGTCGCAGAGTTGGTGGGACCTCTTCGGCTGGTTCCTCAAACAGGCCCGCAGCCGCGGCATGGCGGCCAGCCTCAGTGATTACACGCTGGGCTGGGCGGGCAATGGCTGGTACATCGACGAAATCCTGAAGGACCATCCGGAGATTCACGGTGCCGCGCTGGCGAGCGAGACGTACAACTGCCCTGGGGCATGTGTGTGGGATACGCCTGCGGGAGCGCTCAGCGTCACAGCATATCGATTGGAAAATGGCGGAATCGTTCCTGGCAGCGCAGTGGATATGCGCCCCTATCTGAGCGGTCGCACGGTGCGCTATGCCAGGGCGGATGGCTCGTGGCGTATCGTCGCCGTCTATCCCAAGGATGCCCCGGTATCTCTCGACCCCATGCATCCGCTCAGCGGCAAGCAGATGATCGAGAAGTTCTTCCAGCGCTTTGAAGACCGCAATCCTGGCGAGAGCGGCAAAGGGCTCAACTTCTTCTTCTCAGACGAACTTTCTTTCGGCGTCCGCGGCTGGCTCTGGAATTCCCGCTTCGCCTCAGAATTCCAGCGCAGAAAGGGCTACGATGTGGTGCCTGAACTGGCCGCCCTCTTTGAAAACACCGGCCGGCGCGCGGCGAAGATCCGTCTCGATTATTCCGATGTTATGGTGGCGCTCGAAGAGGAAAACTACTTCCAACCGCTCTACGAATGGCATCATAGCCGGGGCATGCTCTACGGCTGCGATCACGGCGGCCGAGGCCGCGACGTGACGGAGTTTGGCGACTATTTTCGCACCCAGCGCTGGATGACCGGCCCGGGCAATGACCAGCCGAACCTGTCATCCGACGTGATCAAAAACAAAGTCTCTAGTTCCATCACGCACCTCTACCAGCGCGAGCGCACCTGGCTTGAGGGCTACTATGGCAGCGGCTGGGGAACCACTAGCGCCCAGGTTGTGGACGCCACGTGGCGCAACTTCGCGCAAGGCCAGAATCTGTTGACGCTCCACGGTATGTACTATTCCACGCACGGAGGCTGGTGGGAATGGGCGCCGCCCGACAACACCTTCCGCATGCCCTACTGGGCGCACATGGGCGAGTTCCTGCGTGCCGTTGAGCGCATGTCGTATCTATTCAGCCAGGGTCACCATCGTGCCGATGTCGCCGTGGTTTACCCGGTGGCTGCCATGGAAGCGGGCCTGAACGGCAAGCAATCCGTGGATACGGCATTCGCGCTGGGTCGCTATCTCTACGCCCAGGGCATCGACTTCGACTTCATGGATTTTGAGTCGCTGGCGCGTGCCAAAGTCGAGAACAAGAAGCTTACTGTGGCGGGCGAGGAGTACCGCGTGTTGGTGTTGCCCGCGATGCGCGCTGTGCGCCACTCCACCATGCAAAAGGCGGTGGAGTTTAAGCGCGCCGGCGGCACCGTGGTGGTTCTCGGCGCTATGCCGGAGGCCAGTGAACGTTCCGGAGCGGACGACCCCGAACTGCTGGCGATGGCGAAGGAACTCTCTACTGCGCAACGTCAGAAAGACGAAGACGTCGCGGCCATGATTGACGCCACCTTCACGCGCGATTTCTCGTGCAAGGCCTCCGTGCAGCCTTCCGTGCTGCACCGCAAGGCCGGCGTTCGCGATCTCTACATGGTCTATGGGGCAGCGAAGGGAACCGGCTGCACGTTCCGCAGCACGGGCGCAGTGGAACTTTGGGACCCGTGGTCGGGCGCAACTTCCGCGCTCGAGGTTCTCAGTCAATCGGGTGGCAGCACCACCATTCGCATGCCACTGGAGAGCACCGAGTCGCAGGTCGTTGTATTCCAACCGGGGCAGCCACGCATCGCCGCGCGGCCAGTCACAAACTCCGCCAGCGTCCCCATTGAAGGCGCGTGGGATTTCGAACTCAAGCCGACGTTGGACAATCGCTTCGGCGACTACCGCCTTCCCGCTACGCCAACTCTGATAGCTGCCGAGGCGCGCCGCTTTCGGTATGCCCCTGAAGGCTCGTCGCCGATTGCCGGCAGCGACCCGAAGCTGGACGACTCACAATGGCCGCAAACCACGTACGGGTACGGGCCCCGCTTCTGGAAGCTCGGGCCGCTGCCCGGCACTCTGAGTGACGCCTCGCTCGAACAGCTGCTGGCCGCGATGCCTGCCGTGGATCCGGCCGTCCCGGTAGTGGTCGACGGCAAGCCGTACCGTTGGAGTCCGTACGAGTTTTCTCTGCGCTGGGGCGTGGAAAACGATCCCGGCCATCAGGGTTATCACGGCTTGAAAGAGGAAGTCCCGGCCGATTTTATCGCACTGGGGAAGAAGGAAACCAAACCCACCACCACCTCGTACGCGGCAGAGGCGGGTGGAACGCGCTACTACTTGTGGACCTCCGTCGCGGCCCCGCGCCCGATGCAGGCCCGCGTGGCGGCGGGCGGCGATCTGCCCGCAGTCGTTTGGGTGAATGGCACTCTGCTGCCGGCTCCCGTGCTGAGCGCCCAGCTTCGCGCCGGCTCAAATCCCATACTGCTGCGCTACGATAAGCCCGGCCGTGGCCACTTCGCCCTGCTCGATCCACGCAGCCCGGTGGAATGGAGCCAGTCCTACCCAATCGCCAGCATCTGGTACAACCGCCCCGGTCTGCTTCCGTTCGACACGCGGCCAGGGGACGCGCATCCCGCAGGATGGTATCGCACCACGTCGCCGCCCGGTCTGCGCGCGATGACGATCGCCGCCCGCGGCAAGATCGCGGTCTGGGCCGACGGGCAGGTCGTTCGCCTTGGTCCACCCAAAGACCATGGCGATGGCTCATTCGAGTACAAAGCGGCGTTGCCGAAGCCCGCCGCCGCGCCGGTTCAAATCGCCATTCGAGTGGAGCACGAGCGTGGATCCTATGCCGGCGCGGCACTGCCTGAACCGATCCTCTTTGACTGCGGACCCGGCAAAATCGAACCCGGCGATTGGTCGCGCATCGATGGGCTTTCCAGCTATTCCGGCGGCGCCTGGTATCGCAAGACAGTCACCTTGAGCCCAGCGCAATTGCGCGCCCGAATCTGGCTCGACCTTGGCACCGTCTCAGCGAGTGCCGAAGTCCGTGTCAACGGAGCAACCGTCGCCGTCAAGCTTGCGCCGCCATACCGGGTGGACATCACGAAGTTCGCCCGACCAGGCGCCAATCGCATTGAGGTCCTGGTGTACAGCGCGTTATCGAACCACTACTCCACCATTCCGACGCGCTATCAGCGGCCGAGTCCATCGGGCCTGCTGGGGCCGGTGTCGATGGTGTTGGAGAACGCGCAATGAGTTCCATCCGGACACGTCCGTCGCAGCCGGTTCGCCGCACATGCGCGGATGAATCGCGGCGGTCCCTGTGCTTGGCTCGAAAGCCCTGGCTGTTTGGAAACGCCATCGCGACGAACTTCCGCACTCAATTCGTGATAAAAATATCCAGAGGTTGTAAACCATGTCTCAGAACTCCACGTTGAAGTTTCCGCTTGTTTTTCTGCTTGCCCTCTCGCTCCCGGCCTACGCTCAATTGGGCGGCGGGACAGTTCGCGGCAGCGTCATCGACCCTTCCGGCCACGCTATCGCCGGTGCCGCGATAACCATCCTCAACACTGGAACCGGCGTCCCATTTAAGTCGCAGTCCAATGCCGAGGGGCTGTTCACCAGTCCTACGCTTTCCATTGGCGATTACAGCGTGACAGTCGAGGCGCAGGGCTTCAAGAAGTCCCTCCGCAGCGGCATCTCGTTGGGCCTCGACCAGACCGCCACGGTGGATGTGCGCATGGAAATCGGCGCCGTCACGCAATCGGTGGAGGTCAGGGAAGATGCTCAACTGGTGGACACAGCGACTTCAACCGGCGGCACCGTGTTCGGCGAGAAAGAGATCTCTGAGATGCCGTTGAACGGGCGCAATGCCTTCGCGCTCGCCAGCCTGATGACGCCTGGCGTGGTGAACAACGCCGATCCGGCGAATGTCGGCTTTGGATCGCGCGGCTACGAGGTGGCCAACATCAGCGTGAATGGAACCGCGGGCGGACACAGCACCTTCACCATTGATGGTGGCAACAACATGAATCCGGTGTTGAACGAAGTCAACGCCAATCCTGCGGTAGATACCATCGCCGAGTTCAAAATCCAATCGTTCACCATGTCGGCCGAATATGGCTTCACGCTGGGCGGAGTGGTGAACGTGGCTACCAAAGGCGGAACCAACCGCTATCGCGGATCGCTGTATGACTTTCTGCGTAATGACGCGCTCGATGCGCGCAATGCCTTCTCCCTGACCGTGCCCTACCTGCGGTACAACCAATTTGGAGGTACGCTTTCCGGTCCGGTGAGCATTCCGAAAGTCTATAAAGGCAAGGACCGCACGTTCTTCTTCTTCAACTACGAAGGCTACCGGCGCAGCAGCAATTCCAACGGTTTCGCGACGGTACCGACACAGGCGATGCGCAGCGGGGATTTCAGCGGCCCTGGCAATTTCACAGCCACCGGTGTTCTGCTTCCGATTTACGACCCGGACACGACGCGGGTGAACCCAACCGGCAGCGGCTACGTCCGCACCGCCTTCCCGGGCAACATCATCCCCGCCAGCCGCTTTGACCCGGTAGCGCAGAACATCCTCAAGTTCCTGGCGGTGCCGAACACCACGGCGATCAGCCAATTCACGCAGCAGAACAATTTCTACACAAACTCCATCGGCGGCCTGCAGAGTGACCAGAAGGCCGTACGCTTCGACGAGCGCATCAGCGACCGCAATCAGATGTTTTTTCGCTATATGGATTTCTACCATCACCCGATCCTGAACTTCGGGCAGGAGGCCGTGCCCAGCGCCATTAACGGTCGCACCGATAATTATTGGACGCGGAACTTTATGCTATCTGATAACCATACCTTTTCGCCGCGCCTGCTCAATGAATTTCGCGCCACCGTTTCGCGGCAGTATTTTACCTACGCCAATCCAACAGCCGAGCAGAACTGGCCCAAGCAACTGGGATTACCGGCGGATTTCCCGCAGAGCACGTTTCCCGCTTTTGCAATTACGGGCTACTCAACCATCGGCAGTATAAACACCAAGACCTACCGCGCGGGAACTGGAATTCAATACTTCGACGGTGTCACCTTGATCACCGGTAAACACGTGATCAAGACCGGCGTTGAATGGCGCCAGACGCAGGGCAACACCGGCGATTTCCTCTCCTCCGACTCAGGCAGCTGGAACTTCTCTTCCTCGCTCACCGGCAACCCGCAGCAGAGCGGCGGCACTGGCAACGGTTTAGCCACGGCACTGCTGGGTTACGTTTATTCCGGCGGCACTATGCGGCTTTTCGCGGGAGCAAACCAGAGCATCCGGGCGTGGTCAATCAGTCCGTTTGTGCAGGACAACTGGCGCATCTCGCGGCGGTTGACGTTGAACCTCGGCCTGCGTTACGACTATCAGGATCCGGCGCACGAAGCACACGGCCGCTCTTCGAACATATCGCTAAATGCGATCAACCCCGATAACGGCCTGCCTGGCGCGATGCTCTACGGCAATGTTCCCGGCGTGACCCCGATGGTCGAGAGCAAGACCGACTTCAGTCCGCGCATCGGCTTTGCCTATGATCTGTTTGGCAATGGCAAGACTTCTATTCGAGGCGGCTACAGCGTCTACTATCTCGCCGTGCAGAACTTCGGGCCGAATTCCAGCGGCTTCGGCGCCGCCACCACGAACTTCAACGTAAGCAATGCGAACTTCCCAGCCTGGAAGCTCTCCAGTGGACCATTCGTGAATCCGGAGTTGCCCAAGACACTGACTAAGCCGCTCGGCTCAGCGCTCGGGCCAAGCTATCTACTAAGCGGCACCATCGTCACTCCGGTGGGCGAAAAGACGCCGCATTCGCAGCAGTGGAGTATGGCGATTCAACGCCAGGTGGCTCGGGCATGGGTGCTCGAACTCACTTACAGCGGCAGCCATTCGAGCCATCTGCAGTCGAATGGCGTAAACCTGAACCAGTTCAACCCGGTCAACTATGCTTTGGGGCAGACGCTCAATGACCAGGTGCCGAACCCCTACGCGGGCAAGGTGAGCGGATCGCTTGGCGCGGCCACCATCACTCGCAGGCAGTTGACGTTGCCCTTCCCTTACATTGGTGCAATGAACTACTCCATCTCCAATCTTGGAGACTCGAATTATCACGGCGGAACCTTCTCCGTGCGGAGGCGCTTTACCAGCGGCCTCTCGCTCATGGGCTCCTACACACTGGCCAAGCAGATTGGCATCGGCAGCTACACCAACGTCGACTACGGCAGCGAAGTCAGCGACAAATGCGGCGGCTGGCAGAATTCGCAATACGACCGCAGGCCAGAGCGCTCCGTGGGCTGCCAGAACGTGCCGCACCGCGTGATCCTGACGGCGATGTGGGAACTTCCCATTGGCCGCGACAAGCTCATCAAAGTGAGCAACCGGGCGCTGCTCGCCGCGCTGGCAGGCTGGCAGACCAACACGATCAGTACGATCCAATCCGGCACGCCGCTCTATGTCACCGGGGCCAACAACAGCTTCGCGACTCGCCCCAGCACATGGGGCGGATACGCCATGAAGGATGACCGCAACGCCCTGCAATGGTTTGACACCTCGCAGTTCTACAATCCTCCGCTCTACGCCGCGGGCAACCTGGGGCGCACCATGGGCAACGTATTTACACCAGGGATGGTGAACATCAACGTATCCGCCATGAAGAACTTCAAAATCACCGAACGTGTCACCACACAGTTGCGCTTTGAGACCTTCAATACGCCGAACCATGTGAATCTCGGCAAGCCCAATACCGCGTTCGTCGCCGCGGCGACAAACAGCACCAGCGGCCCGGGCGGCGGCAACACAAGCGCGCTATTTGGGCGCATCACCACCGCGCGCAGCCCGCGCAATTGCCAGGTGGCGCTGAAGATCAGTTTCTAATATGCGCCGCCTCACACTCTTCTTGTTGGCCGTGACGGCCTGCGCTCAGCCGGCCTGTGACTGGGACAAGCTGGCCGGGCCGCTCGGTCTTAGGTCCGACGAGCAATACCTGTATCTACTTCCTCATAAGGATGTGGAGGTAAAGCTTTCGAACTGCACGCTGGCCGGCATCCGGCTCGCAATTACGGTACAGCCGCATTGGACTCGCACCCGAGTGAATAGCATCGAAGTGTCGAAACCCGTGCGGCTGGACAGGCGCGTGAACGACGGACGCGTTGAGTTCCTCGCCGCCGCCCCACAGCGTGTGCAGGCGGCGCCAGACCCGAGCATCGCCCGCGCCGAAGACACTCCCGGCCTGCCACGCGTTCTATTGATCGGCGACTCCGTATCCATGGGTTATACCGTGGCCGTGCGCGAACAACTGAAGGGCCGCGCCAACGTGCACCGGCCCGCGGAGAATTGCGGCAATAGTTCACTCGGCCTGAAGAAACTCGATGCCTGGCTCGGTGACGCAAAATGGGACGTCATCCATTTCAACTTCGGGCTGCACGACCTGACCTACCTCTTTGAGAGCGGCACCAATCAGGATGCGGACGGCAACTATGCTATCCCGCAAAACGGCCGCCAGCGGACTCCCCTCGCACTGTACGAGCAGAATCTTCGCGCCATCGTCGCGCGCTTGCGTCGCACCGGCGCGAAACTCATCTGGGCCAGCACAACGCCCGTTCCTGCCGACTTGCACTCCTACGTGAAGGCCGCCGAACTGCCGTATAACGAAGTCGCCAGTCGAGTGATGCACGAGGAAGGCGTAGAGATAGATGACCTGTGGACCTTCGCCACTCCGATGCTCAACAAGCTCCAGATCCCAGGCAACGTTCACTTCACGCCTGACGGCTCGCGCGTTCTCGCCATTCAGATCGCCCAAAGTATCGATCGCTCGCTGAAGGGCTACCGGCTGATGTACGAAGAGAACTTCAGCGGCAGCGCGGTAAACGCGCGCGATTGGAAATTCCGCGAAGGCCGCCGGAGCGGCACTGGTATCGACGGCATGAACCTAAGCGAAAACGTCTCCGTCTCTGGCGGGGCGCTGCACATCGCGGTCAAACAGGAGACATTGGGAGGCAAGATCGAGAACACCGGCGGAGGTCTCATCAGCAAACACCAGTTCGGCTACGGCTATTACGAATCGCTTTCCCGGCCCTTTATGGAAGGCCGCGGCGTCCACTCTGCCTTCTGGCAAGCGGGCGGAGCAGTGCCGAACAATGACATTTTCGAAATCGATTCCTATGAGATTGACTCGAAGTCACCCATGGGCTGCAACAATCTCTACCTGCACATTTCGTCGAAAGACAAGTCCGTGCCTTGGCCCAGTCGCGCCAATGTTCCGCTGCAGTTTCTGCCCGGCGGCTGGTTCCTCGACGCCTACGAATACACACCCGATGGCGTGATCTTCTACGACAACGGCAAAGTGGTCAACAGGGCCGAGTGGAAGGATCTCACTGCGGCGCAGGCCGTCTGGCTGACCGCCCTCAACGGCGTGGGAAAGGTGGAGGCCGATAAGCTCCCCGCGGAAACAGCCTTCCGCTATTTCCGTTACTATGCGAAAGATTACCCGGGCGTGAATCTTCTACCCAACGGCAGTTTCGAATATAACCAGGACCGCATTGACCCAGCCAAGCCTGTCGCCTGGCGGCAGGAAGGTGCGGGCCGCATCGTGGAAGGCGGCGCGGCGCGCGATCGTTATAAGCTCCGCCACGGACTTGAGACCGGTCACTGGCAGGCCACAACCAGCCAGACACTGGAATTCCTCCCCAACGGTGACTACGAACTCACGGCCAAAGTCCGCGCCTCGGCCCGCCTCAAACAGGCTGTGATCCGGGCCGGTTCATCGACGGCCACAATTGCCTCCTCGGAATCGTGGACCACCATCGCACTCCCTCGTTTCGCCATCAGCAATCACGAGGTCACCATTGAGATCGCCTCCGCAGGCGATGCCGGCGAGTGGCTCGAAATCGACGACATTGTGTTTCGCAAGCCCGGGCCGGTACGGGAACCCGCACCGTTCACCCTGATCACTGAACCAATGTGGCGTCAGGGGATGGCGGAACCGATCCGCTTCATAGGTGACGATAAGTTCTATTTCTTCGATCGCAGCGTCGGGCTCGGAGACGCCATCGCGGTCTCGTTCCTGATGACGCCAGACCGCATGGCCACCACGTCGCCCATCGCCCGCATTCCCAAAACAGGCCGCTCGGGCTGGGCTGTACAGTTAACCGAATCCGGCGGCTTGATCTTCCGCATCGGCGGTGGCGCGGACCATCGTGACGTATTGGCTCCGAACGCCTACACCGCGGGCCGCGCCACACGCGTTGTGTGTATCTTTGAACGGGGCGTGGCGCGCATCTTCGTCGACGGCAAACTGCTCAAGACTGAGCCCGGCATCACGCAGGATACTCGCGATGTCACCGCCCCGGGCCGTCTTGGCGCCACCGGAGAAACGTATCTTGCGGTTGGCGATGTGATCGCCGCCAACGATCAGCCGCGGCCAAAGGTGCGCAACTACACCGGCCTCCTCCAGGATGTGCAGGTCTACAATCGCGCACTCACGCAACAGGAGATTTCAAAACTCCAATGAACCGCCGCAGCTTCCTTCAACTCGCCGCCGCCCCGGCGTTCGCCGCTTCCGGCGAGGATCTTAATTTTTCCGCGATGGTGCAGCCCGTCCCGCGCATAGCTGTCCTCGCAGACGAAAACTATTACATCTGGTGTGGTGCACCTATCCGCTCAGACGATGGCCGTTATCATCTCTACTATTCACGCTGGCCTCGCAGCTATGGCCACAACTCCTGGGCCACCAGTTCGGAAATCGCCCACGCCGTTTCGGAGCGCCCGCTCGGGCCGTACCGCCATCGCGACGTCGTGCTGCCCGCGCGCGGCAAAGACTATTGGGACGGCCTTTGCACGCACAATCCCAACATCTTTCGTTACGGCAAACAGTATTGTCTTTTCTACATGGGCAACACCGGCGACGGAAAAATCACCAAGGATCTGAACTACTCTCATCGCAATCATCAACGCATTGGGATCGCCATCGCCGACCGGCCCGATGGCCCTTGGAAGCGTTTTGACCGCCCGGCGCTCGACGCCAATCCTGTGAGCGGCGCATTCGATTCCCTGATGGTCAGCAATCCTGCCGGATGCGCAAGGCCGGAGGGCGGTGTGTTGCTGGTCTACAAGGGTGTCATCGACGATGGCAGCCCGCGCGGCGGGCGAGTGCGCTACGGAGCCGCAACTGCACCCGCGCCGGAAGGCCCGTATACACGCCATCCAGGTAATATTTTCGAAGCAGGCGATGCAGAAAAAGTCTGGATGCTGGCAGAGGATCCATACATCTGGCGCGGCAAGGACCGCTACTATGCCATCACGCGCGACGTGGTGGGCAAGTTCAGCGGCGCTGGCGGCGGCCTGGCGCTATTCGAATCGCGCGATGGCTTTGCTTGGGGCCCCGCCGCACACCCCAAGGTACTGGACAACCAGTTCACCTGGGAAGACGGCGCAAAGAGCGGTACCAAGCTGGAGCGGCCCGCGCTGCTGTTTGACGGCGACCGGCCCATTGCGCTCTTCGGCGCCGTCGATGTTCTGAAGGACCGCGTGCGCGATCACTCCTTCAACGTTCACATTCCCCTAAAGCTCCCATGAAGCTACGATTTTTTCTTGTACTTTGCAAACCAGGGACTGCCTCCGTTTTCCGGCGATTTCTGCCGGAAAATGGCTGGCTGTCCCTGGTTTGCCCCACGCGAGACTGCCCGAAATGCGAGTCACCCGGCGGGTGATGAGCAAGTTGCATGCAACCAATTCCAAATGTTGGAGATACATTTTCAAGATGCGTTCAACTGCTCTTTCCCGATTCAATGTTCACATTCCACTAAAGCTCCCATGAAGCTACGATTTCTTCTTGTACTTGCATTTTCAGCGCTGGCAAACGCCGCCGAACCGCGACGCATCTCACTGAACGGCGATTGGAAGTTCGCCGCTGATTACCAGGATTGGGGCGAGCGCTATCGCTGGTTCGATGCTGCCTATGCCGACGGCGTGTGGGATCGCGTTGCTGTGCCTCATACCTGGTCTGTGGATCCGCGATTTCCCTCGTTTGTCGGCGCCGGCTGGTACCGCCTGCGCTTCAACGCCCCGGCCAGCACGCAGGCTGAGCATGTACGGCTCGCGTTCGAAGCCGTGGGATCGCGCGCCAAAGTGTGGCTGAACGGCAAGCTTCTTGGCGAGCACGAAGGCTCGTACCTGCCTTTCGAGTTTGACGTTACTGCCGCTCTCCTTCCCGGCAAACCGAATCTTCTGGTGGTGCGTGCCGATAATCGCTGGAACGAACACACGATCCCCGGCGCGCATCCCGGTCCCAATCCGCAGGATCAACTCAAGGCCTGGTGGGACGATGGCGGCATCTTGCGCGATGTCAATCTCATTGACACTCCGCCGGTCTATATCGCTCGGCAGAAGATTGAGGCTGTTCCCGATCTCGCCACCGGCCGCGCCACCGTGCGTGCCCGCGTCTGGGTGCGCAACACAC
Organism: uncultured Acidobacteriia bacterium; assembly: GCA_903881085.1. Taxonomy (GTDB): domain Bacteria; phylum Acidobacteriota; class Terriglobia; order Bryobacterales; family Bryobacteraceae; genus CAIRSA01. The sequence goes on from CAIRSA010000582.1 coordinate 74,963, forward strand.
TCGACCGTCCCGCGGAAGCCCGGCTGACGGCTGAACTGAAGCGCGAAGAAGAGACGCTCACTGTTCAGCCAGCCCGCGCAAGCGCCACCATCGCCCCCGGCGCCACACAACCGCTGGATCTTACCTATTCGCTCGAACCCGCGCAGGTCAGCCTTTGGAGCATCGATACGCCCGTGCTCTACTGGCTGCGCAGTTCTCTTGAAAGCGGCGCGCAGGAGACAGCCTCATTCGGCATACGCAGCTTTACAGTGAGCGGCACGCAATTGCTGCTGAACGGAAAGCCTATTCGCCTTGCCGGTGCAAATCGTATTCCCAGCCATCCGGCGTGGGGACAGAACGATCCGCCAGAAGCCGTGGGGCGCGACCTGCAGCTAATGAAAGATGCCGGTCTGGTCTTCATGCGCCTTTCGCACTACCCGCTCTCTCGCGCCGTTCTGGATTGGGGAGACCGTCACGGAATGATGTTCGTTGAAGAACCAGCCAGCCCGGCTCACGTCGACGTCAAGGACGCGGTGCTCGCCGCCGAACTCCACCAGAAGTTCAACACCTATCTGCGCGACACGATCGAGCGCGATTGGAACCGGCCCAGCATCGTCGCCTGGAGCGTGGGCAACGAGTTCGCATCGGAAACGCCAGCCGGCGTCGAATCGGTGAAGGCGTCGCGCGATCTTGTCCGGTCGCTCGACACCACGCGCCTTGTCACATTTGCCACAAACCGCGTTGTTACCAAGGTGCCGCCCGAGCAGGAAGGGTCCTTCTATGTTGACTTCGTGTCTATGAACACCTACAGTGACGCCATCGGCAATGGCAATAACATCGATACGATGCATGCGCGCTATCCCGATAAGCCGCTCGTCGTAAGCGAATTCGGTCAGCGCGCCGACTTCGTTGGAGACGAGACCGAGCGTGAAGACTGGTTCCGCCAGATGGTCGCAGAGTTGCGCAAGCGGCCGTTTCTTTCGGGCGCGTCCATCTGGAGTTTTAACGACTACCGCAGCCGCTACGTCGGCACCAATGTTAATGGCTGGCGCCCATGGGGCCTGGTCGACCCGGAAAGAAAACCACGCGGCAGTTACGAGGTCCTGCGCCGCGAGTTTGCCGGCTTCTCCGTGCGCCAGGCGCAAATTCTATCCGGCGCCGTTGTTATACGCCTTGCGGCACGCACGGACTTCCCGGTATATGTACCCGCGTCCGGCGAACTCAAGATCCATATGATGGATGGCCAGGGCCGCCTGCTCGAAATCAAAAGCGTTTCCATTCCTGCCCTCGAACCGGGCGCCGAGCACGAGTTGCGCGTCCCCATTGCTCCCGGCACCGCTATGTTTCGCGGCGAAGTATGGCGCGGCAAAGCGCGCACGCTCACCTTCGGGGTGGTGCGTCCATGAAGCGTGCCGTGCCTTTCTTGCTATTGGCGGCAAGCGCCTGCGCAGAGCCGTTGCTGTGGTACCGCCAACCCGCGGCGAAGTGGGAGGAGGCTCTTCCAGTGGGCAATGGCCGGCTGGGCGCAATGGTGCGCGGCGGTATCCGCGAAGAAGTGCTCCACCTCAATGAAAACTCCGTTTGGAGCGGCCATCCGTACTTCATCGAAAAGCCGGAGATGCGCGAGAATCTTCCCCGGTTGCGCGAGCTTCTCTTCAACGGAAAATACGGCGAGGCCGAGGCCCTCGCCCAACGTACAATGACCATCCGCCCTGATCCGCGCTACGGCACTTACAAGCCACTGGGCGATCTGCGACTTGAGTTCGATCTCCCCGCTGGTGAACATTCCGGCTACCGGCGTTCGCTCGATCTTGATTCCGCCGTGGCTGAATCCACCTTCAATCTGGGCGGCGTTACCTACACACGCCGCGTCTTCGCCAGCGCACCGTCGCAGGTGCTGGTAGTGCGCCTGGAAGCCTCGCGGCCCGGCTCCATTTCTCTCTCAGCAGCGCTCACACGAGAAAAGGAAGCAACCACGGTAGCCAACGGGCCTGACATGTTGTTGATGAGCGGTGAGTGCGACAATGGCGGCGTCCGCTTCCACGCCCTTCTGCGCGCAATCCCCTCCGGCGGTACGGTTACGCTAACAAACAACAAGCTTCGCATCACTGCCGCGGATTCCGTCACGTTGATTCTTGCTGCCAATACGAGCTATCGTCTCACCGATCCCGTGGGCCTATCGAAGGCCCAGCTTACCGCCGCGCCCCTCTTCGACCGCCTCCTCGCCGGTCACCTGAAAGACTATCGAGCCTGGTTCCGCCGCGTTTCGCTCAGGCTGGAAGGTCCCGATCTGAGCGAAGTCCCGACAGACGAGCGTTTGCGCCGCATTGCCGCCGGTGCTGCCGATCCGCAGCTTGCGGCGGACTACTTTCAATTCGGCCGCTATCTACTGATATCGAGCTCCCGCCCCGGAGGACTTGCCGCCAACCTGCAAGGCCTGTGGAATCCACTCTTCAATCCGCCCTGGTTTTCTGACTACACCATCAACATCAACGCCCAGATGAACTATTGGCTGGCTGGCCCAGGCAATCTCGCGGAACTCGAGCAACCGCTTTTCGCCCTCACCGAAAGCCTCCGCGAGCCAGGCCGCAGAACCGCCCGCGACCGCTTCGGCGCACGCGGCTTCGCACTCTCGACTCGCACCAACATCTGGGGCAATACCGATTTGCGCGGTACCTCCGGACTGCTGTGGTACGACAGCGCGGCCTGGCTCGCGCTGCACTTTTGGGAAGCCTACCGTTTCTCTGGCGACCGCGCGTTTCTGAGGAGCCGCGCGTGGCCAGTCCTTCGCGAAGCCGCCGAATTCTATTTCGACACGTTAGCCGAAGATCCTCGTACTCACAAGCTTGTTACCGGCCCAGCAGCGTCGCCTGAGAACACCTTCCTCGCGCCCACCGGCGAAAAAGTTTCGCTCACCATGGGGCCGGCAATGAGTATGGAGATCGTCCGCGAACTGCTCACCGCCTGCGTGGAAGCATCTCGCACGCTCGGTATCGACGCTCCGTTTCGGGCGGAAGCGGAATCGCGCCTCGCGCGCCTGGCACCGCTACGAACGGGCTCAAAAGGCCAGCTTCTCGAATGGAGCGAGGAGTTCCAAGAGTCGGACCCGCACCATCGCCACGTTTCGCACCTGTTCGCGCTCCACCCCGCCGCGCAAATCACGCCACGCGGCACTCCCGAGCTGGCCAGTGCAGCGCGCCGGTCGCTCGAACTTCGCGGCGATGCCGGCACCGGATGGAGCACGGCGTGGAAGGTCAACTTCTGGGCGCGACTAGGCGATGGAATACGCGCCGCAGAACTGCTGCAGCGCCTGCTTGGCGCGAGCACTCTCCCCAATATGCTCGACACGCACCCGCCGTTCCAGATCGACGGTAACTTCGGCGGAGCGGCCGGCATAGCCGAGATGCTGCTACAAAGCCACACAGGCGAAATCGATCTTCTCCCCGCGCTTCCCGCCAAATGGACGGGCGGAGCCGTGAAAGGGCTCCGCGCGCGTGGCGGTTACACCTTAGATCTGGAATGGAGCACGGGAGAACTGCGCCGCTTTTCGATCCGTTCCGATCACGACGCCACTCCAACCATACGTCACCGCACATGGGTGCTCCGCTCGAAGCTCAAAGCAGGAGACACGCGCGCATTTGAGTTCCGTAATGGCGAGTTTATTCCGGCCGGAGCCGCCCGGCCCGCCCGGTAGGCGGAGTTGTCGAATGCCGTGCCCATGCAGATGCGCGGCTCACTTGTGGAGACCGCCATGCGAAGAGGCGAGCATATTGGCCGTCCGCACAAACCTACGCGGCGTAATGGGCGGCATGCAAAACAACGGATCGCTTCCGGCAAAGAGAAGCCGTTTGGCCCGAGAGTTCAACCCGGCCAATACCAGGGTGAATGTTGGAAATAGGCAGTGCCCTTGCAAGCAGGCGGCGATCATCATCCTTCAAAGAGCAGTTGACGACGAATTCCGGTGGTGAACCAGACTCTGCAAACTGGGGACGGACATGAATTTCCGGCGTTTTTGGCCGGAATTTCGCTGTCCGTCCCCTGTTTGCCC
>CAIRSA010000583.1 GCA_903881085.1 uncultured Acidobacteriia bacterium
GCCGAGCTAGGCGCAGTTTCCCCCGCGAGATTTGGCCACGCCCTTGTTCCTTTCCAAAACGAAAAGTCGCCACGAAGACAAAAGCGGCCAAGCCAAAGAAAGCACCGAGAAAAACTGCTTAGTGACATTGGGCAAATTGCCCGCCCCACCCTTGAAAACACGGCAGTGTCGAGTTTGGCGTCGGCGATTCAAGCCTCTTCTGAGGTGATCGGTGGCAGCCGGTTAGCGTTTTAAGAGTTGGAACGCTATGTCGCGGCCGTGGCCGCCTTTCATTGCCAGCCAGACCCACAGGAAGGCGTACGGCTCCAACAGGCGTGAGTTGGTGAGTGGGCCGGCATCGATTGGTTCGAAGCCGAGGTCGCCGGCGAGTTGCGCTGCTGTCGCCTTAGCCCCTGCATCGTCGCCGCAGTAGAACATGGGAATCTTCGCACCTTGATACACTGGATTTTCCATGTTCTTAAATCCGGTGGTGTTGAAGATCTTCACTACCTTGGCGCCTGGGGCCCAGCCGGCGACCAACTCTCCGCCAGAATTGGTGGTGCCAACTTCCAGTCCGCTGAAGTCGGGCGCGATAGGATTTGTCGCGTCGAGCAGCACCTTGCCGCTGAGGTTCAGCGCAGAGAGCGCCGTCTTGGTTGCAGGCCATGGAAGCGCATTCACTACCACTTCGCCGAATGCCGCGGCCTGTTCCGCGCTACCGGCCTGGGCATGGCCAGCGCACTGTGCGAGTGTTGCCTGCATGTCGGCTGCGTCAGGATTGCGCACGCCGAAAAAGATTTCGTGTCCTGATTTGGCCCAGCCTTGGCCGAGCGTTCCGCCAACGTTGCCGCCACCTAGAATTCCGATTTTCATTGAATATATCCCCCTACGGGAGATAGAATACGATACGGTAACGTAACGATGCAAGCCGCCATACAAACCGCAAAGATCAAACCCACGGGCCGACCGCGCAAGCCGGAGGTCGAAGCCCGCATTCTTGACGTCACTATGCAGTTGATGTGCGAAGAAGGTTTTAGCCGCATGTCGATTGACGGCATCGCTGTTGCCGCGGGGGTGAGCAAGCCGACGATTTACCGGCGATGGTCGGGCAAGGCCGACATCGCGACGGCCGCACTGGAACGTTTGCGGTTGGCGGAGCCTTCGGTGGAGGGCAAGCACGGGCTGGATAAGGTTCGGGCGCTGCTTTTCAATTTTCGTAAATCATTGCTGCGGCCAAATGGGATGGCGCTGATTGGCGTGGTGTTGACGGAGGAGAGGCATAATCCGGAGCTGATGAAACACTTTCGGGAGCGGATTGTGAAGCCGCGGCGCGAGATGGTGGCCACGGCGTTGGAGGAGGCTCGGGCGATGGGGGAGATTCAGAAGCACGCCGATATTGACGCTATGGTTACGATGCTGATTGGGTCGTTTTATGGGCGGTATTTGAGTGGCGCGTCCATTCCTCCGGGGTGGATTATCCGGATTGTGGACGCGCTGGTTTGTAAGGGATAGATAGAAAAGCAAGCCGAGTGCCACTCGGCTGCCGATTGCCAATCTGCCCCACGACGGACCTTGAGTTAGAAGTCGAAGCGGAGGCCCAACTGCATGCGGCGGGCAAGACCTGCGGCGGTGAACTGGCCAAAGGTTGTGGGAACCTGCTCGCCTGGATTGACTCTGTAAGCAACACCATTCAGAGTGCCGGTAACAACACCAGCGGTGTTGTTAAAACGGATGGTGTTGTCAACTGACGTGTACTGCGTGTGATTGAAGATGTTGTACGCTTCGGCGCGGAACTGAGCCTTGATGCGCTCATTCACTTTGAAGTTCTTGAACATCGAGATATCAAAGTTGTTGCGTCCAGGTCCGCGGTACACGTTTTTCGGAGCATTACCCAGTGTGCCGACTGCAGGCATTGCGAAGGCGAGCGGATTTACGTTCAAGGCGAAGGTACGCTGATCCTTGGGCAGCGTCGGCACACCAACCATGTTGGGGCGTGCCGCATCCGTGGGAGAACCGGAAACGTTGTTCGCGTTGCCGGATTGCGTTCCGAGTGAAACACCCTGGGGCGCACCACTCATCAAGGTCATAATGCCCGAAAGCTGCCAGCCATCCAGTGCGCCTTTGGTGATGAAGTTGCGCCCGCCGTGCGGCATCAGATTACTTCCTTTGGGCATGGAATACACCCAACTACCCTTCAGGATGTGGGTGCGGTCATACCCGGCTTCGCCGTAGTTCCACACCTTGGGGCTAACCAGATTGCTGAGGTTGGTGGTATCGATATCGTCGTAGTCCATTGCCTTCGACCACGTCCAGGCCAAGCCGCCAGAGAGCCCGTGGCTGAAGCGCTTGTTGAGCATGGTCTGCATGGAGTGATAGCTGGAGTTCGCATCGTAGTTGTAATACTGAATGTTGGTGTAACCGGGGTACGGATACAGGAACTGATTTGGCAATGCGGCGTTGTTGTTGGAAGCGTCCAGATTTTTCGGATTCAAGGTGGTGCCAATCGGAATCGAGTTCAGATCTTTGCGCTCCAGCAGGTGGCGGCCGAGAGTGCCGACATAGGCGATGTCAATCAGGAAACCCTGCGGCAACTGGCGCTGCACTCCAAAGCTGTAGCTGATAGTTTTGCCCAAGGTGCGCTTGGGGTTCAATCCGGAAGTAGCGGATGGGAACAGGAAGCCCTGCGAGGCGGAGAGCGAAGCAAAGCTGCCGTAGGAGATTTGCGGCGTCAACTGGTTCGGCGGATCCAGGTGCAGAGCATAGCCCCACAGATCTTTCTCATGGATTTCATAGAACAGTCCGATGCCGCCGCGGATTACTGTCTTGTTATCCTTGAACGGGCTGTAAGCGAAACCGATGCGCGGAGCAGCCTTCACATCGCTGTTTTCGCGCAGGCCGCGCGGATAAGTGGAGTTGGTGAGCAAATTGACGGTGCCGTTGAACGGATCGCCAGAGCCAGGAGCAATCGCGCCGATGAGGATGGCCGGGTAAACGGTATGGGTAAGCGGATCTTCGCCAACGCGCACATTGTTCACGCGAATGGGCGAGATAAACCGTACCGCGTTCTTGGCGTCCCACATGGAAGGCACAAAGCCAGCTTCCTGGTTGCGCGAACTATAGAACGGGGTGGACCAGCCGAATCGGACGCCGTAATCGAGCGTGAAGTTGCGCGTTACTTTCCAGCTATCCTGCGCGAACCATTCGTAGGAGAAGGACTGTTCGTACAACGGAGGACGGTTATTTGATTCCTTGTAGGTTTTGAACACGCCCAGCAAAGCGTTGGAGAAGGGGTTCTGTGTGTCACTCGGGTTCACGGAATCGACCGTAAAATCGTAGCTCCCGTTCCACGTACCGGACTCGCCCTTCACGGCCTTCCAGCGTTCGTAGTAGAAACCAAATTTTGCAGTGTGGGTGCCGGCTGACTTGGTCAGGGTGAGATCGGCAAAGCCCGGCGTCTCAGCGCCACGCAGCGGGAAGCGTGCATTCAGGCTGGTGCTGATGGCGTTGGGAAGTCCGCCGTAGGTAGCGTTGGGCAGCAGGTCGAGCGGATTGCCGGAGGGATAAAGCTGCGGAATCTTGAAGCCGGCGGAGGCGCGAGAGATGTTCTTCAGGCGTTCCAGGTCGAGCGGAGCGCCATCCTCGGTCCAGCGGGTGACGCGGGCGGAGGCCTCAAACACCATGGTGGGCGTCAAAATCCGCGTGAAGGAGATGGCCGGAGCGTGCGTCTTGCTGATGTAGTGGGCAGGCATATAACCCCACGTGGAGTTGCCGGCGGAAACGGCCCAGCCCTGCTGATCTTCCCACCAGAAGTTGTACTTCAACCACATGCTGGTCTTTTCGTCGATCACCAGATCCACGCGCTCCGTGAAGAGCACCTTGGGGATATTCAAGCTTTCCTGCGCGGAAAAGTTGTACTGGCTCTGCGTTACTGAGGTGTTGGTGGCATTGGGCAGTGGCAGTACGCTCAACAGAGCCACACCGTTTCTATCAATACGGCTGGCCGGAATGATGTTGTTCACAAAGCAAGCCGCACGGTTGGCTGAACTGCACGTGCCGGTCAGCGTTGGGTCCTTAATGAAGATGGGAGTGGTGCCGTTCTTGGAGTTTGAGAAATCGCCCGTGCGCTCAGCTGCCGTGGGCGTGGTCTGGTTGATGATACCCTTGGGCTGACGCTCTTTGATGAACTCAAGCGAACCAAAATAGAAGGCCTTGAACTTACCGTTGTTGAGGCGGCCGGGCAGCGGAATGGGACCGCCAATGTTGAAGCCGGGGGTCTGGACGCGGCGCGGGGTCTGGGGGAGTCCCTGGCGGTTGTTGAAGAACTGGTTGGCGTTCATCCATTCGTGGCGATAGAGCCAGTAGGCGCCGCCGTGAATCTTCTGGCTGCCGCCCTTGCTGATGGCCATGATGCTGGCGGCGGGCTTGCGGCCGAATTCGGGCTGGTAGTTGGATGTGATGATGCGCACAGTGGCGATGGAATCGAGACTCACATAGTTGTTGCCGTTGCCGCCGTTGGTGTTTTCAGTGGAGCCGCCATCAATTGTAATGCTATTGCCGTTGGAGCGGCCGCCGTTGACGTTGACGGAACTCCCAGAGCCGAAGCCCTGCACTTCTGAGGAGCCGAGGGTGTCCACTACGCCGGGCAGGAGCGAAACCAGCGACAGGAAGTCGCGGTTGATTACTGTCAAGTCGCGGATCTCTTCGGAAGAAATAACGCCGCTGCGCTCACCACTCGCCGCCTGCAGTTGCGCCACTTCGGCCGTCACCTCCATGGTGGTTGCCACGTCGCCAACCGTTAATTTCAGTTGCCCGAGCGACATCGCCTGATTGGCCGTCAACTCAATTTTGCCCTGTTCCAGCCGCTTAAAGCCCGCATGGGTGACCTCTACCTTATACATGCCAGGTTGGAGGCTGGTCACTTCGAACACACCTTCCTGGGAGGTCTTTGTTTCGCGGAATTGACCGGTAGATTCCGAGGTGATCTTCACGGTGGCCCCGGCGATTACGCTGCCAGTGGCTTCGGCGACAACGCCATTGATCTTGCCGCTGACCTGTTGGGCAGTGAGCGGCGCTATGGCAAGTAGACAGGCCGTGAATAGACCAATCATGGAACGAACAGCATGGTTATGTTTCATACAGGGAGTAACCTTTTTACAAGCGAGTTAACGTTGCAGTCTAGTATATTTTAGTTTTTCCGGTCATGCAAGCGGATAAGGTTCTCTGAAATTAACAACCTCAGATTTCCTGATGTCATGCGGGGATTTTGGCTATGCGTGGTGAATCATTAGTATCTGGACAGGCGGATCCTCCTTCGCTAAAGCTACGGCGGACAGGTCGCCTGTCCTACCCATGGAAGCGCAATGTTTTCAAGGGTAGGACCGGCGATTCGCCGGTCCAATCAATGTAAGCGACTCTGGATTTCCCGTCTGTTCCGCCTCCCGGAGGCCCGCGCTAAACGGCAAGAGGCGCTTGCTGCCGGTCAGAAGATGTGGAGCGGATAATGGGGGGGATCCCTTTCCGTGGTTGGCGTCTCCACCGTGTAGGTTTCCTGCGTGGGCAGGTCGGCTGAGTCAAAGCTTATGAAATTCGGCAATACCATGGGAGGACGATTGCCGACCGGATAGAGTAAATCGCCCAAGGCCGCCCAGACATCGCCCTCCACACAATCATACTTGCGGCCGACGGAAGGGTTCTGAACTGCTTCAATATTAGCCGGATTGAGGCCGGCGGGGTCGGTGAAACGGAGTGGGTCTCCAATGGCGTATTGGTACGGGTTGAGGAAGCGGGGGTCGAGCGAGCGGTGGGGATCGCGAGTCAGGAATCGCGCCGAGGCGCTGTCGTACCAGCGTGCGCGCATGTAGTAAAGCCCGGTTGCGCCATCCTGCATCACGCCAAATTGCCCTTGCCATACGAACGGGTTATCGAGCGTATTTCCCTGCCCGGCCGTGACGGACTCTCCGTAAGGAGTTACTCCATAGGAATCCGTGATTGTTCCGGAATCGCCGGTCAGGAAGAGGGTGTTTCCTGATTCGTCGAAGTGATAGAAGTGCCGTGAACTGTCTGCCGCTTCGATCGAGTACAACAGTGTTCCGTTAGGCAAATGGATGTAATACCGCCTGTCGCCCGTGGAATCTTGGACGATGGCGGGCGAAGGCAGAGGCAGGCCATAGTTCCAGACGTAATTGAGCGTGGAGCCGTCGGCCGCAGTGCGTGTCAGAAGTTTTCCCAGCCCATCGTAGGTGAATGCGGCCGAGCCGTCTGCGCGAGTGTAGCCAGTGAGGCGCGATGCGCCGTCCCAGACATATGCGGCGGCAGGATCGCCGGTGATCTGCCTTCCCATGGCATCATAAGTGGCCGCCGCGATTTGGCTGGCGGCGTCGTAGGCGAGCGGCAATGCGCCTGACGCAGGCGATGGCAGCAGGGGAACATTGCGATCTTCGGAGGTGATACGACCGAGGGCGTCTCGCTGCGTCGCAATGGACGAAAGCGTTCCAGTGGAAGCGCTTTCCGTAATGCCTGAGAGGCGGCCGTTTTTGTCGAAGATGCGTGCTGTCACAACGCCGTTGGGGCGGGCGATGGAGATGAGACGGCGGGCGTCATCGTAGGCAAAGGATGTTTTACCGCCGGCCCAGTCGGTAATGCTCGCGAGCAGTCCGCGACTGTCATAGGCGTAAGTAACGGCGCCCTGGGGATACTGGATACTGGCGATGCGGCCGGCTGCGTCGCGCGAAATCTTCAAGCCATTGGAGAGAGCGATGCGGCGGTTGAGATCATAGCCGAGAGCGAAACCGTTTCCACTGACGAGATGATCTTCGTCATCATAGACGAAGGCCAGCGCAGTGCCGTCTGCGTAGTTCTTTTGCAGTGGATTACCATTCTCATCGTAAGTAAAAGCGGCAGAGGATGCTCCATTAGCGGCAGCCAGCAAAGTATTGCGGCGACCATAGGTATAGGAGGTGGTTTGGCCCAGCGGGTCAGTCTCCGACGTCAGGCGGCCCAGTTTATCGTAAGCGTAGGTCCAGGCGTTGCCGTTGGGATCGGTAGCCTTTGCGAGTCCCGCCAGTTCAGCGTAGTTGTAAGTGGCTGTTACTCCGCCTGGCAGGCTCATGGTCGAAACCAGGCCGCGGCTTTCGTAAGTGGAGGAGTACTTGCGGGAGAGAGGATCGGCGACAGCAGTCAAACGCCTCATGGAATCCCAGGTATAGTCGAAGTTTTCATTAAGGGGGGTTGTGAGGCGAGTTATGTCGCCCACCTTGTTTACGGTAAATTTGGTGGTTGCGCCGGTAGCATCGGTGGTGGAGGTCAAATGGTCCTCCGCGTCGAAGCCGAACGATGTCCCTTTACCAGCGGGATCGGCGACGGACTGAAAGCGATTGAGCACATCGTAGGTCGCGGTATACTTCTCGCCGGCGCCGTTGGTGAACGACGTTTCCCTGCCGACTGCATTATATGTCACTGTGTCAACGTTACCCAACGCATCGGTCGTTTTGATGCGCCGGTCCTGAGCATCATATTGAAAGGCGACGGTATCGTTGAGCGGACCGGTCACCGATTTCAGGTTGTTGTTGGCGTCAAAGACGCGCTTAGTCACTTTCCCGCGGGCGTTGGTGGTGCTGACCACACGGCCGCCCGCGTCCCTGGTATTCGATGCATTCGACGTGGCGACACGTTCTTTACCGGTGTCGTAGGAGAATTTCGTTACTTCGCCAACTGCGTTAGTGAGAGAGGCCTCCGTGGCATCGTCATTGTACGTGTGAGTGGTTACTCCGCCAGCCTGGTTGGTGGAGGTGAGCACCTGGCCGCGTGAATTGAAGGTATTTGTAATCGACTTACCATCCCGCGTTGTTTCGGCGGTGAGATTGCCAAAGTTATCGTAAGTGAACGCTTCCGAAGTTCCATCGGCGTATGTTACTGTGCTCAGCCGGTAATAAGTAAAGCCGCCCTGGGTCTGCGAAGCATAGATATAAGTGGTCCGATTGCCCAAGGCGTCGGTGATCGTGGCCGGGAAGCCGCTGGAGCGGTCGTAAGTGACGATGGTTTTATTGCCGAGCCGGTCGGTGACGGTACTTGGCCTCCATAGCGTATCGAACGCAATGGCCCCGGACTGGCCCGCCGCGTCAGTAAAGCCGGACATCTCCAGCAGGCTGGGATGCGAGAATTTCGTGACGTGATTGAGCGGGTCCGTGACGGTGTTCGCACCGGAGACGTTTGCATTGTTATAGAGCCAGCTGGTGCGGTTGCCGAAGCTATCGACCTGGGAAGCAACGCGGGCGTACGTGTCATATACCTGCGAATAGGGTCTGTTGCCGGCGGGACGAGTAGAATTGATCATGAGGCCAGGGGTGGCTTTGTTGCTCGTGTACTGAAAGGCGGTGATGTTACCCTGGGCGTCCGTGAACGAGGTCAGGTTTGTGGCGTCGTTGGTGAAGGAGACGGAGCGGTTGGACTGATCGGTCACCTTGGTAAGTTTGGTTCCGGTATATGTGAAAGTGAGGGTGCGGCCCAGGCCATCGGTGACAAGCGCAGGCCCATTGGCCGACTGAGTGATGGTCAGGACGTTTCCATTGCGGTCCTCAATGCGTATCAATCCTCCGGTGGAGTTGAAGGTGTAGATCAGCTCGTCGACGGGATCCGAAAAACGGAAATTTCCGCCTGAAGCCACCAGTTGATAAGGAAACCGGCCGAGAGAAGTAAGATTCCAATTCCCGGCCGACTGGTTGAACTGCACCATGCCCCCACCGAAGCCGATGAGTTTGGCGACCGTGCCGGAAACCGCAAGGCGGATTTCGAAGTTATGCATCCAGTTCGCGCCGAGGGCGCTGGTTACGCCATTCATGCCGAGGTAAGAGCCGTAGTATCGCCTGAACTGGAAAGGAAGAAGGCCTCGCAGGTCAAGATCAGGATCGTAGAGATTATAGAGTTCGCCGGTGGCCGCCGAGACCGGATCGTCGCTGCTGGAGGCGAAGGTGGAGATATAGGACACCTGACTGAAGACCTGCGTGGCACTAATGGAATATTGGTTTGTAAATGGGCCTGCGGCGGGGGTTCCTGAAAGTGTATAGCTGCCGTTGGGGAATCCAAAGAATCCTGGCATTTGCATCATCGGAGTAAAGGCCGCGGTGGCCTTCACATCCACAGTGCCGAAGATCTTACCCGTGCCCATGCCGCTAAATGAGCCATCGGCTGCGATGGCGCCTGTCATGTCGAGCAGAGAGTTCCCGTTACCAAAGGCGGCGAAGCTATTGATATAGGCAAGAAGCCAGAGCACGCCGCTTGGCAACGCAGGGTTCAAATCGGTCAGTTTGAGAACGGTTGCGACCCAATTGAAAAGCCCGGTGCTGCTTCGAACGTCGCTTCTATCGAAGAAGGTATCGACACGGCGGTCCGTGGATGGACGGAATACGTTATTAGAAATTCCGAACGGGCGGCCGCACCGCGAGGACCTTTCGGAACGGACTGCATCTTCAATAAAGAATCCGAACATACCACCCCCAAGGGAGCCAGGTTTTGGTGGGTTCTTGACAAGGCTAATAATTAGGTCGCGAAATTGCTGAGAAATAGCGGAGGACTCGCCATCATTGCTTGACGAAGAGCCCGAGCCCCGATTGCCGCCATCGCCACCAGAGCGGTTCTGGGCGATGAGGGAGGAACTGAGCAATGCGGCGGACAGCATCCAAGATGCAAACTTGCGGGATGCGAAATTCCGGCAATCGAATCGCATCTCATTTCTCCTTCTTTGCTGGCTTTGTTTGACCGGATTGTTCCGCTGAGGGCTTTGAGGCATCCTTCGATTTTCGGACAGCGGCGGATGACTTGGCTTCGCTCCGAATCAGGTTCCCGGCTTTGTCGTAGGTGTATGCGACACTTTGTCCATTGCCGTAATCGACCAAGGCCAAGCGGCCGGCATCGTCGTAGGCGTAAGTTACCTTCGAAGGTTGGCCATTGACGAGCAATGGCATGAAAAGAAGCGAAATCCAGAGCAAACGCATGCAGGACCTCCTCGGATTGTGTTAGCCGGATCAGTATATCGCCGACGCGATTGGCGGTCAAGAAAAACTTCACCGAAATTAACAACTGGTTTTCAGAAAGCTGAAAGGATTCCGGCAGCGGTGGAATTCCATGGTTGCAGCCTGGGCTGCTAAGGAGACCAACTTGGAACTCAACCATACGCGAATGATTTCATTGTGCGCGGCCGGCATCGTCGCTGCTGCGTGCATAGCCGGAACCACCTTTCCGAAGGCCGACCCCGTGGCCGACAGTGCTGTTCAGCATGGCCTGAAGTGGCTTGTGTCCGTACAGGGCAACGACGGCGGGTGGGGGCAGGATGGCGGCGAGACGTCGTATGTCCGCCAAGGGGAGCGGCTGGAATCGAAGGGCAACGATGTTGCCAACACCGCAGTGGCCGCGGCCGCGCTGCTGCATGCTGGCAACACGCCACAGAGCGGACCTTATCGCGAATCGTTGAAGCGGGCTGTGGCGTTTCTGCTGGCGCGCGTGGAGCAGAGTCCCGCCGAGGGCCTGTCAATCACCAACGTGAATGGCACGCAGATTCAACGCAAGCTCGGACCTTTTATCGACACCTTCCTCACCTCCAAACTGCTGGCTGAACTGGATGGCAACATGGGCGACGCGAAGGCCAATGCGCGAGTGCGCGCGGCGCTGGAAAAGTGCGTGGCGAAGATTCAGAAGAATCAGTTGCAGGATGGCAGCTGGAATACCTCGGGCGGGTGGGCGCCGATTCTGGGCACGGCGATGGCATCGCAAAGTCTGGATGCGGCGCGCAAGAAGGGTGTCGCGGTGGCACCGCAAACATTGGCCCGCGTGGATGATTACACCAGGCGTTCGTCGAATGCACCGGCGGCCGCGGCGGCTGGAGTGTCGTTGTATCAGGGGGCGCAGGAGCTGGAGCAGTTGTCGCGCACGGAGAAAGACCGCGAGAAGAACAAGGAACAGATCAAGGCCATCACGGGGAAACTTTCCGATTCTCGTTTTGTCACGGGCTTTGGATCGATGGGTGGAGAGGAGTTTTTCTCATACCTGAACATCAGCGACAGCTTGCGTCGCACGGGTGGGCCGGAGTGGGACAAGTGGAACATCGAGATTAAGACCAAGCTGGTGAAGCTGCAGAACGAGGACGGCACGTGGGCGGGCCACCACTGCATCACGGGCCGCGTTGCGGTTACTGGCGCGGCGATCCTGACGTTGACGGCTGAGCGGGAGAGGAAGTAGCGATGACACGGCGGGGATTTCTTTCTCTGGCGGCGATTGCCGAGCCGCGAACTGCGTTGGCGCGGGGGGCGGATTATTTGTGGCGGCAGCAGGGTAAGGATGGCGGATGGCATAGCCGGACCTATGGATTGCTGCGCTCTGGTCAATCGCTGACGCCGTTTGCGCTGAACGCGCTGCTGCGGTTGCCGAATGCGCCGCAGGCTGGCGTGGGGCGCGCGGTCCGGTTTATCCTCGCCAACACCAATAGACATGGGGCTGTGGGGATGTCGGAGCCGGATATCCCCGACTTTCCGAATTACTCGACTGCGCTGTCGGTCTGCGCGTTGCGACGGGCTGGCTGGGAGGGCTGGCGGCCGATGGTGGAGTATCTGCGCGGGCAACAGTTTGCGCAACGGAATGGGTGGAAGCCTGCGGATGCGGCGTTTGGGGCGTGGGGGATGGGCGGTGAGGTGCGGACGCCGCCTGATACTGGGCATGTGGATCTTTCGATGACGCGGCATGTGCTGGAGGCGTTGCGCGCGGGTGGTGTGGCGGTTTCGGACCCGGCGATTCAGGCGGCACGGATTTACGTGGAGCGGTGCCAGAATCCGGATGGGGGATTTTTCTTTTCGACTACTGAAGCGGATACGAATAAGGCCGGGGAGCTGGGGAAGCTGTATCGGAGTTACGGGACTACTACGGCTGACGGGGTGTTGGCTTTGGTGGCTGCGGGGTATTCGCGCGGTGACCGGCGGGTTGTTGCGGCTACTCGGTGGCTGCGGGAGCACCATCGAGGGATGGCGGTGGCGGGGTTTGTTGGGCCGGCTTATGACCGGTGGCCTGAGGGGCTGGCGTTTTATTATGCCGCGGCGGTTCGGGCGGCGGTGGGGGTGGATGTGACGGGGGAACTGGAGCGGCGGCAGAGGGCGGATGGATCTTGGTCGAATGCGGAGAATCTGGTTAAGGAAGACGACCCGTTGATTGCTACTCCGTTTGCGATTTTGGCTCAGATTGGCGGTTGAGGCGGAGGTCCGAGTGCCAATCCAATAGCATTGCCAAATTTGCGGTGCCCGAGGCGACCTGCCCATCAACCGCGAAAGAGCAGTGGAACGTAACTGGAAATGGTATCTCCAGCATTTGGCATGTGTTGCATACAACGTGCTCGTCACCTGCCGGGTGACTCGCATTGCGGGCGGTATCTCGTGGGGCAAAGAGGGGACAGCCCGCATGATTCCGGCAAAAGACGCCGGAAACATGTAGGCAGTCCCCAGTTTGCAGAGTCGTGCATTCCCGCAGAAGTTACGGGCAACAGCTTTTTCCAGGATCAATGCGCAGGCTGTATTCTACGCGGGTCAATGCGGCTGCGACGGCCGGTATTCGGCTACTGGAGCTACTACCCAGCCGGAGGAGCGAGAAGGAATGGAATAAACGCAGTCACCTGGCAAGCATGCAACCAGATAGGTCGCGGTAAAGTTAAACCCCGTTTCACTCAGACTAAGGGGCCACACAAAAATAACGTCACATTGACTGCGCAGACCCACGTGGCATTGGGCACTCGTGCCAGCCGCGTCCGGACTTTTCGGGACGCGGCAGAGTTAGACTCCAATGTCGCTTACATTGCATTGATGAGGCGAGCTTCCGATTTGGTGAGCGAGTCATTGGGGCATTGCGTTGGAGGGCAATTGGGGTCAGACAGCCCATTTTCGGCATCCACCTTCGCTAAAGCTACGGCGGACAAGAAAACGGCCGAAAAAAGGTGTCAGACCCCAAATGCGACGCGTCGTTCTA
>CAIRSA010000584.1 GCA_903881085.1 uncultured Acidobacteriia bacterium
GCAGTGGCGTCAAAGAAAAAAGCCGACAAGAAAAAAGCTGTGACAGCCGCAGCTAGGGCGTGATGGCCTCGCCGCGCCCACGAGTCCGCTTGGCGGGCAATTTTGAATGTTGGATTTTGAATTTTGAATGAAAGACGAAGAGTGCAGTGACTCAATTGCGCTCCCTCAAGGAGTGGCGGCCTCTGGCCGCCATGGCCCATAACAGGCCAATGAAATGAGGCATTCCGCTTGGCATTGGCAGCTCATGGGCAATGTGGGCGGGACGCCCACTCTCCTTGAGGCCATGGCCCATGGCAGGCCAATGAAATGAGGCATTCCGCTTGGCATTGGCAGCTCATGAGCAATGTGGGCGGGACGCCCACTCTCATTGAGGGGGTTCCAGGCCGCCGCCGGTATAGGCAATCCTGCCTATAGACAAAATTCGCCGGATTTCTATGATTCGCGTTGGCCAACGGAAATTCACCACCGCGATTGGCAAGAAACATCAAACAAGAGAGACATGAATCACAAAAATAATAAAGTAAACACGTGCCGCCGATTGCTGACTCCCACCTTGACGCTGAGCGCAGTGGCGCTGGGCGCTTCGGCCGCCCACGGGGCGGTGGTTGCCACTAATTTCCCCGATGTCACGACCACTGGAGCAGGTCGCGGGACATATGTTATCTTGGTCCCGATCGAGGTCTGGGCGTAGGTGCCTCCATCATAGGTAACCGTGCCGGATTGCGGAACCAAAGAGAACCTAAGGTCGGTCTGATCAGGAAGCGGGGATGAGACGATATTGCTCCAACTGGATGCAAAAGAATGACCACCACCATAAACGTCACCCACGCTGTTAGAAAAAAAAGTTCCGGTCAGCGTGAAGGTGCCTGTAGCCGTTCCCGGAATAAAGTCCACCTTCCCGGGGATGGAAGCTTGATCGAAACTAAGATCCAGATTCAGGATCATCGACGCCTGCGCGTTGACCGCTAGGGCGAGGAGGATTCCGAATCCCGCAAATCGGAAATTGGAGGTGGCGGCAAGCGCCCGGCAGGTGGGGGTCGATGTCTTCTTCATTCTGTTTGTTTTTTAGTTGTTAGGAAGCCAATTCCGGCGGAGCGGCGTCCATGCAACTCCGTCCGGTGGCAAACGCGACTCTGGACCATGCCGTGGAATCCGTATATAGGCAGAACTGCCTATTTTTGATCACCCAAAGGGACAGAGAAACAGTTCAATGTAAAAGAGAAGTTGCGCAGCATCCATGGTTTGCTTATCCTGCGGTGTGCCAAAGAAGGTCAGGGAACTCATGAAGGAACTGCAAGCGGTTGGATTCCGGCAAATCCCCGGCGGGGGCAAGGGGTCCCACCGGAAGTTTGTCCATGAACGATTCGCCGGGGCGGTGACGCTGAGTGGTGCTGAAGGCGCTGACGCGAAAGTTTACCAAGAGAAACAGACCAAGAGAGCCATCGAGGAGGTTCAACCATGAAAATAGCAGATCAATATCACAAATGGGTGGAGTGGAGCGAGGAGGATCAAACCTATATCGGAAGGTGCCCGGATTTGATCACGGGAATCCATGGGGATGATCCGGTGCGGCTTTATGCCGAGTTGTGCGCGGTGGTGGAGGAGGTGCTCCAGCATTTCGAGTCCATTGCCAAACCCCTGCCCAGTCGCCGCACCCGGCCGATGATGGAAATGGCAGAAGCGTAAATGCTTGGAATTTAAGATCATTACTTTTCATCAGGCTATTTCCCGGTCCCTTTCTCTGAAGGGAACGGAGTCATATTTCAGTGACCTTCATCCCGGCAGTGCGGGCCAGTTTTGCCTGTCTTAGGTCGCAGGTAATGAAATCCCGGCAATGCAGTTCGGCAGCCATGGCGACGTGAAGAATGTCGTAAGACCGGGTTCCAAGCCGCAACGTTTGCTCCCGCGAAAGCCCCAACGCCGCCGCCACAACCTTATCCCATGACACATCGACCCGCACCAATGTGCCGCGCGCCAGGAACCGCTCCAATCGTCCTTCCCACGCTGAGAGTTCGCGATGTAATTCCGCCTTGCCAGGTGCCGTCCGCGACCTCATTTCCATGAACGCCTTCATGCGCAATCCGTTCCTGATCTCAATCTCATGCAGTGGACCGAAGGCCAAGGCTGGCCGACCGAGTCGGCGAAAAGCCGCCACAGCCATTGCTGAACCGACTTCGTTGGTCAGCATGCGCAGCACGAAACTTGAGTCTCCGTAGGTCATGGCATCCGGGAATCCATCACCAGTTGCGCCGCAGAATGCGTGGAGCAGCGTTCCGCGAGCATGGCATCGAGTTCGTCATCCACAAACTGCTTGTCAGCATCTGCCAGTGCAGGCGCGGTTGCGGAGCGCAGCACCCATAAGGGCTTGCCGTTATCGGTGACCTGCACACTCAGACCGGCCGCCGTGAGCTTTTTCACGGCCGTGGGATGTCGGAGCAATTCGCGCAACGGGAGGGTTGTCATGCGTCAGACGCTAGCGCCTGACAGCAGTGGCGTCAAAGAAAAAAGCCGACAAGAAAAAAGCTGTGACAGCCGCAGCTAGGGCGTGATGGCCTCGCCGCGCCCACGAGTCCGCTTGGCGGGCAATTTTGAATGTTGGATTTTGAATTTTGAATGAAAGACGAAGA
>CAIRSA010000585.1 GCA_903881085.1 uncultured Acidobacteriia bacterium
TTAACCACGGATGCACACAGATGGACACAGATGAAAACACGGGCTCAGGCTGCATCGCTAATCTCTACCGATAAATGCTTCCACAGTACCCGAAACGCTGCCTCTAATTGAGGGGCGATCAGCAACCCGGTTACGATTTCGGTGCAGTAGGTATGGCTGGGTTCAAGCATTAAAACACGGGCTCAGGCTGCATCGCTAATCTCTACCGATAAATGCATCCACAGCACCCGAAACGCTGCCTCCAATTGAGGGGCGATCAGCACCCCGGTTACGATTTCGGTGCAGTAGGTATGGCTGGGTTCAATCACTAAAACGATCTGTGCCCAACTGTGTTCATTCGTGGTTAATCTTGTCTTGTGTTTCCAAACCTGCTCAGCTCGGCCTCAATATACAGCAGAGAAAAATGGCTTGCGCGGTTGACACAATAATTCCGTCTGGTTGTAATTAGGGGGGCAACCTTATGAGACGAATCCGCCTGACGTTACTAACACTGGCCTGTGCGGCCATCGCCCACGCCGCCGAAAACCAAGCGGTGGTCGATTGGATCCGCGCCAACGCCATCAAACTGGAAACACCCGAGGCAGGCCACGGCTTTGCCGACATGCAGAAACTGAAACAAGTGGTAGGCGACGCGCGTATTGTCTCGCTCGGCGAAGCCACGCACGGCACGCGCGAATTCTTCCAACTCAAACATCGCATGCTGGAATTTCTTGCCACCGAGATGGGCTTCACCATCTTCTCCATCGAGGCCAACATGCCCGAAGCCTACCGCCTGAATGAGTACGTCCTCACCGGCAAGGGCGACGTAAGAAAGCTCCTCAAGGGCATGTACTTCTGGACCTGGGATACCGAAGAGGTGCTGGCCATGATCGAATGGATGCGCAAATTCAACCAGTCAGGCAAGGGCCGCGTTGAGTTCACCGGGTTCGACATGCAGACCCCGAATGTAGCGTTGGAAATTGTCCGCGAGTTCGCAGCCAAATACGACCCCGAATATCTTCCCACCCTCAAAACTGCCTCCGCCAATGCAATGATGGCGAAGATGGACCAGCAGCCCGGCGCGTATGGAGCCGCACGCGCAACGCTCCCCATTGAGGGAGCTGCGGAAAGGCGTGCTCACCTCAGCGGCTACATCAAGACCGAGGGCATAACGCGTGGAGCCGCTAGTCTTTTGCTGCGTGTCGATGGCGCAAAGGAAGTGCTCGCATTCAGCAGCCTGGAAAAGCTTGGGCTAAAGGGAACCACCGACTGGAAAAAGTACGAGATCGATCTGCCCGTCCCTGCCGGTGCGCGCACTATTAACTTTGCTGCGACGCTCTCGGGCGACGGAACAGCGTGGTTCGATGGGTTCACGCTGGAGGTGGACGGCAAGCCTTACACCGGCGCCGACAAGCTTGATTTCGACTTTGAAAACGGCGCGAAGGGCTTCTACCTCCAAAGTGGCAATGGTTACGATACGCAGACCAACAGTGAGGTCCATCACAACGGCGGCCACAGTCTGCGCATCAAATACACGCGCACCGACAGGCCGCCAACTGACGGCGTGGACGCAAAAACTGCCTCCGCAACCTGGGCGCAGGTGGTTCACCACTTTGAGCAATCCCGGCAGCAGTACGCCGCCAAGGAGGCGAAACCTGGCGACATGGAATGGGCCATTCAAAACGCCCGCGTGGTTCTGCAATGCATGCAGCTCCGCGCCGGCCAGGTTGCACGAGATGAGAGTATGGCGCAAAACGTGAAGTGGATTCTCGACCAGTCCCCGAAAGCCAAGATTGTCTTATGGGCACACAACGGCCATGTAGGTGCGGATGCCAATTCACTCATGGGAGGATCGTTGCGCAGGATGTACGGCAAGCAGATGGTAGTCTTCGGCTTCATGTTCAACCGCGGCTCCTTCCAGGCTGTGGATCCGCAATCGGGTCTCCGCGATTTCACGGTTGCCGCAGCTCCGTCTGGAAGTCTGGATGCCACGTTGGCCGAGACCAGACTTCCACACTTGGCCCTCGACCTGCGCCGAGTGCCTGAATCGGGTGTCATAGCCGACTGGTGGAACCAATTTCACCAGTCGCGAGGTATCGGCGCCACTTACTCCGAAAAGTCAGCCTCGCAATATCTGGTGCGATTTGACGTCGTGAAAAGATTCGACGCCTTGTTATTCGTCGAAAAGACAACCGCCGCGCGAAAAACAGGACAGCTTCCTCAGCAGGTGAAGCCGGTATCGGAAACCAGTGAATATCACGACGAAACTACCGGCCTCAAATTCCAAGAACAGCCTGGCTGGAGCATTCAGACCGCTACCAACTGGGGCGACCGTGAAACCACGGTGGCCCTTTCACTGGCGAATTCCACGGCCCAAGCCGCGCTCTATTTCAAGCCGGTTGACACCACCCAACCAATGTCGCCCGGGCAATTGCAAACGGCCATGCGCAATGGCTCCAATTCCAAAGCAATTTCACGCTCCAACAGCGGCACGGTCAAATATCGGAACCGCGAGGACAGCTTCCAAACTTGCAAGATTAAAGAACAGGAATGCCTGAAGTACGTAGCCGATTTTGAGGTCGATGGCAAGCCCATGGTCGAATACTTCATCCGCATTGCCAATTCCAAAATCACCGCGATGTTCTTTGCCCGCTTGCCAGCCGCGGACTTGGAGACATTCCGCGAACAATTCGACAAGCTCGCCGCTACCCTAACTCTTCCGATACAATAACTCTCATGGCAACCTCCGATATCTCAGACGATTTGGTCGGCAAATACTCGCAAGTAACTCTTGCCGATGCTGCCGCAATTGATACATTCTTCATGGGGCGCAAAACCAAGCGCTATATTCCGTGGTTTAACGCTACCCTCGCCAACCAAGGCTCCTGGGCCAACGTCACGCTCGTCGATACGCCCCAGAACGATTTGCTCTTCCATCAGTTCTGGAATCAGATCGATCATCTGTTCGGAGCCGATTGCACCCTCATCCAGTTCGTCAGCCTAATGAGCATCGTCAGCAACGAACAGCGCGGAGCATTCTTTCCCAAATCGGAGTTAATGGGTTCGGCCGGGCATCCGGGCATGGCCTATCTCTTCGACAAGATCACCGGCAGCAAGATCACCGGCAGCAAGCGCTCATACAACACGCTTTCGGGGAACAAGACAGCCTTCGACTGCTTCAATGACGGCGATTACGTGAATGCCTTCGGTACCCTGCCGCTGGCCACGCTGGCTCGCACAACCGACACCCGCTGGCAGGGCGAGGCTTGGCCAACCGGAACGCCTACCGATTCGAAAGTGGCCGGCTTCGTCACCCAGGCCGACTTCATGAAGTTCCGCGGCCGCGGCCTGATCCAAACCACTGGCCGCACCAATTACACGGCTCTGGTCGACTTCGTGCAGAGTTATTCCGGCGAAAACAGCACCCTCGATTTCTATCAAAATCGCTGGCGGGGAATGTCCAGCGACCAGGTGGCCACCGTCACCACCAACGACGATTGGGACCGCCTCTTCCAGCAAACCGAATTGATCATCGCCACGGAAGCGGTACGTGTGCACAGTCAGAACTCCGGCAACTATCTCGCCCTCGCCACAGATGCCGCGACGTTGAACGGCACCGGCCAAGGCTCGGTCTTCAACATGGGCCTGCGCATCAGCGGCGGACCAAAATACGCTGCCACGTTCAAGCAGCGCGTCACTGACGTGCTGAATGCGATATAAACATCGTGTTATCCTCGGGTAACGGATGATAGAAGAGCCAGCCACACCCGACTTAAGCAGTTCCGACTTCGAAAAGCTTTGGCGGCGCCTCAAGCAGATAGGGCTGAACGCCTACGAAGCCCGTTCGTATCTCGTGTTGATGGGCCACCCGCGCTTCAAAGCTCTGGAACTGGCGGCGCGTGCCCATGTGCCGCGCCAGAAGATCTACGAAGTGCTCGATTCGCTGCTCGAAAAGGGCTTCGCCCAGATGGTGCAGGAACGCACCAAACTCTTTTCGGCGGTCGAGCCATCGCTCGCCGTACCCAGTTACCTGGAGCGGCGCACTCGCACCATGCAGCAGGAGTTGATGGAGCAGCAGCTGAATGCCAATGGCCTCATCGACGAACTGGCATCCGCCTTTGCCGAAGGCCAGGGCGGCCGCGGCACGCTCGATTACCTGCGCATCGTCAGCAATCCTGCGCAAACCGGCGCCGAATACCGCCGCATGATCTCAGAGGTCGAAACGGAATACCTTGAGTTCTCCCGTCCGCCCTACGCCGTCGACCCGCTCGACGAACGCCTGGTAAAGAAAGCCCGCCAGCGCGGAGTCTCCTGTCGCTTGATTCTAGAGTCCGACACGTTGGACGAGGCCCACCGCCAGCGTCTGCAGGAGTATTCAGAGATCGGCATCGAAATCCGCCAGCTCGATTCCCTGCCCTTGAAACTGGCCTTATTCGAAGGCAACCGCGGCCTGATCGCATTGCTCGATCCGGTGCTCACGCGCCCCGCCTGGACCGCGCTCGTCTTCCACCACGACGGCTTCGGAGAAGCCATGAAAGGCCTCTTCGAAAGCTATTGGCGCAAAGCCGAAGCCCTCAGGTGATCTGGGACAGAGGAAGCCTCGACGCTAAACTCGACATCGCGGTTTGTTCACGGGTGAGGCGGGCAATTTGCCTGCCATGACTAACTTTAGAGTAACCTCGCCCTCGCTGAAGTGGCTCCTCAATGCTCCGAAACTGCAAACTGGGGACAGCCCGCATGATTCCGGCAAAAGACGCCGGAA
>CAIRSA010000586.1 GCA_903881085.1 uncultured Acidobacteriia bacterium
GGGCAATTGGGGTCAGACAGCCCATTTTCGGCATCCACCTTCGCTAAAGCTACGGCGGACAAGAAAACGGCCGAAAAAAGGTGTCAGACCCCAAATGCGACGCGTCGTTCTAGTCAATGTAAGCGACGTTCGATTACCAATCTGCCTACGATTCGATGTCCACCTGCCTCCTGCGGTTGGGAGCGTTATTTCAATTTCGCGGTCCAGTTCTGAACCAGCGTAAGGACCTCACGGCGCTGTGGGCCGGGCGATCGCACCACAATGGCGCTTTTGCCGTCGGCGCTGGCGGCGAAGTTTTGGGAGTCCAGAGGCTCGCGGCCAAAGACCTGTTTTTCCGGGCCGGCAGTGATTTCGACTCCGTGGGACGACAGTTCGACGGAGTGGATGGTGCGATCAGCGGCGAAAAAAAAGAGTTCCTTGCCGTCTTTACGCCATTGTATAGTGCCAAGACCGGCATTTGCCGAGATCTGTTTGGCGGCGCCGGGGGATTTACAACCAGCCTCAAAAGCCCGGATAAAGAGGCGCAGAACGGCCCCCTTCTGGTCGTTGTACGCGAACCATTTTCCGTCCGGAGAGAGACGGGGCGACCCCGGGCCATTCACACGCAACAACTCTATGGGTTTCGCTCCGGCTGAGAGTGGGAGGCAGCCGATACTGGTATCCAAGCGAAGCAGCAAGTTGGCACCATCCGGCGAAATCGAATAGAGTGCAAGAGGCTCCGCAGAGGAATAAATGGACAGCTCCTGTTCTACCCCAAGAGACTTCCGCTGAATCAACCACTTTCCATTCAGAAAAACTTGAAAGAAAAGGCTCTTGCCATCGGCCGCCCAAGTGTAGGCACCTCCGATATCGCGAAAGTGCGATTTTGCCGCCGTCTGCAGATCCAGTAGCCAAGTTGAGCTACTTCTTCCGGGCGTTTGGGTAAGCACGAGGGTTTTGTCGTCAGGGGAAATCGCATATTCTACTCGTGAGAAGGCCTCCACCTCGGTCAATTTGCGAATGGAACGGCCTTCCCGGTCAACCCACTCCAAACGGAATACCTTGCGCCCAATGCCGTGCATGAAAATGAGCAAGCCATTTTCGGCCGCGGAAAAAACGCCCATGCGTTGGTTGCCAACGGACTGGACGCTTTCCGCTACCGGGCGGGCCTCGCCGCGGAGCACAAGCTTGTCAGGATCGAAGGGCTGGGCCATCAGGGTGTTCTCACGAAGGAAGAGCAGATGCCCCTGCACATAGATAGCGTTGGAACGGGCGTCGAGAAGCTTGAGGGAGGATTTGGAGCCGAGCGAACAAACCAGGATGTTGTCTTGAGCACTTACAAGAAAATGCTGCCCGTCAGGCAGGAAATGCGGCCATCGAAGGGAGCCCGCACCCTTGTAGTCAAATTCGACGGGCACGGGGGTGCCGCCTGAGGCAGAGACTCGCCGAATGGGGTTCTTTTCTATCGATGCGGAAAAGAGGATCGTGCCATCCCGATTCCAACTGCCTCCGCGGGCAAAAGGTGCGTCGCAGATGGTGACCGGCGGACCGCCCTGCGTGTCGATCTTCTTCAGCTTATCATCAGCGAAAAAACCGACGTACCGGCTGTCGGGCGACCAGAAGGGATGAGTCGCGCCGGCGGTGCCAGGAAGCGGTTGGGCGGTGGAGGAATTGGTTGGCCGAATCCAGAGCTCAGAATCCCCTGCTGAATCAGCCGAAAAGACGAGGCGGCGACCGTCGGGCGAGAGAACTGGAGCTCCGGTTGCGGCTAGAGTGGTTCCGCCTCCAATTTGAAAGGTGGTTTTGTCGGGCGGCGGGATCTCGGCTTCAATCGCAGGGAGTTCAGGGATGGGCTCGCGGTAGTGCATGACACCCAGGGCGATGGCGGCAATGACGGCTACGGCGGTTGCCAGAATCCAGGGCAGTGGCCGGGCCGCAGGCTTGGGGGCCGGTGCGGGCGTGGGGTTGCTTTGGAGGAGGATGCGGGCTTCGCCGATGTCGCGCAGGCGGGTTTTGACGTTTCGGTCGAGGCAGCGGCGAAGCAGGTCTTTGACGGCTGCGGGCGTGGTGGCGGGCACGGCGTCGAGGTCGGCTTCGCGAGTGAGGACTTCGGCCAGCGTGTGGGCGATGGTTTCGCCGGCGAACATGCGGCGGCCGCTGAGCATCTCCCACAGGACGACGCCGAAGCTCCAGATGTCAGCGCGTTTGTCCACCGTCTTGCCGGCGGCCTGTTCGGGCGACATGTAGCCTGCGGTGCCGAGGATGACTCCGGCCTGGGTGGCGCGGATCGACATTGTCGGCGAGTTAGATGTGTCGAAAGATTCAGCGGGGTCGGCTGCTTTGGCGAGGCCAAAGTCGAGCACCTTCACGGTTCCGGAGGGGGTGATCTTTACGTTGGCGGGTTTGAGGTCGCGGTGGACGACGCCTTTTTCATGGGCGGCTTCCAGGGCTTCGGCGATGCTGGCGGCCAGCGTGGTGGCTTCGGCTAGCGGGATGGGGCCTTGGGCGATGCGGTCGGCCAGCGTGGGGCCTTCCACCAGTTCCATCACGATGGCGTTTTGTTCCAGGCCGTAGATCGCCGCGATGTTGGGGTGATTGAGCGAGGCCAGAACCTGGGCTTCGCGTTGGAAGCGGGTGAGGTAACTGGCGTCGTTGGCCAGCGCGGCGTTCAGAACTTTGATGGCGACTTCGCGGTTCAGCTTCGGATCGCGGGCGCGGTAGACTTCGCCCATGCCTCCGGCGCCGAGTTGGGCGGTGATTTCGTAGGGGCCGATTTTTGTGCCTGGGGCGAGGGGCATTGGGATTAGTTTACTACGGGCGGTGGCGTGCGGGGCAAACACGGGGACGGACCGCTCTGTCCGCGCGCTGCGCTTGGGACAGAGTAGTCCGTCCCCCTGTTTGCGGCGCGTGGTAATTAGGGTATTGTACTTGGTATGAACCGGCGAACTTTTTTGGCGAGTTTGATGGCGGCGCAGACGGCGCGGCCCCTGAATGTGATTGTGATTCTGGCGGATGACTTGGGATGGGCAGAGTTGGGGTGCTATGGGAACAGGTTCAATGAGACTCCGCATTTAGACAGGCTGGCGCGGGAGGGCGTGCGGTTTACGCAGGCTTATGCTGCGGCTCCGGTGTGTTCGCCGACGCGTGTGAGTTACTACACGGGGCAGTATCCGGTGCGGCATGGGATTCTGGACTTTTTGCGGGCCGACGATGAGAAGTATCTTTCGCCTTCGGTGGAGACACTGCCGCGGCAGTTTGCACGGGCGGGTTATGAGACATGCCTGATCGGCAAGTGGCACCTGATGGGCGATTACAAGCTGCGAAAGGGCGATCCGAAACTGCATGGGTTCAAGGATGTGATCTGCTCGGAGTCGAGTTACATCGGGCCGGGGTATTACTTTCCACCTTATCAACACATGAAGGAGATCGCTCCGCGCAGTGCGGGCGAGTATCTGGTGGACCGGATGAACGTAGAGGCTGTTGAGTATCTGGAGAAGGTGGCGGGTAAGCCGTTCTATCTTACGCTGAATCATTATGCTCCGCATACTAAGTTGGTGGGTAAGCCGTCTTTGGTGGCTAAGTACGCGGCTAAGCCGGGGGCGGGAAAGAAACAGAATAATCCGGAGCTGGCAGCGATGTTGGAATCGATCGATGACGGCGTGGGGATGATTCTGGCGGCGCTGGAGCGGCTGAAGATCGCCGGGAATACTTTGGTGCTGTTCACATCGGACAATGGCGGCGAGTTGAACGTGACGACGAACGGGCCTTTACATGGCGGGAAATCGATGTTGTACGAGGGCGGGATTCGCGAGCCCTTGATTGTGCGCGGGCCGATGGTGCGGACTGCGGGGCGCGTGTGCGATGTGCCGGTGTCTAGTATCGACTTCTTCCCTACCCTGCTGGAGGCGGCTGGGGTGGCGACGGCGCGGGGGCATAAGCCGGATGGGGATTCGTTCTTGCAGTGTGTGCGGGAGGCGGGGACGCGGTTGCCGGAGCGTCCGCTGTTCTGGTATTACCCGCTGGAGAAGCCGCACTTTTTGGGTGGGCGAAGTGCTGCGGCGGTGCGGTTAGGAGATTATAAGTTGATTCAGTTTTTGGACGATAGGTCGGCGGAGCTGTATAACTTGCGGACGGACGAGGGGGAAACGCGGGATTTGGCGGGGACGATGAAGGGCAAGGCGGCGGAGTTGCGGGGGATTTTGGAGAAGTGGCGCGGGGCAGTGGGGGCGCGATAGGTTGCAATAGGGAGGCCATCATGACGTTTACTGTCGAACTTGCACCCAGTGTTGAAGCGGGACTATTGGCGCAAGCGCAAGCTAATGGTTTGCCTTTGGACGCATACGTTGCGCTCGTACTCGAAGAGCGCAGTTGGGCGATCGGCCAGCCCGCGCTGACGCGTTCGCAGATCGCCGGCGAACGGATTCGAGAGCTGCGTAAGGGCGTAACATTGGGTGGTATATCGATCAGGGAACTGATTGAGGATGGCCGCGAGTGAAGGAGTTTGTTCTGGACGCTTCCGTTGCTTTGAGGCGGCAGGCCGATGGCGAATAATCTGGCTGTTTACGATTCTACATACTTCAGCTTGGCGGTAAGCAGGACGCTGGCGGTTGCAACCGTGGATGGAAAGCTGCAAATTGCGGCAAAGAATGCGGGGCTTGAACGGATCCTACGTCGAACATTCCTGCATATCGCTTGGAGCGACCCGGGACGGTGGGGCAGCGCGCTGTGCGTTTTGGGACGCCGTTGCGTTGCCGTCACCGCATACTTAAGAAGGAAAGCTAAAGCGCCTTGGTCAGCAGCAGATAGGTGATGGCGCCGAACTGATCGTCGAAGATGCGGCACTCGGCCAGTTCGTTTTGCGGAACAGCGGCGGCGAGAGACATCATGTCGATCTTGCTGCGGTAGATGAGATACCAATCCATGAACGATTCCATGTATCCGGTATCCGGCACTCCGGTGAGGAAGTTGGGGATCAGCACCTGGCCACCGGGACGAGTCATTTCGAACATGCGGCGGGTGAGAGCAGCGGCGACGGGCGCGCTCAGGTAATCGAAGAGGCCGGCGGCATAGACGAAATCAAACTGGCCCAATTGCAGCTTGCCGGCGAGGATCTGGCGAACCGAACCAGGCACTGCTTTTACGCCGAGATGGCCGTACTCATTGGCCACCAGAGCGAGGCTGGCTTCGTCCTGATCGAGGGCGATGAATTCCCGCACATTGCCTGTTTGCAGGGATGCGGAGAGTTCGGCTTCGCGCAGGTGGCCGGCTGCGATGGCAAGGACGCTGGCCGGGCCGCGTTGCGAGGCTCCGTCGATCAAGCGGGCGAGGAGGCGGCGGCGGTAGCGGACTCCTTTGGAGGAAGCGCATTGACCAAGGAACCCGAAGATCTCGCGACCCAAGGGAGTAGCCGAGGATTCGGCTGCGCGGGCTTCGCCTAACCCATAGATGTAGTCCATCATGACGGCATCGCCGGCGTAGCCGCGCGGTTTGTCGTAAGCACGGAACGTGAAGGGGTCCTGATGCAGCAGATCGCACACAGGATGGTTGCGGCAATCGCGGGCGAATTCCTTCCAACTCAATGGCTCTTCCTGCCGAATTTGTTGCAGCTCCGTGAACAGGCTACTCATGGGTCCGGCGATCTCTCCGATTTCGAAAGCCTCCAATGCGCGGTCGAGCACGGAGCTCTGCCGGGGCATCCGCAGTGGCGCTGTAAGTGTTGTGTTTATTATTGCTTGCATAACTTCCTCCACTTATCAATGCGAATTTATTGTGGGATACTGCTCATCGGCGCAACAATTATTTCAATTCAGACATCCTGACCTCGAAGGAAGATAGCATGAGCAAGAACCGCTTACCAACGTGCGCGGCCCGGTTAGCGGTTGCCTGCTTCTCCCCGAGTCGCGCACGTTAGTAAGCGGTTCTTCGGGATCAATTGAATTTCCATTTCCCGGCCCAATTCCCCGTCGAGGTCAGAATGTCTGAAATTGTTTTTAGGAGGCCGACAGGGCGTGGAAAGCGATTGCGGCGGTATCAGGAGTGGGTGGACGGCGAAGTGCCGGATTATTTGTCGCGACGGCGGAGGAGTTGGTGCAGCGCGAAGGGAACCTCGTCGGGATAATTGGCGCACCATGCGATGATGCGCTCGAAGCGGATGGTGTCGTCGGCAATGGCGCTGATTTCCATTAATTCGGCTTCGATGATTTGTTCGTCTCTCATGGCAACATAAGCATGACACACTTCGGAGGATGGCGTAGCGCCGGAGAAGTCAAGTTCTGTACATTCCGCTGTACACTTTGAAGATGAGAGATCTAACGATTACAGAGTTTCGGCGGCAATGCCTGACGCTGATGGAGGCTCTACCGGCGGAAGGCGTTGTTGTGACGAAACATGGGCGAGCGATTGCACGTGTTTCGCCGCTATGGTGATGGGCGACTCCACGTTTACGCTGGATGGAGCGTTGGGGGGTCTATGACCAATGGATGGAAGACCCGCGT
Organism: uncultured Acidobacteriia bacterium; assembly: GCA_903881085.1. Classification (GTDB taxonomy): domain Bacteria; phylum Acidobacteriota; class Terriglobia; order Bryobacterales; family Bryobacteraceae; genus CAIRSA01. The sequence continues at coordinate 6,474 of CAIRSA010000586.1, forward strand.
GTTGAATTGGCGGCGGAGATGCGCGGCACGGAGATCTCGTTTCGACAGGCGATGGAACTCCACGGGAAGCAATCCGCAACCAAGGCAATCACGGATTGTTACCTGGTAACGTTCGATCGGGGCCTGGCAGCTACAGCGAGGTTGCGGAATGTGCCGGTGACCGTGCTGATGGCGAGCGGGGCGGGACATGGCGGCTGAAGAAGACTCATTTACAAAACTACTGCATTCATGGCGCGCGGTAGACTTCGCCCATGCCTCCGGCGCCGAGTTGGGCGGTGATTTCGTCGGTGCCGAGTTTTGTGCCTGAGGAGAGGGGCATGTTCAATTATTTTAGCGCAGTCGGCGCAGTGGAGATAATGCTCACACAGGCGAAGGCGTTGAAGGCGGCCACAGGTTACAATATGGGATTGCCTGTGCTTACTATCGCGGAACTACTTGACCAGTACCTCAACGACACGACCGATAAGATGGGGACCGACTACCTGCGGTTCCACCTGCGAAGGTATCAGGAACTGATCGGCGAAGTCGCTGACGCATTGCGCGGCCACACAGGGCGGCCGTCTATACTCGATATCGGAATGGCCTACCAAACAGTCTGCCTGCTCCATCTCATCCCGAATGCGGAGTTGCATACGGCCGGGTTCTTCGATAAGAGGTTCGATGGCGTCCTGGACCGCGACCGGCACACGGAATTCGACTTGAACGAGGCGCGCTTACCGGAACGAATTCCCACGGGAATCGGTGAACACGATGTGGTCGTCCTGGCGGAGGTGATTGAGCACGTGTATATACCAGCATCTTACGTTCTCAAAAGCGTGGCCTCCTGGTTGAAACCAGGCGGCACACTGATTCTGCAAACGCCCAATCCGGTGAGCCTGGGCAAGCGCATTGCCGCAGTGAAGGGCATCAACCCGTTTGAGATGATCCGCGAATATACAATGAACCCAGGGCACTTCTGCGAATTCACAGTCGAAGATATCCGCGCAGCGGTGGAATCGGCAGGTTTGGTTGTGACGTCAATCAAACTGCAAAATTATTTCGGCCGTCACAGCAGGTTGTACAATGCACTCTGCACGATATTGCCAGGAAACCTGCACGACGGAATCACTCTCTGCGCGCGCAAGCCTTAAGGCAAGGGGGATACTACTTCGCTGGCGGCTTCGACGGGATAACCCACAAGTACAGGTTCTTACTCAAGTCGAAGTCATCGCCGTTGGAATCGTCGTCCACGGTGAACTGCTTCGTCGCCGTCCAATCGCCCATATCGAAAGTGTTCGAAACGACCCTGGTGCCAGGCTTCAATTGATCGAGCAGAATGGGCCGGAGTTTCAAATTGATGTTCGGCAAAAGAAACAGAGTAACAACAGTGGCTTCGCGGAAATCCGAGAGGAAAAGATCGTTTTCTTCGAAGCGGACCAGCTTTTCAACCCCGGCCTTCTTCGCATTGGCCTTCGCTTCCGCTATGCGGACAGGGTTAATATCGATCCCCACTCCGCGCGCCCCGTAGGTCTTGGCCGCTTCAATCACGATGCGCCCGTCGCCGCAGCCCAAATCGTAGACAATATCCGAACTTTTTACATTTGCTAACTTCAACATCGCCGCCACGGCGGCATCGGTCGTAGGCACGTAGGGAACATCAGGTTTGCGGCGAGGCTGGGCATCCTGCGCCGCCGCAATTGACAAAAGAAGCGTAACCGCTAAGAAGGGCGAAACACGCATCGCTCGCCGGGATCTGCTAGTCGCCGCGGTTGTAGGTAGAGGGCTGTTCAAACGGATCATCGGCGTAAGTCCCACTTCGCTGGCTGCGCAGCCGGCGTCCCGGCCACTCCAACCGCATGTCGGTTGTTACTTCTTCCACCATCTCGAGGTTGGTGGTTTTCGATTCCATCGCAAACGCGGTCAGCAGCAGGTTATCGCAGATGGCGTTGATCAAACGGGGAATGCCCTGCGACCGCACATGAATCTCTCTGAGAACATCCTCGGGAAACACACTGGTACCTTCCATGCCCGCTTTTTCCAGACGGCTAAAAATGTACTCAATAGTCTCTGTTTCCGCAAAGGCACGCAAGTTGTATCGCAGCACAATGCGCTGCTTCAACTGACGAAGATTCGGTGCATCCAATTTCCGGTCCAATTCCGGCTGACCGGCCAGAATGATCTGCAAGAGTTTGCCGCGTCGATTTTCCAGGTTCCCCAACAAACGGATCTCTTCCAGCACGTCCCAGTCCAGATTGTGGGCTTCGTCCACAATCAGCACGCTGGTACGGCCTTCGTTTGCTTGTTGGATCAGGAGATGATTGAGCGCGAACAACACTTCTGTCTTCGACGTCCGTGAACAGCGAAGATCCAGATCGTATGCGATCATCTCGAAAAACTGCTCTGTGTTAACGCGCGAATTGAACAGGAACGCAAACTCCGCCTGCTGGCTTTCGAGAAACTCTCGAAGGCATTCCAGCATGGTGGTTTTGCCTGTACCAACTTCGCCGGTCAACACAATAAACCCTTTACGGCTCTGAACGCCGTAAATCAAGTTTGCCAAGGCCTCTTCATGCATCGGACTACGGTACAAAAATGCAGGATCAGGGCTCAGGCTAAATGGGTTTTCTGTGAGTCCAAAAAAGGCGTTATACATATTTTATTAATGTGCCCCACGTTTAGGCGTCGTGATGCAAGTCCTCCTCCGGGTGACGCCTCCGTTGATCATACCACGTAAAACCATCAACGGTAAACAGTTAGTTACCGGCTAAGGTCTTTCCAGCCAACCCCCACAACAACCTCAGCAGTCATAGTTCTATTCGGCAGGATGATGGATCTCCAATAGGACCCATCCAGGAAGAGTTGCCGGCTCGCCACCAAGAAACACGATGCGGCGAGTCTTTGGAAAAGGCATCCCGGTTGATATCGCGCGATTGTAGAACGCCATGTATTTTAGAATCTTGCGATAATCTTCGTTCGTGGTATCAAGCACGGCTGACTTTGAGAGCAGTCCCCCGCCCCAGCCAAGAGAAAGCAGACAGCCTGTACCAGCTTCGCGAACCTCGGCAAGTTGCGCTTCCAGTGCAGCCACGTTTGCGGCTAATTTCGGAAGGCCGGCCAACTCCGCATGCTGGCGGTGCAATTCAAGCTGCTTCGCCGCATAGTCGTTAGCGCACGACAAAATCCGCTGTCGCCCCGGGGCCTCGCGCCAACGCAGCACATCCAGGATCTGGCGATTCTGAAACAGTGCCTGCTCTGACCAAGAGCCTTCGAAAGCAGTTCCCGGCACGGCCATCTCCGCAAACACCGGAGTAGCGTCATCGATTCTACGCGTCTCCACCGTCCCGCGCGGACTCTGCTTCCAACCTGCCTCGTATTTCCCGGCGGATTTCGAAACCAGCGCCGCAACACGCAGCAGATAAACCTGGAAACTGGCGCTCGCCACCGGCTTCGAATCGGAGACGCCAAATGCCCTCGCCCGGCTCGATCCGCCGGACCCGATCCCGTGCGCATCGGCTTCCAGGCCAGCCGCCCTTGCGCTGCGTTCTCCATCTACCTGCGAAGCAATCTCTTTCATCGATTCAGGCGTGGTGCGCGCAAACACCAGGCCGGTGCGCAATGCGCCCTTCAGCGCGCTGCCGGGCAGAAACGGTCCGGCATGTCCTGAGTGGAACGTGGGAATGAACAGACTTTCCCCGCGCGCCCGTTCCCAGGCCGCCGCCGAACTGGCGTGCTCAAAAGGGATGCGCCTGCCGGCGAAATTCTGCGCGAAGCCGCCCCATGAGGCAAAGTCCAACTTCTCGGCCTTCTTCAATTGCGCCAGGTAGCCATCCAGGCGCGGCCCTTTGGCCAGCAGCCGAAAGATGCGCTGTTGATCCAGGACGTTTACATGGTCTTTCCAAACCATGTAGTCAATGGGCGAAAGCCGGTTTCCATCGCCAACCAAAAGTGGCGTCAATGCCGTCAGACGGTATCTCATAGATTCACCCGCCATGGGATCTCAATTGAAACCGCAAAACCAGACCTGTATACCGGATGCGGAAAGCCCTCCGGCGCAACGTTCGGCGCGGCACCCAAAGGAGCCGCAGGCGCGCGTAACACAGAACCTTCGGCAATCATCCGCACCATACGCTTTTCGACGCCCCAACGGGCGCTGCTCTCTACCCTGCCGCCACGCGTCACCACGGAATAGCTGCCGCCGTTCCAATCGATGGCATCGCTTTCGGCCGGACTGAACAGGCTGAGTACCCAAAACGCGTGTTGGGGTGCCGCCGGGATTGGCGGGGCAGCTGTAGCTTCGACGGACACTGGCGCTTCCACCGCCACGGGCTGATCGACCGCCACAGGCGCTTCGACTGATGCAAGACCTTCCGCATAAGAGTCGACTTCCACCGCCGGAGGCGCTTCCGCCGCCACTGGCTCACTGACTGCCACGGGCGCTTCGACTGCCTCAAGTGCTTCCACATGCGAGCCGGCTTCTTCCGACTCGCTCACGGCAGCCACTGCCGGCGCGAGTTCAACCGGCTGTGCGGTATCTTCCGGTAATGGCTCACTTGCGGAGTCCTGCGCCTCGGTCGTGACGACCTCAGGTTCGGGCTCTTCCGCCGATACCTCTACGGCAGGCGCTTCCGCCGCTTCCGCGCCAGGCTCGCCGTCCACCGAGGCCACAACCGCTGTCTCCAGCGATTCCGTCAATGCTTCCGCGGCATCTTCGGCCAGTGTTTCCAGCGGCGCATCATCTGCCGGATCTGGCGTCACCGGAGCCACCATCGGCTCCACCGGGCTTACCACTTTGTGTTCGGCCTTGGCCGTAATCGCCTGAGCTTTCGCCAGCGCCACCTGCTTCAGCGACGTACCCGGCGGGCGCAGAATAAAATCGGGCAACCTGCAATCCTGAAACTGCGGCATCTGCGAATGTCCAAACCCATTCGAACGTTCCCCGCCAAAGCCGCTATCGGCCAGCAACCGGAACGCAGCCTGCACGGAATTCTTCCACATGGCACGCGCCGTTTCGTCACGAAATACCGCCAAGGTCCACAACCCCGCGCGCTCGCCGAACTCCAACACGGCCACCGAGTGCACATCCACCGCACCGTGGGTCACGCGATCCACCGCAGCCGAAGTTCGCACAGCAATCCTGTACGGACCACCATTAGCAGCGCGGTCCGACCGCAAAAGGCACTCACTGGCCGGATCGATAATCCAGCGGTCCTCGGCCAGCGGCTTTTCATCCACCAACGCACGAACCATTTCCAACGGTACAAATTTGGTACTCTTGAATCGCAGCCGGCTCGCGCCCGCCGGAGGCCACATATTGCGTGGAGGCGGAATGAACAGCGTGTCACCCTGAAACGGGAAGCACGAGGTAAACCGCACCGCAGGCTCGCCCTCGCCGCCGGCAGTAGCTTTCAGCCACTGATCGCGCAATTCCAACTGCCCCATCGCCGACGTCACCGCCGAATACAACGTATCGCTGTGATACACGCGGTCCACGCGATCGCGCGCCCCGGAATCCGGGCCGATGCGCCAGGGACCAGTTGGACGAAGCTTGATGAGCAGCGCTGCTTGAGTAGACGACGCCATGATCAGCCGGCCAATTTTTCAGAAAAATTTTCAGCCGAGGCAATCGCCTGCAGATCGCCGACCGCTGCGCCCGAAGCCAGTTCGTTCTCCGCCGCGCCGGCAGAATAGAAGGCCCGGCTGCGCCACGCCATCTTCAGATTGGAAAACCGCACGCGTCCGCTGCCGCGCGAACCGCCACCGCCCAACGTGTCGTCTTCCAGCAATCGCAGCCCTTCGAGCAACCGCACCGGCAACGCGCGATCTTCTTCGCACAACACGTCGATCAGAAAACGCACTTTGAACTTCGCGCCCGCCGGCACGCGTTCCAACGTGCGCGGATTGGCCTGCGAAGTAATGCGGTCCACCGCGTTCTCGCTCTTCACTTCCGTCAATTCATCGTCGAGTTGCTCGCGCATCTGCGGCGTGATGCTATCGGGATCCAGCGGTGCGTCGTACACCGTAAGCCGCGCAGGCGTGGCGTGGTGCGTATCGATCGCTTCACCCTGCACTCGCTCCATGCGCCCGGGGTTGCGCCCAAACAGCAGGCAGATTTCGTCATCGGGACGGTCGCTCTGATGGATGCGAACTTCCTGCCCTTTGCGCCGCGAAAGGTAAACCAGTTCCGAGGGCGTGGCGAGGCCGCTCGATTGCTCCAGCATGCTGCGCAGCTTGCCGCGCAGCGAACTGCCCGGCACGTAGGGCCGTCCGAAGGCATCTTTCACTACAGGATTGTCGGCCCCGCCGATTTCCAGAGAGCCTTTGCCTGCGCCGATGTGCAGGCCGGTTTCACAGTGCATCTCCCCTTCCAGGATCAGTTTGCCGATGAGTTTCAGCTCGGTTTTTGCGGTATGGGCGCTCATGATTCCTCTTTATTCGTTATAGGCGACAATGGCTTCGAACAGATCTTTGAACCGCTCGTACGCACGCGGATCGTTCTTGCGCGTCACTTGCAGCAGCAACTTTTCCAGCATATCCAAACTACGCAGCGAATGCCGCGCAATGGTATAGGCCAGACGTGCGCGAAGCATCACAAACTCATGTTGCCGTTCGTTTTCGGGCGCACGGCAGGCCCGGCGCACTGCGTTGTACAAGCGGCGCAGTTGGCTCTTGGTGCCGGAATCCATATCGTGCATCCGGCTCACCACGGCATGGGCCTGGTTGTCCAGATACAGACTATCGGCCACCAGTTTTTCCAATTCGATTTCGGGAGGTCCGTCAAAGCGCGGACCACGATCGCCGCCACGGTCACCACGGTCTCCGCCGCCGCGCCGGTCGCCGCCACCGCCTTCACGGCGCGGACCGCGATCTCCGCCTCGGTCGCCACCACCCCGATCACCACCGCCGCCTCCGCTCGGGGCTCCACGGCCCTCGCGCGGCGGACGGTTCTCTCGCTTCTCGCCCTTGGCGCCTTTATCTTCGCTCTTCGGCTGAGCCTGCTGGTTGTCTGCCATATGCTAAACCCCTGTTGATAACCTTGCCCATTCCAGGGCCACACGGCCTGCCGGCCGCAATTTACGCTGCGCTTGGCCGCGCCCGATCAGTTCTCCGATCAGGTTGGTGCGCAGCCGTTGAAACTCCTGGCCGCTGGGGCCAGTCAAGAGCCGCATTAAGCGGCGATGAAACCGCCACGGCCTGTCAAATCGTTTGGCCCGGCGCTTGCCCGACCCTGCCAATTCCATCTCTGGCGTTTCGCGATAGAACCCGGCCAATTCCTGTAGAAAATGCGGCGAGCAGCCAAACTCGCTCACCATACGCGCCATGCGGTCTTTCAACTCCGACGCTTCGCCCATATGCTTCCATTCGAGCGTGCGGCCCAGCAGCAGGAAGCAGTCCTTGCCTGAAGTCTTGGCGATCTCCAGCGCGCGCCCGGCCTCTTCGTAAATTTCCGGCAGCGTGGCCCCATCGTGCGAGGCAACGGCCATCGCCATCGAAATTGTCTTCGCTTCCTGGCCCGGAAAATCGGTCATCGTCGCTGTCGTGAACTTATGGAACAGCCGCTGCACTTCGCGCGCCAGCACGATCAGCGCATCCCACGCCCCGTAAACGGCAAAGTCATCGCCGCCCGAATAAAGGATGGTAACGCGGCGCCAGAACTCCGGCATCGAACAGGCCACTTCCAACTCGCCCGCGAAAAACTGCTTGAACACCACCGAAAGCTGGACGTGCTCTTCAATTGTCTGTGCTCGCCGCAACCGCAGGCCGAAGTTATCGACGTCACCGCGCAACACGCCCCAAGCTTCCCTGCCCTGCGCCCGCGACCCCAACGTCTCTAGCGATGCCGGTTCTTCGCCATCATCGGTATGCGCCGCATGCCGCGCCAGCGTGATGCCATCGATGGTAGCGCTCACCTGCCAGGTGTGCTTCCCCGCGCCCGCCGTGACGCGCCCAGGGTTCTCAGGATTCCAACCCAGCACATTGGCCTCGCGCCACAGATCCAGATTCGCCGCGGAAAAATATTCATCGTCGATCGACGCGGCATTCTGGAACGGTTCAAACGACGCCGCACCAGCAAGTGGAGTATCGCGCCGTTGCAGCATCTGCTCGGCCAGGCGCCGCCGCACGATGCTCCAATCTCCTAAATTTTCCGTACTCGCCCACACCAGACGCAGGTGGCCGCCACTGAGTGCCGACATCTCCTGAGCCGCTGCCGCCAGAAATGCGTCAGCCTGTTCGGTCATGTCCTGCGGCAGCACCACCATGAACTGCGCTCCGCCGCTGGAGCCCAGCAGAATCTTTGCCAGGCCCAACTCTGCCAGCAAGGCACGCGGCAGAATTTCGCTCGCGACGGTAATGTAGTGGGAACGTGCGGGTAGAGAGGCGTTGTCCGCCGCGGGGGCCAGCAAGAAATCGTCTATTCCGAGAATCTTGCCCTGTAAGAAGATTTGCAATGACATGCGAACACGCTTCAGCGTGGAAGAGATCACTTTAACACAAAGCGGACTAGCAATGGGTGCGCAGAAATTTCTCAATTTCTGATTTCCCAGAATGATGTGCCCAACCGATAGCCGTACTCTCATAAACGGTGTCTTCGATATCGGCCCGCGCACCATACGCAACCAGCAATTTGGCCATCGCCAAATCTCCGCGCAGTGCGACCTGATGCAACGGCGTGCAGTGCTTGTGGAAGGCTTCCGGGTTGTAGCGGTTCGGGTCCTCGCCGGCCGCAAGCAGCAGGCGCGCCGTCTCCAGGTTGCCCAACTGCGCGGCAAGTGAGAAGGCCTGATGCCGTGTGTTTGTATCTGCCGCTGGAAGCATCGCTCGAACCTCATCCGTGCGATCCAACCCTGCGGCCGTCACCATGTTGTCCACGCGCGCACCGCGCTTAACAAGAGTCTCAGCCGCGCCTTTGTAGCCGAATACCAACGCAGTGATGATGGGAGAGGCCCAATTCCCCTCCCCTCGTGGCTCAACCGATGCGCCAAAATCCACCAGCAGTTCGATCAACGGCTCCTGCACACCGACATTCGCCGGATGGCAACTCGAAACCAGCATGCTCATCACCGTGCATTGGCCGCCGTAGAGATTTGCCAGCGCATCAGCGTCCGCACCGGCTTCGAGCAGCGCCCGCCCAATCTCCACCGCGTTTTTCGGAGTCCGTTGCCGTTGATGCTCCGTGCCGTTGGCTACAAGGTAGTGCAGCAGCGTGGCACCATGCACTGGCGGATCGAAACAGTTGACACGCTTGGACCGCGCTCCAACCAGGCCTGGATCTTCACTCAGCAATTTCCGCAGCGCCGCCAGGTCCCCATCCACGGTCGCCTCCACCGCCGCCTCAAACCGCATGACATCAGGCCCGCTTGCCGCATAAGTAACCAGCGCCGCCCAATCGCGAAAGAAGTAGCCCCGCGCTACAGTCAACTCCGCATCCGCCAGCCCGAACTCCGCGCTCCGCACATCCGCGCCCTCAATCACCAGCCAAGGAACGCGGGAATCGCGAAACCGAGGATGATACGAGTGCATCACCCGAACCGCATCCTCATCTCCGTCGCGAAACGCCGCCAGCAACTCCGTAGCCTGCGCCGAATACTGCTCAAAAGCTGCATCAAACGGCAAGTGTTGAAACATCATCGCCTCTCCCCACCCAACAGTCTCGCCCGATGTGAGGCAGATTGGCAATCCAATGTCGCTTACATTGCGTTGATGAGGCGAGCTTCCGATTTGGTGAGCGATTCATTGGGGCATTGAGGTGGAGGGCAATTGGGGTCAGACAGCCCATTTTCGGCAAAAGCGGCCGAAAAAAGGTGTCAGACCCCAAATGCGACGCGTCGTTCTA
>CAIRSA010000587.1 GCA_903881085.1 uncultured Acidobacteriia bacterium
CAACGCTTGAGCGGGAGGGCATTCCAAATTATAAACCTCGAATTTGACGGAATCAAACAAAATCGTATCGTTTTGTTTGATTCCGATTCGGAGGCGTAATCATGCCCCTGCGTATAAAGGAAAATTTGGGACAAGCTCTAGATAGCAAATATCGAACCATGATCGTAAGTTCGGCAGTTTGCGTGGTTTACGCGAGGGTCTCAGGTTAGTTCGGGTTCTAGCTAGGAGTATAGTCCTAAGGTTGCGGACTGGTACTGTGAATGCAACTTGCCATACTTCAAACATTCACCTGGCAAAGTTTCTGCGCGCGATGGAAGACCTCTTCAACCAGGCTCAGACGACTGACCTCGAGGAACCGCTTACTAACGAGCGCGGCTCGGTAGGCGTTGCCTGCTGCTAAACGAGCCGCGCACTTTAGTAAGCGGTTTTGACTCATGCTATTTACCTTTGAGGTATGGATGTCTGAGGCCTGCCTGGGCTACGCCGCTCAGCCACGCATGGTCGGCTTCCGCGCCTGCATCTCGCCAGAGAGCAAAGCGAGCCCCGCGGCGCAGTTCCCGCTCTGCGGTAAGCCCCAAATGCGACTGTGGGAAAACATCCCGTCGGGCCCGATCCTGGAACGGCGGGATGTATGTAAACTCAACTTCTGTCCTGGGGTGTATACTGACAATTAAGTGCATTAGTCCCAATGGACAGAAGGGGTTGTACAATATGAAATTATCTCGAATTTCCGCCATTGCATTGGTTGCCATGCTTGCGGGTTCAAATCTTAGCGCGCAGGTTGCCGGGCGCGTTACTGGAATCGTGGTGGACGCCAGTGGCGCTGCCATCCCCGGCGCAGCGGTCAGTTTGCAGATGCCTGGCAGCGGTTCCAGCGTTTATTCCACCACCACAAATGCGGCTGGTGATTACACCATTCTTACGGTCAATCCGGCCGTTTACGATCTGGTTGTCGATGCCAAAGGATTTTTGAAGACGGTCGTCGCCAATTTGAAAGTCGATCCAGGCCGCTCGACAGACGTGCCTGCCGTGAAGGTGGACGTTGCTTCCGCCAAGCAAACGGTGGAAGTTTCCGAAGCCACCCAGAATGTGGAAACGTCGAATGCAGAGATTGCGGTGACGATTTCCCGCGCCCAGATTCAAGAACTGCCCGTGGTGAACCGCAGCCCTCTGGGATTCCTGCAAACGCAGGCCGGCATCAACAACGCGGCCGGTACAACTACAATAAACGGTCAGCGTTCCTCCTTTGTTAACGTCACGCTGGATGGCATTAATATCCAGGACAATTTTATCCGCACCAACGACGTGGACTTCCTGCCCAACCTGCTGCTGCTCGACCAGGTGGCCGAAGTTACCGTGACCTCTTCCAACTCGAGTTCCGCTTCCTTTGGCGGATCTTCCCAGATTCAATTTGTTACTCCTTCCGGCACCAATCAATACCATGGCAGCCTGTACTGGTCGAACCGCAATCGCAACTTCGCCGCCAACACCTGGTTCAACAATCAAAGCGGTGTGTCGCGGCCATTCCTGAATCAGAATCAGGCCGGCGGAACGCTAGGCGGACCAATCATTAAAAACAAACTCTTCTTCTATACGAACTACGAACTGTTTCGTTTGGTGCAGCAGACTTCGCAGAATGCTACGATCCTGACCCCTGATGCTGCCACCGGCGTTTATACCTATCGCGATAGCGGCGGTGCCGTACAAAAGGTGAACATTCTGAAAGCGATGGGCATTACCGCCGATCCAGCGATGGCAAAAATCGCCTCGTTGCTTCCCAGCGGCGATAAGGCCAACAACTTCAACGTGGGCGATTCCACTGGCGCACTCTTGCGCAACACCGCCGGGTACCAGTTTGTGAAGCGCAACAACCGCACCCGCGATAACTGGACCAGCAAGGGCGACTACAATATGTCGACCAAGAATTCGTTTACGGTCAGCTACATTTGGAACCGTGACATTCTGGATCGCCCCGATCTGGACACTACCTTCAACCCGATTCCGTCCGTTACCAATAACGACCCGGTACAGTTTATGTCGAGCGCCTGGCGCTGGAATCCGAAGCCGAATGTCACCAATGAAGTCCGCTTCGGCTTCAATTGGGCTCCCGCTGTTTTCCTCGCCGCGCAGGATATTCCGAATGCGTTTTTCACCGGGACATCCTTCACGAATCCCATCAATACATTTCGCACACAGGGGCGCAATACTGACAGCTGGCAGCTCTCCGATAACGCCAACTGGGTTCACGGCGCGCACACGGTGTCATTTGGATTTCAATCGCAGCGTACGCGCATTGAAATTTACAACGACGCCGGCATCACGCCGACCTATGCTCTGGGCATCGGCACCGGCAACACGGGTCTGACTGCGGCTCAGTTGCCAGGAATCAGCGCCACCGATTTGGCTGGAGCCAATGGTCTGCTGGCCACTCTGGGCGGCTATCTGAGCAGCTATTCACAGACCTTCAACGTCTCATCGCGCACCTCAGGCTATACCAATGGCTACACCAGTTTGCGTCACGAGAAGCTGGACAATTACGCGTTCTACGTTTCCGATTCGTGGAAGGTCAACCGGCGGTTGACAGCCACCGCCGGCGTTCGTTGGGATTACTATACGCCTGTGGACGAGCGCGATTCCCTTGCGCTGCTGCCGGTGCTGCAGGGCAACAACGCGATCGCTACATTGCTGAATCCTACCACTACCTTGGACTTTGCCGGCTCCTCCGTTGGCCGCCCGTGGTATAAATCCGATAAAAATAATTTCGCGCCAGGCGTTGGCCTGGCTTGGGACCCGACAGGTTCCGGCAAGTGGGCAGTCCGCTCCGGCTACTCAATTTCATACGTAAATGACAGCCTGGTCACGGCAGCCAACAATAGTCAGGCGTCCAATTCCGGTTTGTCCTCAGCAGCCACAAAGGCTGGCCTAAGTGGACGCGCCGGCTCTAATCTTCCTGCGGTCGCCACGCCTGCCTACAAGGTGCCACGCACCTCGGTGGACAACTACGCACTGAGCAGCAGCAATGCAATCGCCATGCCTGACCCGGGTCTGGTTACTCCTTATGTGCAGCAATGGAACCTCAGCGTACAACGTGCGATCAAAGGCGCCGTAATCGAAGTCCGCTATGTTGGCAACCATTCGACGAAGTCAATCCGTGGAATCGACTACAACCAGGTGCTGATCAACCAGTTGCTGCCCGATTTCCAAAAGGCGCAGAACAATGGCTTGCTGGCGCAGAAAGTCGGCGGAGCATTTGTTCCCTCGTATAATGCGAATATCGCCGGTAGCCAGCAGTTGCCTTTCTTTGCCACATTGGGAAGCGGTGGACTTCTGACGAACGCGACAGTGGTTAGCGACATCCAGACCGGCCAGGTTGGAGAACTTGCCAGCTTGTACCAGACCAACGCTTTGAATGGCGCCGCCAACTTCTACAAAAATCCTAATGCTCTGGGTGCAAACCTGCTCAGCAACTTTAGCAATTCGACCTATAACGGATTGCAAATTGACATTAACCGGCGTTTTGCTAACGGGTTCCAGTTGCAGGGCAATTACGTTTGGTCGAAAGTGCTGAGCGATGCGCAGGGCGATCAGCAGACCAACTTTGAGCCGTTCCTGGATATCAACAACACGAAGATCGAGCGTTCACGTGTGAACGGCTCCGATATTCGCCACGTCATCAAGCTCAACGGCTTTTATCAGCTGCCTTTCGGTGCCGGTAAGAAGTTCAACCCCAGCAATAAAATTGTGCAGCGCATTGTCGGCGGTTGGAATTTGGGCGCCATCATGACCGAACAGTCCGGTACTCCGTTTGGGGTGCTCTCCGGCCGCGGTACGCTGAATCGCGCCGCGCGGTCAGGTAATGAGACCGCCAACACAAATATGACTGGCGACCAGCTGAATCAGTTGTTCGGCCTTCAGATGACTGGCAGCGGCCCGGTATTTGTTCAGCCGTCAGTGAAAGGAACAGACGGCCGTGCCGTTGCGGCCGACGGTGCAGCACCGTTTTCCGGGCAAGTCTTCTTCCAACCCGGAGCCGGAACCATCGGTCAGTTGCAACGCAATTACTTCTCGGGTCCGTGGGTCTTCGATATGGATGCGAAACTTTCCAAGGTCACCACGATTAAGGAAAAGCATACGCTCGAACTCCGCATGGACGCGACGAACATCTTCAATCACCCGACCTGGTTCATTGGCAATCAGACCATCACCTCCACTACGTTCGGGAAGATCACCAGTAGCTTCTTTGCGCGCAGATTGGTGCAGTTTGGTATGACCTACCGGTTCTAGCTTCGTGCCGTTTGGGAACTGCAAAGGCCAGGCAAATCGCTTGGCCTTTGTACGTTTTCGTCTCCCGCCTATTGTTAACTCTTTCACGTCCCTCTTTGCAAAACTGTTTCATTTGGACTACACTGTGTTCAACGTCGTTAGAATTGACAGGGTTGTCGTTCCTAAAAAATAAATCCGGTGGCGTCACCCGCCATCTAATATTGTTCTGTCTCTAATCAGGTAGCCTGCTTATCTCGCTGCCATGATTGCCGCGTGTTTTTTTTCAGGCCATCCGCGTGGATGCCTGTACCGCAGTTTTTACTGCATCACGTATGCCCGTCAGACAACTAGCGGGCATTTCAGCCTGGTGACCCCGCAACCGCGTGGGACTGCCTTGGGAGATTATCAATGATGGCTTGTCGTATCCTCATTACCTTTTTGCTCTTATTATCCGCAGTTACGGCCCAAACCAGTAACGCCCGCCTGGATGGATCGGTGGTGGACGAATCTGGAGCCGTCATCCCTGGCGCAACGGTTGAAGTGACCGATCAAAAAACCAAGGCGAAATTATCCGTTACTACCAATGCCGATGGCAATTATGTTTTTGCCTCTCTGCAGCCCAGCATCTATGATGTGACGGTCACGGCCAAAGGCTTCCGAACGGCCGTGGTCGGCAATTTGACATTGAACGCCGCGGTATTGCAGACTCAGAAAATCAAGTTGGAAGTGGGCCAGGTTTCAGAGCGCGTGGTGGTCGAAGCCACTGCTGCCGGCGTCCAGACCGAGGAAGCGCAGATCGGCCGCACCATCACCTTGAGCGACATTGACACACTGCCTTCATTAGGCAGGAGCCCCATCGGCTTGGCCGCATTCATGGCTGGCGTGCAGCTTTCGAATCCCGGCGACACCACCTTCTCAAACGTCAACGGCCAACGCCAAGGCGCGAACAACGCCACGCTCGATGGAATCGACGTGAATGACGCGGTCGCCCCCCGTCTCGGCCTCTCTTTGACGGCGAACAATACGGATTCCATCGGCGAAGTGCATATCATTACGAATGGCGGCAAGGCCGAGTATGGCCGCAACGCCGGTGGACAAGTGGAATTGATCACTCGCTCCGGCGGCAATCAGATTCACGGTAACGCCTTCGATTACTTGCGCAACACGGCATTGAATGCCAACAGCTTCTTTAACAATGCATCGGGTGTGCCGGTTGCCAAGTACATTCAGAATTTATTCGGCGCGTCGGGCAGCGGCCCGGTAAAGCGGAACAAGACGTTCTTCTTCTTCAATTATCAAGGCAGCCAGATTGCGCAGGAAGTGACGCGCAACCGCACCGTGTATTCCGATCTGGCTCGCAGAGGCATCTTCCAGTGGAAATTGGGTACGGGTCCTGTGCAGCAGTTCGACATCGCAGCCAACGATCCGCGTAAAAAGGGTGTTGATCCGGCAATGGCGGCAATCTTCAAGGTAACCCCACTGCCCAATAACACCGATCTTGGCGATGGCTTCAATACAGCCGGCTTCCGCTTCAACAATCCAGCTGGCAGCCACAGCAACCAGTACACCGGCAAAGCCGACCACAACCTGACCAGCAATCACCACTTGTTCTTCCGCTATAGCTGGTTCCGCACTTACTCGATCGATGCGCTGAACAATCGCGATGCCACGTTCCCGGGCTTTGTGCAAGGCTATCAGGGGGGCACGCGTAATGGCTTCTCGGTCGGATCTGATTGGGCCATCACACCCTCGTTCTTTAATGAAGTTCGCATCGGCACCGAATCCGCTAACGTTGAGTTCGGCCGACCGGCACGATTGCAGGGCCCAACAATCATCACCAATCTCATTACCGATCCCTACGATCCGAACTTCGGCCAGGGCCGTAACTCGCCGGTCCTGGGAATTACCGACAACATGACCAAGATCATGGGCAAACATAACTTTAAGGGTGGCGTCAATCTGCGCTTCACGGATCAACAGGGTTACAACCTGGCAGGCAGCGGTGGTGGCATTTATCCCAATGTTACTACCAGCACTACTTTAGGAAATTCAGTTCCGTTAACCATTGGCCCGAGCGGGGCAGCAATCTCCGCTGCCAACCGCACGACGTTTGAATCCATGTACAACGATGTGTTGGGGCGCATGAATCAGGTTGTTCAGTCGTACTTCAGCGATCTGACCAAGTTTCAGGCAGCAGGCACACCTCGCGTCCGCGAGTTCAAGATCAAAGAAGTCGGTTTCTTCTTTCAGGATGATTGGAAGATCCGACGCAACCTGACCTTGAATCTTGGCATGCGATACGAACTATCCGGTCGCCCGAGCGAAGTGAACGGCCTGACCGGAGCCATCGATCAAGTGGCCACCATGAGCACCTTGAACACGGCCAGCAATCTGTCAGTCGTAAAAGGCAAGGATTGGTATAACCAGGACTACAACAACTTTGCTCCGCGCTTCGGTTTCGCTTACGACTTGAAGGGCGATGGCAAGACCGCCATCCGAGGTGGCGTAGGTTTGTTCTATGATCGCCTCATCGGCGCAACCATCAGTTCCGTTGACGGCGCAACGCCGGGCTTCGCACAGGATGTGTTTGTGTATCCGAACCAGGCTGCTAACTCCGATTTCCGCGCCAGCGATGGCATTCCCACCACGCCTGCTCCGGCCGCTCCGGTGTTGACTCTGCCCAATACGCGCTCCACCAGCATCTCTGTGTTCAACAACAACCTGCGTACGCCTTATGTGACGCAGATGAACTTGAATATTCAACGCGAATTCTTCCGCTCGTATGTGTTGGAAGTTGGCTATGTCGGTAATCGCGGCATCAAGCTGTTCCTGGCACAAAATTTGAATCAGCAGAAGGTCAACGGAGAATTCCTGAACTCGTTCAAGGAACTGCAGGCATTCCAGACCAACGCCAATGCGCCGATTTCCGCCAACAACACGCTGGTAAAGATCTTCGGCACTCCGGCCTCGGCCATCAGCACTTTGGGTGCTACTAACTTCCAGCAGGGACTGGTTGGCACTGTCGCAACCAACCTGGACCGTACCAATTACACGCGCTATGCCGCAGCAGGAGTCTCTGACTTCTACCTGCGCAACTATCCGCAGTACATCAGCGTACTGCAGGGCAACAATTCAGGCCGCTCCTACTACAACTCACTGCAGGTGAGCTTGCGCAAGACCAAGGGAGCGGTGAAGGTGTTTGCCAATTACACCTGGGCCAAGAGCATCGACAACAGCTCCGTGGAAGGCAACGGCTTCGCCAGCCCGTTCGATAGCTACAACCTGATTCTGAGCCGTGGACGCAGCGATTTCGATCGCCCGCACTCCTTCAACGGTTCATTCAGCTACACGCTGCCGGTGGGTAAGGGCAAGCGCTTTGCCGGTTCCATTCCGAACTGGGCTGAGACCTTTATTGGCGGTTGGGATCTCGGCTCGTTGGTTATCTGGCAGAGTGGCGGACCTTTCACTATCACGTCAGGCCGTGCAACCACTAATGGCTTGAACAACAGCTACTCTAACTACTCCGGCGATCGCAATCTGGGCGAAGTCACACGCCAGGGTAACGGTGTGTGGTTCTATCAGCAGGATACGACGGTTGCGCAGTTCAGCTTCCCGACTGCTGGCGATTCCGGCAACACTGGCCGCAACTCGTTCCGTGGACCGCGCTACTTCGACACGGACCTCTCTCTCGTCAAGAAGTTCAAGATCTGGGAGAACCATGCTGTCACCTTCCGTGTGGAAGGCTACAATTTGTTCAACAACGCGAACTTCGCCAACCCTGGAGTCACGCTGACCACGCCGGCAACTTTCGGCAAGATCAGCGCCATTGTCGGCAATCCGCGCATTTTCCAGATGGCCATGCGTTACGATTTCTAATTGTAGAAGGGACAGGCGGATCGCCTGTCCAGATCCTCTTTCCCGGATTCATCCCCCGAGGGCGTCTTGAAGCGCTTGCTTCATGACGCCCTCGGGGGCTTTTAAACCCGTCCAAATCTCAAATCCGATCACCCCCTGATAGACCAGCATCGATAACCCATCCAATGTAGGCAGATCCAAATCGCGCGCGGCTTTTAGCAGCCGTGTTTCGGCGGGGTTGAACACAGCATCGGCCACCAGTGTGTCTTTGCGCACGTCCGAAAGATCCACATCGGGCATCGCGTCCACGTTGGGATACAGGCCGATCGACGTCGCGTTGACGAACAGATCCGCATCAGCGGGCACTTTGTAAGTTCCCACCCACTGCTCGAAACGCAGCGGACCGTTGGTCGACTTGCGCAGATCTGCCACCATGGTTTCGCCGCGCTCCACGGAGCGGTTCACCACCACCAGATCGGACACCCCAGCCAGTACCAGTTCCGTGGCAATTGCCCGCGCTGCGCCGCCTGCGCCCAGCAGCACGACGCGCTTGCCCATCGGGTCAATCTTCGCGTCCTGCCGCACGCCGCGCAGGAAGCCCTGGCCATCCGTATTCTCGCCGATAAGCTTATCGCCGTCGCGGCGCACCGTATTCACCGCGCCAATCAGCTTGGCCGATTCGCCCACGCCATCCAGATGCGCGATCACCGCCACCTTGTGCGGGATCGTCAGATTGATGCCGCGCATGCCGAACGCGCGCACGCCGCGGATCGCTTCGGCCAGTTGCGCCGGGCCCACTTCAATCGTCAAATAGCGCCAGTTCAGGCCGCATGCGGCGAACGCCGCCTCCTGCATTACGCCGGTTGGATTCTCAGAAACGGGCTGCCCAAGCACCCCCACCAGTTCCGCTTTATAATCAGTTGCCATCGAATGCATCTTACAATAAAAGAGATGCTCACCCAGAACTTATTCCGCGCCCTCGCCCTACTTACCCTGCCTGTGCTCGCCTCTGCACAGGCGATCAACATCAATGTCCCATACGAAAAATTCGTGCTGCCGAACGGACTCACCGTCATTGTGCATGAAGATCACAAGGCGCCTATCGTCTGCGTCAACGTGTGGTATCACGTTGGTTCCAAGAACGAGAAGCAGGGCAAGACCGGCTTTGCGCACCTGTTCGAACACCTGATGTTCAACGGCAGCGAGAACGCCAATGACGACTACTTCCAGTTCTCCGAACGCATTGGCGCAACGGAACTGAACGGCACCACCAGCAACGATCGCACCAACTATTTCCAGAACGTGCCAACCAACGCGCTGGACCTGATCCTCTTCATGGAGAGCGATCGCATGGGGCACCTGCTGGGGGCAATCGATCAGAAGAAATTGGATGAGCAGCGCGGTGTGGTGCAGAACGAAAAACGTCAGGGCGAGAATCAGCCATATGCGATCTCCGATGAGTTGACTATCAACAGCACGTGGCCCAAAGGGCATCCCTATTCATGGCCGGTGATAGGTTCGATGGACGATCTGAACGCCGCGTCGCTGAAGGACGTGCAGGACTGGTTTAAGCAATACTACGGCGCCGCGAACGCCACCATCACGTTGGCCGGCGACATCGACGTGAAGACCGCGCGCGAAAAAATCACGAAATATTTTGGCTGGGTTCCTTCCGGCCCGCCCACCTCGCATCAGCGCGCGTGGGTAGCTAAGCGCACCGGATCATCGCGGCAGATCGCGCAGGACCGCGTGCCGCAATCGCGCATCTATCGCGTGTGGAACGTGCCGGAATCGGGCAACCCGGAAGGATTTGAGCTTGACCTTGCGGCGATGGTGCTGGGTTCGGGGAAGAACTCGCGGCTCTACAAGCGGCTGGTGTACCAGGACCAGATTGCCACGGAAGTAACGGTGGATAACGCGCAGTTGGAGATAGCCGGGCAGTTCACCATCATGTCGAGCGCGCGCCCGGGTGTGCCGCTGGCCAAGGTGGAGGCGGCGATCGCTGAAGAGGTTGCGAAGTTTCTGAAGGAAGGCCCCACGGCCGATGAGTTGAAGCGAGTGCGCACGCAGTTCCTTTCCAACTTCCTGCGCGGCATTGAAAAGATCGGCGGCTTCGGCGGCAAGAGCGATGTGCTGGCGCAAGGGCAGGTTTTCTTCGGTGACCCTGGTTTCTATAAAGCGGAACTTGCGGCATACGAGCGCGCCACGCCGGAGTCGGTACGCAGCATGGCCGTGAAATGGCTGAGCAACGGCGACTACAATCTGGAAATCCATCCGTTCCCCAAATACACCAATGAGTCGCCCGATGTGGACCGCAAGAAGCTGCCTGGAACAGGTACGCCGCCATCGTTGAAGATGCCGAAGTTCGAGCGCTCCACGCTGTCGAACGGCATGAAGATCGTGCTCGCCGAGCGGCACGAGATTCCGGTGGTGAGCTTCAATCTGAATCTGGATGCGGGCTATGCCAGCGATCAGTTTTCGATCCCCGGTGTGGCTGGCATCGCTATGCGCGTTATGCAGGAGGGTACGGCCAAACGCAATTCGTTGCAGCAGAGCGAACAACTCGATCTGCTGGGCGCGAACCTCAGCGCGGGCTCGAACCTGGATTCGTCGGTGGTGAACCTGTCGGCATTGAAGATGAATCTGGATGCGTCGCTCGACATCTACGCGGACGTCATTCTGAATCCGGCGTTTCCGCAAAACGAATTCGAACGCATTGTGAAGCAGCGCAGCGCGGGCATTGAGCGCGAAAAATCCGAACCGTTTTCCATGGCGCTGCGCGTGTTCCCCACGTTGATTTACGGCAAGGGTCATGCATACGCCACGCCGTTCACCGGTTCTGGCACGCAGGCTTCGCTGGCCAAGATCAAGCGCGACGATCTGGTGAAGTTCCACACCACCTGGTTCACCTCGAGCAACGCCACGCTGATCATCGCGGGCGATACCACGATGGCTGAGATTAAACCGAAGTTGGAAAAACTGTTTGGCGCTTGGAAGCCGGGCGAGGTGCCGAAGAAGAACATCGGCACGGTGACGCATCTGGAAAAGCCGGCGGTGTATTTGATCGATCAGCCGGGCGCGGAGCAGTCGGTGATTCTTTCCGGCCACATTGCGCCGCCGCGCAATAATCCGGATGATATTGCGATTGAGACGATGAACAACATCATCGGCGGCTCATTCACTTCGCGCTTGAATATGAATCTGCGCGAAGACAAGCACTGGTCTTATGGTTCGCAATCCGTGGTGATTGGGGCAAAAGGACAGCAGCCCTTCGTGGCATTTGCGCCGGTTCAAACGGACAAGACCAAAGAGTCGATGGCGGAAATGAACAAGGAGTTTCGCGAGTTCCTGAGCAAAAAACCTGCTACGGCGGAGGAGCTTGCGAAGACGAAGGCGAACCAGACGCTGAGCCTGCCCGGATCCGTGGAGACGATGGGTGCGCTCTCTGGCGATATGGCGGAGATCGTTCGTTTTGGTTTGGCTGACAACTACTTTGAGACGTATGCGGGCAAGGTTCGTGGATTGACGTTGAAGGATATCACCAGCGCTGCCGAGCGCGTGATCCGCCCGAACAGCATGGTGTGGGTGGTGATTGGCGACCGCTCGAAGGTTGAGGCTGGCATTCGCGAGCTGAACTTCGGCGAAGTGCATCTGATCGACGCCGACGGCAACCCCGTGAAGTAGGGTGTAGGCAGAAGGGCACTCCAATGTCACTTACATTGGAGTGCCCTGGCGAATGTCTGGGATTGCTTCGTGGCGCGGACACTCGTGTCTGCCGCGTCGAGACTCGTCTCGACGCGTTCGGAAACCCTTCGAAATACAGGGGCCTTGGCTTGACCAGGACGTCCCAATTGAAAACGTCTCGACACGAATGTCGAGACGGCACACACGAGTGTGCGCGCCACAAAACCTCCAATGTAAGCAACATTGGAGTGGCACTCTGCGCACCGTGTGGCACTCGCCCAGGTCACTTACCCCGCGCCACTAGTGCCGCCGCCCGAGGCGCCGCCGCCATCGCCCGATCCGCCGCCACTGTCGCTCGATGAAGACGAATCGCCATAGGCCATGAACGTTTCGAAGGATGCCGAATCAGAGCCATCAAAGGCCTGGAACCAGACCGGCATCGGCATGTTGTGCTTCTTCAGCAACGGAGCGGCGACGCCGAACGCGGCGGCGTAGGGCAGCACCTGCTCCAGATGCGGCACCGATTCAGCCTTGGAAAGATACCGTGCATAGGCCTTCCAATTGTGCGATGCGACCACTCCCGCATCGGACCACATAGTCTGCGTGCTGCCCAGAATCAATGCCAGCAGGCTGACAGCGAGCGCCGAGCCCGCGAAGATGCGGACCGGCAACGAGGGGACGAACATCATCGCGCCGCCAACGATCGCCAGAACCACACAGATTCTAAACAGCAGTGTCCGCAAGCGGGCGCGCGATTCATCCATCAGGCCGAGCGCCTTCGCCTCGTCGCGGACCGCCGCCGTGAATCTCCCCTTAGCTGCCTGGCGCGACAAGAACTCCTGCAGTTTGACGCTGGTTTCGCCCTGCGGAAACACCAGGTCATGCAGCACCTGCTCATGTGCCGAAAGCATGGCATTGGGCTGGAGCCAGACCACCTGAAAATGGCGTGAGCCGAGGAAGCCTTTGGCCGTCTCTTCCACGCGCACAACGCCGCGGCGGGCGAGGTCAAGCAACACGCCGATGCTCAATCCGCCGCGCGATGCCAGAAAGCCGGCCAGCGCCGGCGGCAGTGTATCCGGTGGCCAGGTTACATCCACCGGCTGAACATGCGGAGTAGGATTGCTTCCCATGCGCAGACGGAACAGTCCGATGCAAGCGATAAGCAGGAAGAGCGCCGAGCCGCCCTCGGCAAGCTGCAAATTTCTTTCGGCGTCGGCCTCGCGCTCAGCCTTTTCGCCGATCCATTTCGGCGTGCCGGCGGAGAAGGAGCCGGCGGGGAACTTTGCGTCAACTACGGCGCTGCCCGTTTCCGGATTCACCAGAATTGCCGTCGCCCGGCCCGCGCCAATTTGAAAGTCTGGCGCATGCGAACGCAGCACGATTGATTGCGGCGAAACACTGGTTGGGTATTCCAGTACAACTTCGCTGGAAAAGATGTGATAGCCTTTCGTGTTCGGCAGCAGCCGCCACGAAAGCATCTGGCCGCTGCCGTGCGGTCGCAGCGCGCCCAGCACGCGATAGCGCACGGTAAACGTGTGGTTGCCGCTCATGATCTCTTGAAAGTGCCAGCGCACTTTCACCGGCGATTTTCCTTCGATCTCCACCTGGCCGGGGCCGGTTCCGATGGAGCAGGGGCGGCCGTCCAACGAGGCCTCGACGTTATCGATGCCGTCTGTCTCCGTCGTCGCCAGATCGCGGAAGACGAAGGTGAAAGGGCCGGCCACAAAACGGAAGTCGGCGGTCTCGGTTACATTGAGAACGCCCTGCGGATCGAGGCTGAGCTTGACGTCGTAATGCGTGGCCTCATAAAACTTGGCCGAAGCGGCGGAACTGCACAGCAGAATAGCAGCAAAAACGCAGCGGATTCGCATAATCAATGCCTCCAGGGTTGAGTGTAACCGATTATCCTGGCATACTGGTTCCCAATATGCGCCAAGCCCTTCTTTGCATCGTTCTTGCCGCCTGCGCGTTTGCGCAGAAACGGCCTATTACGGAGACGGATCTCTACGCGTTCAAGTGGGTGGCCGATGCCCGCATCTCGCCCGATGGAGCGCAGGTCGCTTACGTTCAGGCTTCGGTGAATGCAAAGCATGATAACTATCAAACATCGATTTGGATTGTGCCCGTGAGCGGAGGGCAGGAACGGCCGTTGACCAGCGGCACGCGCGATGCCGCGCCGCGCTGGTCGCCTGATGGCAAGAGGCTGGCGTTTCTTCGAACAGTGGAAAAAGATGGCAAGCCGGATGCGGCGCAGATCTTTGTACTTGAGATGGCCGGTGGCGAAGCTCGCGCGCTGACTGATCTGCCGAAGGGCGCAGGTGCGGCGGTGTGGTCGCCCAGCGGCCGTTCCATTGCCTTCCTCTCTAAGACATTGCCGAAAGATTCGGCGAAAGCGGATGAAAAATCCGACGTGCGCATCATCAATCGCGCGGCCTATCGATCCAATGGATCGGGCTACACGGACTTCGAACACGTGAACCACATCTGGACCGTCGAAGTGCCCACTGTCATTGCCGTCCCCGGTGCATCCACGCAGATTTCCAAGGGCCGGTTCGCCGATGGTTTGCCTGTGTGGTCGAAGGATGAAAAGCAGATCTTCTTCACTTCGGATCATACGGCCGAGCCCTATTACGAACCGCCGCAGACCGATCTGTATGCGGTGGATGCGAAGGGCGGGGCGGCGCGCAAGCTGTCGCACATCGATGGCGCCGCATCGGCGTTGTCGTTAAGTCCCGACGACTCGCAGGTAGCCTTCATCAGCGCATTGCGCGGCAATCCCGTGCGGTCATACAGTCAGCCGGATCTGTTTGTGCTGGAACTCACGCCGGGCGCTAGGCCTCGCAATCTAACCGCGAAATACGACTTCGATATCGGTGGTGCCATCGGAGGCGATCAGGCGCCGCCGCGGGGCAATTCGCCTTCTGTCCCGTACTGGAGCAGCGACGGCAAATCGATCTTCGTCACAACCGGCGAAAAAGGCCGCTCCAACCTGAAGAAAGTGGATGTGAGTACGGGTAAGGTCGAGGCGGTCACCATCGGCGATCAGGACGTTTACGGCTATCACCCGACACCTGACGGGCGAACCGTCGCATTGCTGATATCGAACACCACCAACCTCGGCGATGTCTATGTGCTCGAAGGCAATGCCCCGATGAAGCGCTCTACGCGCGTCAACGATGGGCTTCTGACGAAGCTTGATCTACCCGCGCCGGAAGAGTTCTTCTACAAGAGTTTCGATGGCAAAATGATTCAGGGCTTCATCCAGAAGCCGCCGCAATTCGATGCCTCGCGCAAGTATCCGCTGATCCTCAATATTCACGGCGGTCCGCATTCCGCTTATGGCTTCACGTTCTTTCACGAGATGCAGTGGATGGCCGCCAAGGGCTATGTGGTGCTCTATCCCAATCCGCGCGGCAGCACCACGTTCGGTCAGGATTTCGGCAACATCATCCAATACAAGTATCCGGGTGACGATTACAAAGACCTGATGGCGGGTGTGGACGCGATGATCGCCAAGGGCTATGTGGATGCGGATAAGCTGGGCGTCACAGGTGGCAGCGGTGGAGGCATTCTTACCAATTGGACGATCACGCAGACCAACCGCTTCAAAGCTGCGGTGGCGCAGCGGTCCATCGCCGATTGGTCGAGCTTTTGGTACACAGCGGACTTCACACTCTTCACTCCGACATGGTTCCGCGGCGCGCCGTGGCAGCAGGAGGCCGATTTCAAGGCCCGCTCGCCCATCACGTTCATCGACAAGGTGCAGACGCCGCTGATGCTGGTGGAAGGCGAAGTGGATCTGCGCTGCCCGCCGGGCGCGGGCGGGGAAGAGATGTTCCGTGCTTTGAAGTTCTTGAAGAAGCCGGTGGTGATGGTGCAGTTCCCGGGGGAATCACACGAGCTGTCAAGGTCAGGCAAGCCCGTGCATCGCGTGGAGCGGTTGCAGCATATTTTGGGGTGGTTTGATAAATATTTGATGGGGAAACCGATGCCGGTTTACGATATCCCTATGGACGAGTAAATTGATACTCGGCTATCTTATTTTTCCTTCCATGAAATCCGCAACAATTTGGCGGTAGACGTTGTCATCGAAGCTAGAGAAATCAAATACCACAAATAGTGGCTCACAGATCTTTTTGACGAGCTCGATTATGCCCGTTTCAGCAGATCCGAGTTGGAACGTAAATGACTCGATTCGCACTTCTGATTCGCCCCAATTTTTAGCTAGATTCGGCAGCATCCTCAGTGGCGAAGCGGCAGCTAATGCCCGGCCTTTTAGCCCAGCATATCTAACTAGCATCTCCACATTTGCATTCAAATCTATTCCCATAGCCTTGTATAGCCGGACGCAGTGCATAACAGCTTCTGTAGCCTTGGCTATGCTCACGTCGAAATAAATTGGTGAATTTGTGCTCTGCTGAGAATCCTGCGCTACAGAGAGCGTATTGCAGGAGTAGAACTCACCAGCCTTTGACAGTGCCCAATAGTAGGTAACCGGCTGAAAAAGATGCCTGTCTACATCATGCAGAGGCATCGACACAATTCCGTCGGAAACTGCCAATGGCCTTGGCATTGAAGGTGACTCATCGACTACCCCTATGGGAGGATAAAACGTACGAATTTGAGCCAGTCTGGCGGCTGCTAGCAGATCTTTTTGCGATCGAGCGACTTGAGAGTCGGGGCAATAGTGAACTATCTCCATGAAGCCGGTTTCGCCCCTGTTCGAGAAAACATCAACAGCGCCAGTCCGGTGGCGATGGAGCCAGTCCTTATCTAATTCGCGTCGGGGGGGGGTGACTGGCGGTGGCGCAAGGGATTCCCCTTTGAACGCCTCAATCCAATCCAATCGCGCAGCAAGGAGACGCGCCAACATCTCGTAAGCATGCCCAAGGCCTGCCCGGTCACTTGTCCCCTCCTCAATAACCGGCAGCCGCTCCTCGAAACTCCAATAAGGTATATAGGGAATCCGGATCTGCTCAATCGCATCTAGAGCAGACACTCCCGGAGGAAGCCAGTCCCGAAAGTAATCTCCAAACTGGTCTGCGAATTTTTTTTTCCACTCCATCGCCCGACTGTACTCAGTGCGGCTCTCATCTCTTGAAGGCAGCGGCAATGCCAATAGGCGTGTCCGGTCAACTGGCAAGCGCGACTGCGCCTTACGGGCCCGTTCAATGATGTCCTTTGCGCCGTTCGTGCTCGATTCTGTGGTGGTAAACAGCAGCACAAGAACATCCGCGAAGTGTACCGTGCAAATCCCGCCTATGTCCGTAACACCGGTGCGGCTGTCAATCAGGATGAAATCAAAGGATGCGATCCATTCGTTTCGAAGTTCCTCAATGTAGTTCCCGAGCCCATGTGACTCAAACAACTCCGGGAAATGAATTGCCTGGAGACGATTACTGTATTGTTCGTCGCTTAATCCAGCGCTCAACATCGCAAGTCGTCCTGAGCTTCCTGGACCTTTTATATTGAGCAGACAATCTTGCCATTGCAGCGGAGTGCCGCTGACTTTAGCATTAACAAGATCAATGATTCCGGGTGTGGTTTTGCGCTGCGTTTGGATGTCTGGGCTTAGGGAATCATAGAAACGCTCAAGTCCTGGCGCCTCCAAATCCCAATCGACCACAAGCACGGAGTGACCCCATTCCGCGAGCAACACCGAAGCGTTTGCAAGCGCCATAGTTCTGCCGACTCCACCCTTGAAAGAGTAGAACGTATAGATCGTTCCGCGTGATTTGGCTTCGACGTGCGAGATCATAATTGTGCGAGGTCTATCCTCACTTCGGAGGATGCTTTCACTTCAACAATTGGCCAACTTGCATCGAACGGCGGAGCGTTCGCAATCGTTTTCGCCACGGATCGAGCAAGACTCTTGAGTTGGTCCTCGAGTCCGAGAGATCGCTCACTCATCCAAAATGCGGGCAAAGTCAGGTTGTAAGGCTCGACGTCAACCCATTGGACATTTTGAGCCTCCGGCGGAAAATTTTCTCCATCGCTAAAGCGCATTGGAACAATCAGCCCATGTGAATTCAAATTGGTCAGTTCCTCGCGTTTCCGAAACGTCTGCCATTCTGATAAACACCAGTCAGATCGGAAATACGACGGAGACCAAACGCAGACCATGCAACGGGAATGCTTTAGGGCATCCTTTAGCCTTTGCGGCCACACATCTCCCGCCTCAATATTGTCTTCATCGACAAATATCTCCACCTCCCTATCGTGAATCTCTTGACTGAGCCAAAACTGGAGCAGTCGGTGGACGCGCCTTGTCCAATCCAAAGTTATATTGTGCCGTTTATAGCTGAAGAATACGTCGTATGCGTAGTCGTTTTGCGGTTGAGGCATCCTGTCGTCGATCCGATCTCACCTTACATCATCACACAATGACGTTACAGCGCACCCCCATCCAACCTCGCCCAGGCCGCCTCATACCTCACTATCCGCGCGCGGTCCTTCTCCGTAGGATTCGGTATCCGCGTCAAATCCATGTTGTCCTTCAAATCCGCCAGCTTCACGCGGCGGGCCAGCGGGTTCGGCACAACGCGCTCGATGAACTCCTCATACGTTTCGGTCTCGCGGCGCGTCACGCAATCAAGCGCCGCCAGAATCTCTTCGGCATAACCGAGTGCACGCAACTCATCCATCGTCACAGGCGTGTCCTCGACAACGTCATGCAGCAGCGCCACAATGCGCGCCGGCTCATCGGGCACACTCAGCATCAATCGAATGGGATGAAAGATATAGGGCTGGCCGGCCTTGTCGAACTGGCCTTTGTGGGCAACGGCGGCGAGGGCGAGGGCATCCTCAAGACTTGGAGTCGTCATACTTGATTCTATCGCGGTGGCGATTACGGCATAATGGTAGAGGCTTCCGCCAATCCAATCCGCTTCCAGTAACGAATGCTTCTGTCCAGTTCGGCGTACTTTATTTTCCTGATAGGGATCTTCTTTCTCTACTGGCCCGTCGCGCGCAATCGCGCCGCGGCGCTGGCCGTAATCCTGTTTGCGAACTACTATTTCTATGCCAAGTGGGATCTGTTCTACCTGGGCCTGATACCGCTGGCCTCGCTGACCGACTACACCATCGGCCTCGCCATGGGCCGCAGCGAAAACCCCGCCACGCGCCGCACGCTGCTCACCTGCAGTATCCTCGTCAATCTGGGAATTTTGACGGCCTTCAAGTACATGCCGTTCTTGTTGGATAATTTCGCGAAGCTCACAGGCACGCAAGCGCCGGCGTGGGAATGGACCTTTCCGCTGGGCATCTCGTTCTACGTGTTTCAGTCGCTCACCTACACAATTGATATCTACCGCGGTGATGCCAAACCAACCGGGAGCGTGCTGGCGTATCTGTCAGCGGTTTCGTTCTTCCCCACAACGCTGGCAGGGCCTATCACGCGAGTGTCTTCGCTGCTAAAACAAATGGACGCGGACGACAAGCAACTGAGCAATGAAAAGAGCGGGCAGGCGCTGTTCCTCATCACCATGGGCCTGATGAAGAAGCTGCTCGTGGCCGACTATCTGGCGGAGAATCTGGTCAATCGAGTATTTGATTTTCCCAAACTGTACACGGGCTTTGAAACGCTGGTTGGCGTCTATGCCTACGCCCTTCAACTCTATTACGATTTCAGCGGCTATACCGACATCGCCATCGGCTCCGCACTTTTGCTCGGCATCACCCTGCCGGCGAATTTCAAGATGCCTTATGCGGCTTCTAACATCGCAGACTTCTGGCGCCGCTGGCACATCTCCTTGAGCGACTGGCTGCGCGACTATCTCTACTTTTCGCTGCCCGGCCTGCGCAGCAAGAACATGATGTTCACCTACGCGAACCTCACAATCACCATGGTGCTGGGCGGCCTGTGGCACGGGGCGAGCTGGAACTTCGTGATCTGGGGCTTGTTGCATGGCCTTGCACTGGCCTTTACGCGCGCCATGCAGGTGCGGCGCGGGCGCAAACAGCCGTCGCTGCCACTTTGGCTGCGCGCCACCGTGACGTTCCACTTCGTCTGCCTGGCGTGGATCTTCTTCCGCGCGTCAACGCTGGAAGGCGCGATGCTAGTGATCGACCGCATCGCCTCGCTGACGGCCTCGACGGCGAACATCACACCGTCCTTCGCCATTGTACTGGCGCTGGCCGCGATCGGCCATTACGTGCCTGACAACTGGTTCGGCAAGTTGCGTGAGCTGTTCACCCGCTCGCCGTTCTATGCGCAGGCCGCTGTGCTGATGCTGCTTGTGATCGCCATCCAATACATTGCCGCCACCGGCGCGGCGCCATTCATCTACACGAGATTCTGACGATGACAATCCTACCTGTTAAACCCACACTCGTCATCGCCACACTGCTGCTGATGTGCAGCGCGCCGGATTTCATTCCGGCATTCAAGGACTATAAGGTCCTGGATTGGCACAGCACTCTCGCCGTCCTTGATTTCCATGCCCGCCAGCGCCACGAAGCTCCTCTTGAGGAAGAACAGCTGCGGTTGAAGCCCGATACCGAAGAGCAGCGCACCGAAGCACATCCGCTGGTTGACGCCAGTCATCAGCTCGATCATTTCTACGGGGCTTTGTTGCGGACCGAACAACACGCCGATGGCGCTGTGACGCAGATTCTGCATTATGGCGATTCGCCTACCACGGCCGATCTGATAACCGCCGATGTCCGTGCCCTGTTTCAAAAACAGTTTGGCGACGCGGGCCATGGCTTCGCGCTCATCGCCAAGCCCTGGGCGTGGTACGGCCACCGCGGCATCGAAGTGCGCGGCGGCGGCTGGAAGATGGACGCAGCAAATCAGATCGAACTGCGCGATGGCTTGTTCGGCCTGGGCGGCGTAAGCTTCCGCGGAGGCACTGGTTCATGGTCGCGCGTGGTTGTGAAAGACGACGGTCTCGAAGCCATGGAGGTCCTGTATCTGAAACAACCTGACGGTGGGAGCTTCCAGGTGTTTGCCGGCGATCAGTCGCTGGGAACCATCGATACTCGCAGCGACGAGATTGAGCCCGGCTTTGCGCCGTTTCAGGTGCCACAAGGCGCGAACCATTTCGAGATCAAGAACGTCCAAGGCCCTGTGCGAATGTTTGGCATGCGCTTTGGCAAAAACACTCCGGGGGTGGTCTATAACAGCCTGGGTTTGAATGGCGCCTCGGTGACCGCAATCGGGCAGAACATGAGCGAAGCTCACTGGGCCGCCGAGTTGAGGCACGCAAGGCCCGATCTGGTGATTATCAACTATGGGACGAATGAAAGCGTCTATTCCGCCTATGTCGATTCGTCGTATGAAAAAGAGTTGCGCAAGGCGATCGCTCGCGTGAAGCGTGCACTGCCGGATTCGTCAATCATGATCATGAGTCCCATGGATCGTGGCCAGCGCAGCGATAGCGGCGAGATCGTCACGGTTCCCGCGCTGCACCGGTTGGTCAACATCCAGCAACGCGTCTCGGCTGAAACCAAGTGTGCGTTCTTCAATACGTTTCAGGCCATGGGCGGGCCGGGGACGATGGGCCGCTGGTATCAGGCCGAACCCCGGCTTGTTGGTGCGGACTTCATCCATCCCATGCCTGCCGGTGCGCGCATCGTCGGCAACCTGCTCTACAAGTCCCTGATCAAGGGCTACAACGGTTACAAGCTGCGCCACCTGCAGCAACGCACCGCGAAACTGGAAGAGAAAAAATAAACCATGCACAGGCTCATTCGCACCGTTGCATCCCTAGTGTTTCTACCTGTGCTGGTGCTTTCGATTCCGCAATCGAGTTCCACCGCCACGGCGAAAAAGAAGGCCGCCAGGAAAAAACCTGCCGCGGTCAATCCGAAAGTAAAAGCCAAGGCTAATGACGCCGTGGCTGAATGGCTTGACCGGGAACCAATCATGGAAAACCCGGCAGCGCTGGTTCCGTTCTTCGAACAGCTCTACCGTCTGAAACACAACGAATCGGCGTCCAATGTCCACATCCTACACTATGGCGATTCGCACACAGCGGCTGACGAATGGACCGGGCTACTGCGCTATCTGTTCCAAAACAAATTCGGTGACGGCGGCAATGGCTTCTCACATGCCGGGCGCCCCTGGAACGGCTATCGCCGCCTCGATCTGAAAAGCTACGGTTCGCGAGGCTGGTATACAGACGGGCTGATGGGCCGGCATGGCGACGGAGTGTATGGCTTAAGCGGCCTGAGCCTTTCCGTGCGCCGTGCATCGGAGATGATTCAACTATCGACGGAATGCGACCGCGCCGAACTCTATTATCTGAAGCAGCCCGATGGCGGCAAGTTGCGCGTAATCGACAACGGGCAGACAATTGAAGACATCTCGACGGATGGAGAAGTGGGCGCGGGCTACTTCCCCATTCCAGTGCAGGCCGGAGAGCATCTGTTTGAAGTGCGCACGCTCGACAGTCATCCGGTGCGTCTGTTTGGTTGGGACACAGAGAAAACGCACGGCGTCACTTATGAAACCCTCGGCATCAACGGCGCACAGGCCTCAGTGATTATGGGCATTGACGACGCGATCTTCGCCGATCACCTGGCGAAGCGAAATCCCGGTCTGGTTGTCCTGGCCTACGGAACAAACGAAGCGGGGAACAAAGATTTGTCAGTGGAGGGATATCGCAAGCTCTACACTAACGTGATCCAAAAAATCCGCCGAGCCGCACCCGCGGCATCCATTCTTGCGGTGGGTCCAGCGGATCGTTACTACCGCGGACGCAAAGGATGGATGGTATACCAGAATATTGATATCATCGTGACAGCACAAAGAGAAGCTGCATTGGCTGCGGGCTGCGCGTTTTGGGACATGCGCGAGCGGATGGGTGGCAAAGGATCGATGCAGCAGTGGGTCTACGCAGGACTCGCGCAATACGATCACGTACATTTCACCGGGCAGGGCTATCGCATGCTCGGCGCTGCATTGTTTAAGGAAATGATCGGGCACTACCAGACATTTGAAACGGTCCGCAACGAGCCTGATATCAAGGCCGCTGAAGAAACCGCGGGCGGAGCGAAGAAGTAAGGAAATTTTGGGAAGGATCCGTTAACTGAGTGGCGTTTTTTAAAGAATTCGGCTCATACCTGCCAACGCGGATTGTGAGCAATGACGAGATCGGCGCGATGGTCGGCTGCGACGCGGAGTGGATCCGCAACGTGTCGGGAATCGACGAACGCAGGTTTGCGTCCGACGAGGAAACGGTGGCCGATCTTGCGTTGCAGGCGGCCAATAACTGTCTGGAGAAAGCAGGCATGCCCGCTTCCTCCGTGAAGATGATTCTGGTTGCGGCCGGCTCTGGCGAGCGCAGGTTTCCAGGCCCTGCGGCGACTGTGGCGAAGATGCTTGGCCTGGAAGGGATCCCAGCCATTGACCTGCCTATGGCCAGCGCTGGCAGCCTGTTCGGCATTTCGCTCGCCGCGCGGCTGAGCGAAACCGTGGGAAACATTCTGGTGATCGGCGCCGAGAAAATGTCGAAGGTGATTCTGCGCGATCCGATGGAACGCGGTATTGCGATTCTGTTTGGCGATGGCGCTGGCGCGTGTCTGATATCGCCCGATGCCGGCCGCGCTCAAATCATCGATTCGGCGTTGTATACGGATGGCGCATACTCTGAAGATTTGAAGCTCGAATTCGGCCTTCCAATGGAGATGAACGGCCGCTCGGTGATTCTGCAGGCGTCACGAAAGATTCCGCGGGCAATCTCCGATCTGCTGGAAAAGCATGGTAGGGTGGCGAGCGACGTCGGCATATTTTTGATGCATCAGGCAAATCAGAATCTGATCGCGCGCATCGCGCAGGCGCTGGGCGTTGCGGAAGAGAAGTTCTTCTCGAATATTTCGCGCTATGGCAACACGTCGTCTGCATCGATGCTGATCGCCGCCGCCGAATGGGTTACTGCGCATGGTTTTGAGCCCGGCGTGCCGGTTTGTTTTGCGGCATTCGGCGCGGGCTTCAACTGGGGATCGTTACTGGCGGTGGGAACGGAGTAGCTCTTGTGTTCAAGGTTGGCGTAACGCCGGACTTCTATGTCGAAGCCCGCGAGCATCTGGATCCGATGCTGGCGGAACAACTGGCTGGGGTAGCTGGGGTCGAGTGTGGGCCAATGCCTCCACAGCCCGATAAATTGGCCACTCCCGATGCGCTCGATCAGTTCGATGCCATCTTTTCACTGGCGTTGAAAATCGAGGAATCGAGTTTGCAGGGTATCGAACGATTGGCCGTGGTGGCGCGCTGGGGCGTGGGCTACGACATGATCGACGTGGATGCCTTGACCGCCGCGGACGTCATGCTGTGCATCACTCCGGAAGCCGTGAAGCGGCCGGTGGCCGAAGCAATTCTGACGCTGATTTTTGCCCTCTCGAAAAACCTTTTTCAACAGGACCGCATCGCGCGCGGCGGCGGCTGGCGCAAGGATCTCACACGGCTGGGCACTTCGCTGCCCGGCAAAACACTTGGTTCCGTAGGCTGCGGCAATATCGCCCGCGAACTGTTCTCGCTGGTGCGGCCATTGGGTTTCACGCGCATTCTGGCATGCGATCCTTATGTGAAGTCGTGCCCCGGCGTGGAGATGGTCGATATGGACACGCTCTTCCGTCAAAGCGATTTCGTAGCGGTGAATACTCTGCTCAACAAGTCAACTCGCGGGCTGATCGGCGAACGCGAATTTCGCGCCATGAAGCCATCGGCGTACTTCATCAACACATCGCGAGGGCCCATTGTTCAGCACGACGCCCTGGTGCGTGCTTTGCGCGAAGATTGGATCGCCGGCGCGGGCATCGATGTTTTTCCTGTGGAGCCGCCGCCCGCTGATGATGAACTTTTCGGGTTGCAGAACGTGATCGTCACGCCGCACGCGCTGGCATGGACCGATTCGCTCATGCGCGATAACGGCCGCGAAGCCTTCACCAACGTGCTGTCGATTTCACGCGGCGAAATTCCCGGTGGCGTGGTGAACCGCGATGTGATTGCGCGGCCCGGCTTTCAGAAAAAACTAGATCGGTTTCGAAATAACAAACATGCAGATTGATGAAGCAATAGCCGCTCAGGCATTAAAAGATGCATTGGAGAAATTTCCAGTCTTCGCACCGTACGGTCCGCGCCTCGCTTACCGGGAACTCTTTCAGGGCGGCACTTTTTTAGTACAGTATGAGAACGATCCGCCACGAAACATGGAAGGCGCCTGGGACTTTCAGAACGCGGTCGTGAAAGGCTACAAGAGGCTGGCTGGAATATGAACAGACGTGACTTCATCGCAATGTTGATGGCGGCTAAGTTGCCCGCCAACCAGAATGTGAAGTGGGCGCTCAGCAGCGCGCTATGGAATCAGTTTCGTCCATGGAAGTTCACGGACATGCTGGATGTGATGAAGGACACGGGTTTCACCGGCATGCGCCTCACCAGCTTCCCGGCGATTCTGGAAAAGTACAGTCTGACCGCCGCGCAGATGCAAAAGGAATTTGAAAAGCGCAATCTGCATGCGGTGACCATCAGCTTCAACGGCCCTGCGCACGATCTGGCGCAGCGCAAAAAGGTGCTGGGCGATGCGAAAGTGGCTATCGAATTCCTGAAGAATTTCGGCGCGCGCAATCTTGTCGTCTTCTCGCCGGGCCGCATGAAACCAGGCACGGATGTCGAGGCCGGCTTCAA
Source organism: uncultured Acidobacteriia bacterium (assembly GCA_903881085.1). Classification (GTDB taxonomy): domain Bacteria; phylum Acidobacteriota; class Terriglobia; order Bryobacterales; family Bryobacteraceae; genus CAIRSA01. The sequence goes on from CAIRSA010000587.1 coordinate 25,433, forward strand.
GATCATGTGTGAGACCTTCAATGCGATCGGAGAACTGGCCGGCGAAAACGGCTTCACCGCGGGCCTGCACAATCACCTGAACCAGATGGTTGAAAAGCCCGAAGAAGTGCACAAGTGCATGGCCATGACTGATCCCAAGCTGTTCAAGTTCTCGCCCGACACTGCGCACTTGCATCTGGGTGGATCGAATGTTGTCGAGATGTTTGAACGCTACAAATCGCGGCTGATGTTCATGGACTACAAGGACGCCAAGTGGACCACACCCGCCGAAGACCTGGCGCTCGATAACGGCAAACTGCTGCCGAAAGATTCCGAACAGGCGAAGTTCTTTTCCAGTATTTACGATTTGGGTGACGGTGGGGTGGACTTCCCCGGCTGCCATCGAGTATTGAAGTCCATTGGCTACAAGGGCTGGATCTGCGTGGATCTTGACGCCGCCCGCAAAGGCCCGCGCGCGAGTTACGAGCGCTGCGGTGCGTACATCACAAGCAAGCTGGAGCCAATCTATAAATGAGCATCCGCCGCAGGGAGTTTGTCGCCATGGCACTAGCCAAACCGCCGTACCCGATTATCGATCCGCATGTGCACGTGTGGAAGGTAGACCCGAAATATCCGTGGGCGAAAGAAGCGAAGAATCCTCCGAAGGAAGATGCCAGCGCGGAAATGCTGTTGGACTTGATGAAAGCCAACGGCGTGGAGAAAACCGTGCTGGTGCAGGTGATTCACTATCGTTGGGACAACAGCTACACAGCCGATGTTCTGAAGCAGTACCCGCATAAATTCGCCGGCGTGGCGCGAGTGAATCCTATCGACCCCGCGTCGCCCGATCACTTGACGAAACTTGTCCGCGAGCAGCATTTTCAGGGCGTGCGGTTGAGCCCAGGCGCCGACGCATCGGGCGATTGGATCAAGGGTGAGCTGATGGCCCCGCTGTGGAAGCGCTGCCATGACGAGAAGGCCGTGATGCAGATCCTGGCGCCGGTCTCGCGCATGCCCGATATTGGCGCGTTGTGCGAAAAGTTCCCGGACCTGACGGTGGTGATCGATCACATGGCGGACTGCCCGATCGACCAGCCCGCGGAGTTGGAGAAGCTGATCGCTCTCAAACGCTACCCCAAGGTCTTCGTGAAGATCTCGCACACCTGGTCGATCTCCAAGCAGGAGTATCCGTACAAGGACTCCCAGGAATACGCCAAGCGTCTGCACGCCGCCTACGGCCCGCAGCGAGTGATGTGGGGCACGGACTGGCCCATCGTGAACTCGCACTGCGGCTACGCCAAGGCGCTGACGGTGGTGAAGGACGAAATGAAGTTTCTGAACGACGAGGACAAGAAGTGGATCCTCGGCGGCACCGTCGAACGAGTATTCCGGTTTTAAACCGGGGACAGCCCGCATGTTTCCTTGAGAATTTTTGTCCCGGCCAGCCACCACTATTCTGTATGCCCAGAATGGCAAGAGCAGTCTTGGTTGGCGTTGCCCACCATTTGACGCAGCGCGGATTGGACAGACGGACGGTCTTCCAATCCGATGCCGATTATGAGACCTATCTTTCGTTGACTCGCTCCAATGCCCAACGATACGGCATGGAAATTCTAGGATATTGCCTGATGCCGAACCATGTGCATTGGATAGTGATCCCGCAGAAGGAGGACTCCCTCGCCCGAACCTTCGGAGATACACATGGCCGCTATGCCTCTTACGCCAACACTCGGCTTGGGCGCAGCGGGCATTTCTGGCAAAATCGTTTTTTCTCGTGCGCAATGGATCGATCGCACCTCTGGCACGCTTTGCGCTATGTGGAGCGTAACCCGGTTCGCGCACAAATGATTGACAGTGCCAGACTTTTCCCATGGTCCAGCGCCGCGGTCCACGCGGGATACTCGGCGTATCCGGATTGGCGCCAATCCGAACCCATGAAATCGAGCTATTCGGCTTCTGAATGGGAGGTCTTCCTGAATTCCGAGACGATGCTGGACGTGGAAATCACTTTGCGACAGAATACCTATACTGGTAGGCCCACCGGTTCATCCGACTTTGTTGCATGGGCAGAGGAAAGTCTGCACCGGAGGCTTGCACCACAGCAAGGCGGCCGCACACCCAGACGAGGCCCAGAGCGGGAAACCTGCGGCCAGACGCAGATGGTGTTCTCGACCGCGAAATAGGGAAACACGCGGGCTGTCCCCATGTTTACCATGTTTAAAGCAATTCGCGGAGATCGTCGATCCAGTAATCCGGCTCGAACTTCGCCATCTGCTCGATGTTGCCATAACCATACCGCACGGCGCAGATCTTCACCCCAGCGTTGCGGCCGGCTTCCATGTCGGCCGGAGCATCCCCCACCATGAGGCAGTCGCCCGGCGCGGCACCAAAAAGCTCGAGAGACTTATGAATCACGTCAGGCTGAGGCTTGGCGGGGAATCCATCCGTCCCCTGCACATGCTCGAAGTACGGCAGCAGTCCGAACATCTCCAGCACGATGCGTGTCGTCGGCGTACCCTTCGTGGTCGCGGTGGACTTGCGCCCGCCCAGCTTCGAAATCGCCTCCATCACGCCCGGATAAAGCTTCGTGTTGGAGTGCTGAAACGAGTGGTAGACGGCGCGATAGTCGGCCAGCATCTTGGCCATCTCTTCTTTTGTGAATGATGGGTTGAGATCAAGAAACAGGTCGTCCAGGTGACGGCCAATATAACTACGCATGAACGCGTCGGAGGGAAAATAACCAAGCTTGTTGACCACGGTCCTGACAGCGGCGCAGATGTCCTGCGCCGAATCTGTCAGAGTACCGTCAACATCAAACAAATAAACCGGAAAGGCCGGAATACTCATGCAGGCTGAGGCCCGTCAATCAGTGGCGGAACGCGCAACCCGCTATCCACACGAGGCGGAGTCACTGGCTGCGGTTTGCCATCGCCGCCCGACTTACTGCTACCCGGCGCGCGCATCGCCTGCAGCGTCTGTCCATCGATCAGCTGCCGAACCTCGGCGCCATCGAGAACTTCGCGCTCCAGCAAAGCTTCCGCAATCCGCACCATCGCGTCGTGATGTTCTTCTATCAATTTGCGAGCCCGCGCATAGCCGGTGTCTACCAGTTTACGAACCTGCTCATCGATGCGAATTGCTGTCTCTTCGCTGTAATCGCGATGCTGCGCGATCTCGCGGCCGAGGAAAATCTGCTCTTCCTTCTTACCGAAGCTCATGGGGCCTAATTCGCTCATGCCCCACTCGCAAACCATGCGCCGCGCCATGTCTGTAGCACGTTCGATGTCGTTGCCGGCGCCGGTGGTGATCTGTTTGAGGAAGATCTCCTCGGCGATGCGGCCTGCCATCAGAATCGCGATCTGCGCGTTCAGGTAGTCGGTGTTGTAGCTGTGCTTATCATCGAGAGGAAGTTGCTGCGTAAGGCCCAACGCCATGCCGCGCGGGATGATGGTTACCTTGTGCAGCGGATCTGCATCTGGAGTCAGCACCGCAACCAAGGCGTGGCCAGCTTCATGATACGCAGTGTTCCTCTTTTCCTCTTCGCTCAGCATCATGGACTTGCGTTCCACGCCCATGATCACTTTGTCTTTCGCCACTTCGAAGTCGTACTGCGTAACAACCTTACGATTCTGCCGTGCGGCCACAAGAGCGGCCTCATTCACCAAGTTCGCCAAGTCGGCGCCGGCAAAGCCCGGTGTTCCGCGTGCGACAACCGAAAGCTCGACATCATCACCCAGCGGAACTTTCTTTGTGTGCACTTTCAAAATCTGTTCGCGGCCCTTCACATCGGGGCGGCCAACCACTACCCGGCGATCGAAACGGCCGGGGCGGAGCAGTGCCGGATCCAATACGTCGGGACGGTTGGTAGCCGCCACCAGGATCACGCCTTCGTTCGATTCAAAGCCGTCCATCTCAACCAGCAACTGGTTCAAGGTCTGTTCGCGTTCATCATGCCCGCCGCCCAGGCCAGCGCCACGATGGCGGCCCACTGCGTCGATTTCGTCGATGAACACGATGCACGGAGCATTCTTCTTGCCCTGTTCAAACAGATCGCGTACGCGGCTTGCGCCAACGCCGACAAACATTTCCACGAAGTCGGAACCGGAGATGGAGAAGAACGGCACGTTGGCTTCGCCGGCGATCGCGCGTGCCAGCAAAGTCTTACCGGTACCCGGAGGCCCAATCAGCAAAACGCCCTTAGGAATACGGCCGCCGAGCTTCTGAAACTTCTGAGGTTCACGCAAAAACTCGATGATCTCCTGCAGCTCTTCCTTGGCTTCTTCCACGCCCGCAACATCTTTGAAGGTGACTTTCTTCTGCTGCGAAGAGTGCAGCCGGGCCCGGCTCTTGCCGAAGCTCAAGGCCTTATTGCCGCCGCTCTGCATCTGCCGCATCATGAAAATCCAGAAGGCCAGCAGCAGCACAAACGGCACCGCATTCAACAGGATGGAGACCCAATTGTTGCCCGAGGCATCCTTGATCTCAACATCCACATCCTTCTCTTTCAGCGACCGGTAAATGTCCGGGAAGTTCAGCGGAATCATCGTGTGGATGGCCACGCCGGAATCGTTGCGGTAGGTCCCTTGGACTTCATTTCCGGTGATCTTCACCGCCTTGACCTTCCCGGCTTCCACCTTTTCCATGAACTGGGTGAACGTCAGATTGTCGTCCGGTTTCGATTTGCCAGGGCGCACAACCGTGAATAGCAAAACACCCAGGCAAATGATCACTACCCAGAAGATCACGTTCTTTAAATTGGAATTCATTTCGTCCTCATGAGTGGCGCCTCTACGCTGGTAGGAACGCGATCCACTCTTATCCTATCTTCTCGCACTATGTCTTCTCGCACTATGTCTTCTCGCACTATGCTTCTATACACTAAGACGCCGAACGGTAACGTTTCGATTCAATCTTATCATCAGAAGGGGGCCACCGGCTTGATCCTCAATACATTGCTTGATTCGGATCCGGACCGGAACTCCGCGGCTGGTCCGAACTGCCAAGCCCAAACGATCTCATCGTTCAACGTAATTATCGGCCAAAACCGCCGATCCCATAAGGGCACCCTGGCTTCCTGAAATAGAAACTTAACTTTCTCTGCGTCCCGGCCAACAATCCGTTGGTACTGGTCTCCAGGCCGCCAATTGCGTAGATCCAATTGCCCCGTGAGTTTGTCCCCATCCAGATCGCACTCTCTATCAGTATAACGAGAATCCGCTGTCATCCGTTCGATACAGATGGAAACTCCCAACCCCGGCGTTACCAAGGTAACAGGAATTTGCAACGGAATGCGAAAGTTGCGCTCCGTTAAATTGTCGTAACCTTGTGGTGCGATGCGCAGCCAGTCCATTGACCGGAACACATCCGCGCCGGGAACCTGCAGCCGTCCATGCCCCTCTTGTTCGTTCACCAGCCCGAGTGCACCATCAATGTGTTGGAACTCAATCTGGTGTAGGTCTCCCCGAACAAGTTCGATTGCGCGCCGCAGTAATCGCCGCACCACTGCCACAGGATATGCGCGCACAGCATCTACGTTCAGCAGCACTGTTCGATCGCGCCGCAGCAACAGATGTTCCGGTAGCGACGTGCGCCAGTAGGCTTCGTCCTCCCGCGCCAACTGACTCAGCTGCGCCAGCATCGCATCGATGGAAGGATTCCATTCCGCGCGCAACTTCGGCAACAACTCGTGCCGGATGCGATTGCGTGAGAAGCGCTCGTCCGCATTCGAGGCATCCTCGCGCCAGCCGATGCCGCGCTCGCCCAGCCACGCTTCGACTTGAGAACGGGGCACATCGAGTAATGGTCTTACCAGGCCTTCCGACGTAACCGGTAGTACGCCCGCCAGCCCCGCGTTACCCGCGCCACGTAGCAGCCGGAAGAGTACGGTTTCGGCCTGATCGGACCGTGTATGGCCGGTGGCGATCTTGGTAATACCGAATGCACCCATCGCCTCGCGGAAAAATTCCCGCCGGGCATTGCGTGCGGCCTGCTCCAGGTTTCCGGGGATCTCTCCCACGTCGACCGGCCGCAGGTGAAACGGCAAATCCAACTTTGCAGCCAGCCGCTCCACGAAGGCGGCATCCTCGTCCGAAGCCGCCCCGCGCAATCGATGATTCAAGTGCAAAACTTCCAGCCGCAAGTCCCATCGTGGAGCAAGCTCATGCAGCGCCTGCAGCAGACAAACCGAGTCAGCGCCGCCAGAGACAGCTACCCCCACTCTGTCGCCCGCGGTAAACATGTTATAACGGAAAATGGTCCCCGCAATCTGGTCGAGCAAGATATACCTATTGTAAACCTCAAGGAGCATTCAGTTGACGAATTTGGAACGCGCCGCCCGTGTGCGGCTTCTGCTGATGGATGTGGATGGCGTCCTCACCGACGGCCGTTTGTACAACGTGCCGGGCCCGGAAGGCAAAATGTATGAGACCAAGGGCTTCGATAGCCAAGATGGTATCGCCCTGCAGTGGCTCAGCTGGAAGAACATCCCCACCGGCGTAATCAGCGGACGTATGTCGCCCGCTACGGAAGAGCGCGCCCGGCAGTGCAAAATGAAATACGTCTATCAGGGCCATATCGAAAAAATTCCGATCCTGAATGAAATCCTCGCCGACTGCGGCGTGCATCCCGACCAGGTCGCCTACATCGGCGACGACTTCACCGATGTCGTCATCATGAAGCGCGTAGGCTTCGGCATCGCCACGGCCAACGCACGCGTGGAAGTGAAGCAGTCCGCCCACATGACCACCGAAGCCAAGGGCGGCGAAGGCGCCGTGCGTGAAGTGTGCGAACTGATCATGAAGGCCCAGGGGTATTGGGAAGAGACGTTGAAGAAGTATGAAATCGGATAAGTTCGGGCTCGTCATCCTGGCCGAGGGCGGCCCTGGCGTGCTCCATCAATTGACCGGAGTGATCGCCGCTCATTCCGGAGACATCGCATCGATTGAGATCGTAGAATCGCAGCCGCACTCGCGAATCTACTTTGAAATTGAGCTGCCAGGCGAAGCCGCCGCGCTGCAGTCCGATCTGATGGCGCTGTCCATCGTTAAGAACGTGACCGTGGTCGAAAACCTGCAGAAGATCTACGGCAAGCGCATCATCATCATGGGCGGCGGCGCGCAGGTCGGGCAGGTGGCCATCGGGGCAATCTCAGAAGCGGACCGCCACAACATCCGCGGCGAACACATTTCGGTGGATACGATTCCGCTGGTAGGAGAGCAACAACTCGCCGATGCCGTCCGCGCCGTCTCTCGCCTGCCGCGTGCCCGCGCGCTCGTGCTGGCTGGCTCCATCATGGGCGGCGAAATCGAAATCGCCGTGCGCGAGGTCCGCGCCCAGGGCCTGTTGGTCGTCAGCCTGAACATGGCGGGCAGCGTCCCCGATGCTGCCGACCTGGTCGTCACCGATCCAGTGCAGGCCGGCGTGATGACGGTGATGGCCGTAGCCGATACCGCTAAATTCACCGTAGAACGCCTAAAACGCCGCGTGTTTTAACCGTCGGGCAGATTGGCAATCCAATGTCGCTTACATTGACTAGAACGACGCGTCGCATTTGGGGTCTGACACCTTTTTTCGGCAGTTGTTGCCGAAAATGGGCTGTCTGACCCCAATTGCCCTCCACCGCAATGCCCCAATGAATCGCTCACCAAATCGG
>CAIRSA010000588.1 GCA_903881085.1 uncultured Acidobacteriia bacterium
CTAGAAAAAGCTGTTGGACTGGGTTTGATACAGCGATCTTCCGCATTTGCATTCGATTGCGGATGAAGGCAGTGTAACCCATTAGGTTAGTGGTTCATTGGAGCATTGCGGTGGAGGGCAATTGGGGTCAGACATCCCATTTTCGGCCGAAAAAAGGTGTCAGACCCCAAATGCGCGGCGTCGTGCGAATTGGCTGAAGCCCATCCAACTGTTTTTTCCAGGATGATGATTTGCGGCGCGGCCCGGAAGACAACCCCACCGTTGGGATCATTCTCTGCGCGCAGAGGGATGCTTCGGTGGTGCGCCACGCGGTACAAACTGCTTCTGCCCAGCGAGGAAGAACTGCGCGAAGAATTGGTGCGCGAGCAGCAAAGGCTGGAAGGGTACGAGCACACGCGGCAAAGCGTGAAATGAGGCAGTGTCCCTGTCCCCGATGCTTGTCTACACCAATTTCCTGGTGAACTCGCCAAAACCGTGCACGTCAGTCAGGCGCATGTCGCGGCCCTGATAAAAGTACGTCAGCTTTTCGTGGTCGATGCCCATCAAGCGGAGCAGGGTGGCGTTTACGTCGTGCGAATCGACGCGCATCTCGGTGGCCTGCACGCCGAAGTCGTCCGTTGCTCCGATCGCCTGGCCGCCTTTGATGCCGCCGCCGGCCAGCCACATACTGTAGCCGTAAGGATGGTGGTCGCGGCCGGTCTTGCCTTGCGATAACGGTGTGCGGCCGAATTCCCCGCCCCAAACGACGAGCGTTTCATCGAGCAGGCCGCGCGATTTCAAATCGGCCAGCAGGCCGGCGATGGGCTTATCGGTCTTGCCCGCCATCTTTGTGTGCGAGCCGACCAGGTCTTCGTGGGCCTGATCCCAATCGTCGCCCACGTTGGTGCCGGAATAGATTTGAATGAAGCGCACGCCGCGTTCGACCAGGCGGCGCGCGAGCAGACATTTCCGGCCGAAGTCGTCAGTGCGCGTTTCGCCAATGCCGTAGAGGGCCTTCGTCGCGTCGGTTTCTTTGGTGATATCGACCGCTTCCGGCGCGGAGCTCTGCATGCGGTAGGCGAGCTCGTAGCTGGCTATGCGCGCGTCGAGCGTGGAGTCGGCCGTGTGCTGCGATTGATGGATGCGGTCCATCTGCTGAATGAAATCGAGCGTCTCTTTTTGCGTGCCCTCTTTGATGCCATCCGGCGTGCGCAAATAGAGGATCGGGTTTTCGCCGCCGCGGAAAACGGTGCCTTGGAATTTGGCGGGCAGGAAGCCTGCGCCATAGGCAACCGGACCGGATTTCGTGGAGCCATCGGACATGACGACAAACGACGGCAGGTTTTTATTGGCGGTGCCGAGTCCGTAGCTGAGCCACGAGCCGAGGCACGGGCGGCCGGGGAACTGCGAACCGGAGTTGCGCAGATAGATGGCCGGGGCATGATCGAACACATCGCTGAAGCAGCTGCGAACAACGGCGATGTCATCGGCACGCTGGCGCAGATGCGGATAGAGGTCGCTGACGGGCAGGCCGGACTTGCCGCCAGGCTTGAATTCCCACGGACTGCCGCGCAGAATGGCTTTGGTCGGATCGTGAATAAAGCTCGTCTTGATGGTCTTGGCGAGCTCGATGGAAAGCGGCTGGCCACTGCGTTTCTGCAGCTCGGGCTTGGGGTCAAACGTATCCACGTGACTCACGCCGCCGTGCATGAACAGATAGATGATGCTCTTGGCTTTGGTGGGTTTTTCCGGGGCGGCGTTGAGCATGCCGGCTAGCGCAACCGCGCCGAAGCCTTGTCCGGATTTCAGTAACAGTTCGCGTCTAGTGGCTTGACCGCCTGAAAGCGTTGGCCAGGCGGAGCGGGACTGAAGTCCCGCGCAGGCTGAAGCCCGCCCCACAAAAGATCTCAACCTTACAGTCAAAGATTTAGTCAACATAGAGAAACTCATTCAGGTTCAGTAAACTTCTGGCCAGTTCTGACATGGCGGATTCCGGCGAGCCGGCCGTGGCAGTCTGCTTGGCGACGAACGCTTCGGCCGCTTTGCGCTCGGCTTCCGATGGCGCACGACCGAGCACGCGGTGCCACATGTCGTCGACAGTCTTCGCTTTGGCAGAGAGTATCTGCGATTGCTGCAGCATGAAGGCGCTGTTTAGCATAGCGAGCGATTGCGGCGCCGTGGTGCTTTCGTTGCGGCGCGCGCAGCTGGCCACGCCATCGGGCGAATCGAACGCTTCCATCATCGGCTGTTTGAACGTGCGGCGAGTGAGCAAATAGATGCTGCGCCGCGTGTGCTCCTGCTTGTTGGGCGTGACGCTCCAGTTGTTCTGCGGATTGCCGATCATGCCGTAGAGCTCTTCGCTCTGCAGCGGGACAACAACAGGCACTCCGCCCATCTTCAGGTTGAGGTTGCCGCTCACTTGCAGCACGGAGTCGCGGATCTCTTCGCTGAGCAGACGGCGGCGGTTCATGTGCGAAAGCAGCAGGTTCTGCGGATCGCTGGCGCGGGCTTTATCCGATGCATCGGTGGAGCGCTGGTACGCTTCCGACGTCATGATCAGCCGGTGCATCGCTTTGATGGACCACTTTCGCCCCGCGAATTCCGTGGCGAGCCAATCGAGCAGTTCGGGGTGCGAAGGCTGGCCTGAGCGGGTCCCGAAGTCGCTGGGCGTGCCGAGCAGCGGATTGCCGAAATGATACATCCAGATGCGATTAGCCATCACTTTGGCGAACATCGGATTATCGGCGCTGGCGAGCCATTCGGCGAAGGCCTTGCGGCGCAGGGTGGACTTGGAATCGATGGGCGGCTCAGGGATGTCGCCGCCGCCGAGTGCGGTGAGGAACCCTGGGTGAACCTCTTCGCCGCGATTCTCCCAGTTGCCACGCTGGGCAACGTAGGTACGAGGCGCTTCGCGGCCCACGTCGATTACGCCGGGGGCCATGGGCGGCGGACCGTAACCAGTGAACATGCTGACCAGACGCTTTTCGTAACCGTGCAGTTTCTCTGCGTCGGCCTGAGATAACGCGTTGCGCACCTCTTCGTCGCCGGCCTTTGTTTTCGGCGTCGCGGCGAGGGCAAGCAGTTGCTGATCGGCGGTGCGATCTTCTGGCTTCAGCTTGAGCGCGGCCTGCACATCGGCGGGGAGCTTTTCAGTTTTCTGTTTGCCGATGCGGTCGCGGTATGGCTTGAAGAGTTGATCGATCTGTTCGGTGAGCTGGCGCAGGCGGAATTCGCGGCCGTTCCAATTGAGATCGTAGTTGCGGCCGGAGTTGTATTCGAGGAAGATGCGATCGTTCACCACGGGCTGGAAGACGGCCTGCATGCGGTAGAAGTCGCGCTGCGGAATGGGGTCGAACTTGTGATCGTGGCAGCGCGCGCAGGCGGTGGTGAGGCCGAGGAAGACGGTGGAGGTGGTGTCGACGTAGTCGGTCAGTTTTTCGATGACGTTGAGGTCTTCCACCTTGAAGAGCATGTCGCGATTGGGGCCGACGCGGAAGTAGCCGGTGCCCATGCGGGAGTCGGCATCGTCAGGGAAAAGTTCGTCGCCGGCGAGTTGTTCCTTGGTGAAGCGGTCGTAGGGCTTGTCTTCGTTGAACGACTTAATGACGTAGTCGCGATAGCGGAAGGCTTCCAGGGCGTAGGGGTCCTGCTCGAAGCCGGAGGTGTCGCCATAGCGGACCAGATCGAGCCAGTGGCGGCCCCATTTTTCGCCGTAGCGGGGGGAGTCGAGCAGCGTGTCGATCATGCGCTCCCAGGCTTGCGGGCTGTTGTCGGCGAGGAAGGTTTTGAGCTGCTCTGCGGTGGGCGGCAGGCCATGCAGGTCGTAGGTGGCGCGCTTCAGCAGGGCCAGTTTCGATGCGGGGGCGGCGGTTTCGAGGCCCGCCTTTTTGATCTTTTCCAGAATGAATGCATCGATGGGATTTTTCGCTGCGATATTGGGCACCGCGGGCCGGTTGGGCTTCTTGAACGCCCACCAATCGGTAGCTGTCTTGCGCGCGGCGAGGGTTTTCGGCCATTCCGCGCCGCCATCGATCCATTCGCGGAGCGTGGCGATTTCGGCGTCGGGCAGCTTGGGACCGGGCGGCATGGCGAGCTTGCCCTCTCGATTGACAGCTTTGATGAGCAGGCTTTCGGCCGCCTTGCCGGGTGTTGCCGCAGCACCGTGCGCGCCGCCTTTCAGCAGTTGGTCGCGCGACACCAGCTTCAGGCCGCCCATGGCCATCTGCTCGCCGTGGCATTGCAGGCAGCGCTTTTCCAGCACCGCCATAGCGCGATCCGGCGCGGTTTCGGCATTCAGGTTGTTTAGACAGACAAGGGCCAGCGCCCAGCGTGCGAACATAGCAAATCCCCTTGTACACATTGGGTGTGAGGCCATCTTATCAAAGATTGGCCAGGCTGTGAAAATTTTCGACACGGGCCGGGACTGGATGGGTTAAACTGGTAGCTGACCCAGTAAGAATGTCGGGGCGTAGCGCAGCCTGGTAGCGCACCTGCCTTGGGCGCAGGGGGTCGAGTGTTCGAATCACTCCGCCCCGACCATTCCTTCAGCCTGTTTCGAGCGGGCCTGATCAAATCCTTCTGTTCCGCTACCGGAATCACTATTCAATCCTAATCTACACTGATTTTTGAATCGCAAGCTATTGCAATGATATGAGTTGTTTGTTGCCGGGTTCGTTTCGCAAAATCGTATAGTGATTCCGGTTACCTCTTTTCGGAGATTGGGAAGCGAGGATCGGGTGCGCTCCCCTGGGTATTCAGTATTTCAAAGAACCGGTCGCTGCCGATGGCGACGCGATGAGGCCAACGCAGCGGTTTTAGGGTACCATGTCAAAGCAAGATTTTCTCTGGCTGGGTATGCGGATCTTGTTGAGGTTGCTATGGTTATTTCACTGATAGATTGCGTGAATGGTCATTTCTTGGCATCGGAAGCCAGGTCTGGTTGTCTGTTCTGCCCAAGATCTGAACAAAAGTGACAGGTTTGAAAAAAGGCAACACAACCCCTTTGGCATGAACCAAAGGGTCATGCCGATTGGTTATGACAGCGGATCGGCTCCATTATGTGCCCGCATCAAAACCCACTTGTGGGTTGTCTCTACCATTTCGGTCAAGCCGCTTCAATCGGGATTGCTCCCGCCGTGAGGATCGCGCCAGTCGGGGTAACGAGGTGAACCGGGGCCACGGATCTACGGTGTTTGTCAATTACATCATAGCCCCGTTCGGCTCTTGCCTACTTTGCGTCTCCGCGGCTTGGCGGGAGATGCATTGAATATCAAATCACGGAAAACGAGTGGGAGAAGCGGGCCTTGGGCTCGCGGTTAAGGCTGCCTGATGAATCTCACGCCAAGCCGCGGAGACGCAAAGAAATGCTCTCCAATATTCAACTCTTTGCGAGGTAACGCCACCTCGCGCCGGTTTGAGGTCGAAGACCTCGCTAGACGTTACCAGCGATTGCCCGGCGCAATGATTCTGTTGCGCTCGATGAAATTGAGTGGATTGGACATTGAGGTTGTTGGTTTTGGGGAGCAACAAAACAGTGAACCAACTTAACCAATATGTCTGGTTTTCAACTGTCAACGTTTTCTGGGTCGTCGTTGCGCGGCCAAGGTTACCTAAGGAACGTCCAGAACCTTAAGGTGTTGGTGTTTGACACGAAACAGCTCTGCCTCAACTGCCTGAGCTGATATACCAACCCTCTGAACTGCCAAGTTCAGTTGTTCCCGAGTGCAGGTGAACTTTGCACACCACCCAGGAATCTCGTACTCTTCGTTCACGTTGACCGTCCTTGAATCCTGAGGGCGGATTTTTCCTTCACGAATTGTCCCTTGAAATAGATCCTGCCATTCAAATCTCTCTCGCATGTCTGCCGAGATGTCTTCCTTTACGCAGTGCACTTGTTGAACCTAATGGAGCGAGAAGAAGAAAGCAATAAAACTATCGGTACCGAGGAAAACACTGGTGCGTTGTTCCACATTACCTGTGCGATATTGCAGGGGGGCGAAGTGTGGCACATCATACAGAGTGGCTTAAGGAATCTAGGTGCGAAATTTCAAAATAGGGGAATACCTTGGGGCGGGCTATAGGTCATCAGAAAACCACGTTTCCTGATGACTTGTTCTTATTCGAAAGGTAGCGATGGGAGGCTCCCTTCTCAGAAAGGAACCTCTCTCACGAAACGACGCGTTCAACTAAGCCTTCGTAAGAAAGCGGGGTCCATCTCACTCTCGCTTGGTCCGAGCTACAACTCCGGTACGCGCAAATTATTCGGTGGACGCTTGAGGAACTACTCGCATTTCAATCGCCAAGATTCGGCCGCAGTGGTGCACTGCTGCGTTAAATCATTGATTGTAAGAGCTTTTGATGGACTCGGCAAAGGATGGAATATAGCCAAGCCAAAACACAAACAGTGAGAAGATGTGACGAGAGGTGGTCATATGACTAGATCTGGTCACTCACAAAGTGCCAAACAGGAAAAGTGCAAATCACCTCTGAGAACGATCACGGTCGACGCTCCGCATATGCCAGGCAACCGGAGTTTGACAGTAGATGCTGTCAACACTACGCCCAAATAAATCACGTACCACAATGGATGGGATGACTGCCATTGCAGTAGCGAGGCAACCACAAAGAGGAAACCCGCTATGGCAACCGACCAGATATAGCTTTTTGCGCGTATCGGCATGGCTCTCATCTCCTTTGGCCTAAACGCCCCGGCGTTTACTGGTCACCGAAGACGGCGATGTTGATCGCTTCTGGCGAGTTGATTATCGTGGCCGACACCAGCAAAGAGCTGGAACTGCCACTGCCAAAGGAGGTTCCCCACACTGCACTTGTACCCCAGACTGCGCTGAAGCCCTTTAAAGTGCCGGTGCCCCATACCGCGCTTGTACCCCACACGGCGCTGGTCGACCCAATGAACACTCTTGTGCCCCATACCGCGCTTGTACCCCACGCCGCACCAGTGCCCCACACTGCGGAGGTACTACTCACCATCTGGACGGTGGCATTCTTTGCGTTGTAGCTTACCACCGGCGAAAGCGCCGGTTTCAGTGCGACAGCTGTGTTGTTCAAGGCGGCCCACACATCCAGATAGCCTGCGCCAACAGTGAAAATGTCGTACTGACTGACGAAGGTCTGACCGGTGACTGGGTCGATCGCTGTACTGGTGGAAGGGAAGCTCTTCGATGCTGTCAGCATCAGGCGAGCCTTCACCGTATCCGGCGTCAAGGTGGCGTCCTTGCCCAGCATCAGAGCTGCGGTTCCACTTACCACGCCCGTGGCCATGCTGGTTCCGCTCAACTTGTAATAGGATGGCGATGTCAGCGTCCAGGAAGCGTTGACGTATTCGGAGAGTGCGATCACGTTGGCCGGATACAGAGTACTGAACAGATCCGAGCCGCCTTTGAGGGATGCCAGACGATTGCCCGGAGCCACCAGGTCCGGCTTCACCAGGTGATCGATCGCCGTCGGCCCTTTGGAACTGTAACTGGTGATCAGATCATCCGTGCGCGATACCGTTCCCATGGTGCGCATCGCGCCCACGGTGATCACATAAGGATCGTTGCCTGGCGACGTGATCAGACCGTAACCGTTGGTGCCGAACGAATTGTTGCGGCCTTCATTGCCTGCCGCCACCACGACCACGATGCCGGCCTTATAAGCCGATTCCGCCGCCTGGCATAGCAGGTCAGTCTTATAACTCTCCATTACAGGACGGCCCAACGAGAGGTTGATGACCCGGATGTTGTATTTCGACTTCAATGCTATGGCCTGCTGAATCGCCGCGATGACCGCGCTGTCGCTACCACCACCGTTGGCGTCCAGCACTCTGAGGTTGATCAGCCTGATATTGGAGCCGATTCCACGTATGGTGCTGGTGAAGATAGCCCCAGTGGAACTTGCGCCGTTGCCGGCGATCAGACCGGCGACGTGCGTGCCGTGTCCGAAGGAGTCGGCAGTCGAGGAATCGCCGCTGACAAACGATTGTTCATAAACAACGCGGGACGTAGCCCCGCTCTGAAACAGCATTCCAGTCGATAGGTCCGGATGCTTCGAGTTGATGCCGCTGTCAATTACCGCCACTCCGACAGTGCTGGCGTCGAAGCCACCAGCCCACGCCAGATTTGCGTTTACCGCCGTGGGAGCATACTCGTAAGATGTCGCCGAGACCTTCCGGTCCGGATACACAAACTCCACATCGGGACTGTCAGCGAGCAGATTGAGGTCGCTCGCGTGAACCGCCATCGCCGAAGATCTAATCGATGGGAGCGCCAGTTTATGCCTCGCGCTACGCGCCAGCAGGCGTTGGTGAGTCTGTACTGTTGGAACATCCTTGAACTGTACGATGACGTCCACAGTGCTGGTAGGATCCACCTGGTCCAGATCCCGGGCCATTTTCGGGTGTGCGCCGTAGCTCAAACTGGCGGCGAGCAGAAACGTGCTAATTAGTTGATATTTCGATTTCATTTTATTTATCCTTGAGGCAGTCCACAGAGTCTAATTCTCGCCGTTGAAAATAACACCGGTACTTTCCACGGTGTTGACTCCCGATCCCCAAACAACGCCACTACCCCAGACCACACCGAAGCCAGATGTCACGCTGGAACCCCAGACCACGCCGGTGCTTCCCACCAGATTGCTGCCCCAAACAACGCCACTACCCCAGACGACTCCTGAACCCCAGACCACGCCTGAGCCCCACACCACGCCCGTGGCGCTCACAATTGACGCATTCCCATTTGCAAAAGTGATCGCAGGCGACTTCGCGCTTGCTCCCGCCGGCGCGAGATCCGTGTTATTCAACGCCCCGAAAGTATCCAGATAGCCCGCCCCCACCGTGAACATGTCGTAATAGGACGTATAAGAAACGCCGCTAACCAGATCCTTGGCTACGCTCGAAAACGGCAAAGACTTCGAAGCCGACTTCATGAGACGCGCCTTCACCTGGTCCGGCGTCAGCGCCGGGGTCTTCTGTAGCATAAGAGCTACGGTGCCGCTCACCATCGGGGCTGCCATGCTTGTCCCGCTTAACTGGTAATAATCGAACACCGTGTTTGTTGTGGAGTTTGTGTACGCTGAAATGGGTACGCCGTTTTGCGAACTCATATTGCCAAGAGTCGTGCCGCCGCCGCGCAACGACCAGATCTGGTTGCCGGGCGCTACCAGGTCGGGCTTCGCAATGTGGTCGATCGCAGTGGGGCCCTTCGAACTATAGCTCGTCATCACATCGTCGCCGCGGCTCAACGTACCCTTCGTGTTCATTGCCCCTACAGTGATGACGTACGGATCGTTCCCAGGCGATGCGATCGTCCCGTATCCGTTTGTTTTGGCGCTATTGTTTCGGCCCTCGTTACCCGCTGAAACTACCACCACGATCCCTGCCTTCCAGGCTCTTTCCACAGCCTGGCATAGCGGGTCGTTGAGGTAACTCTGTGCTACGGCCCGGCCGAGAGATAGGTTCATAATCCGAATGTTATAAGTGTTCTTCAGTGCGATCGCCTGTCCGATGGCGGCGATCACCGCGCTGTCCGTGCCTTGGCCGTTGCGGTCTAGCACCCGGAAGTCGACGATGTTCGCGCCAGGCGCAAGACCACGCGCTTCATAATTGAACTGATACTGCGTTCCCAGCGGTGTGGTCCCCATGGACTTCGCTCCGTTCCCGGCGATAATGCCCGCAACGTGATCTCCGTGCCCGTATGCGTCTCCCTGGAGGTCCTCATTGACGACGAAGTTCTGGCGGTACACAATTCGGCTTCCGTTGGAACCCTGAAGGTCAGTCAGGTTGTCGACTCCGCTATCGATCACTACAACCCCAATCCCACGGCCGTCATATGATAGGCTCTGCCCCATGCCGGTCAAGCCCGACAACGACATCCAAGAGTAGTCTTTGGTGTTGCTGAACGCCGTTGCCCCAACTTTGCGGTCTGGCGAAATCGCGACAACATCAGGGTCATTGGCAAGTTCGGCAATGCTTTTTGCCGTCAACGAATAGTGGCCACTCATGATTACGGAAAGATCCCGCTTTTGCCTGCCACCCATACGGATGATCTTCTGGTGGTGAGCAGCCGTGGGCGCTTGTTTGTACTGGACAATCACATCCACGGTCGATTCCGGATTAGCTCCCTCAAGATCCCGGGCGATCTTCGGATGCCCGCCAAGCGCTGCCATTGCTCCGATCAAGAGAATCAATATAGCGTTTAATATTCTGAACATTTAATGGCTCCTGTTACTATCGGGTCGCCTCTTCTAGGGCACTTCTGCCTCCAGTCCGCGAGATAGATTCAACTCGATGTATCTAAAGGAGATATAGATTCGAGTACAATCCAGTGACTAGACACTTTGTCCAAATTGGAATTGAGGATTACCGATAGCACTTTCGTACTAAAAATGGTACCTGGGGGCTACTCCCCCGCTACTCGCGATGGATATAGGTGGTGCAAAATCTCGCGATTGTTTTGTGTAGGCCTACGGATTACACGGTCAGCGTAAATGACAATGTAAGTAGTTTTGCTTAGGTTTGAAGATAATGGGCTCTTCAACTCCATAGAGGCACTTTGTCCACTTCGTTTGGGACAATTTGCCCCAATTTGTGGAGCCGTCAGGATGTGCCCAGTGCGATCGCAGCAAGTCAGCCCATGGTGAGGGGAATTGGACGAAACACCGCACTTACTGCAACCAAACCTTCGGCGCCTGACCGGGAAAGTAAAGTCTCCACGGCACCCTGACGTGCGCAAACGAACGATATTTCACATTGCCTGATCGGTCAACGCACCCTCATTGGGATTTGATCGAGGTGTTGCTCGTCACTGGCAAGCTGAACGACATATCGATCAGACGCGTCCCAAAGAGATTTCGAATTGAACGAAGCTACCCTTGGATGCAGCCGGTACGACAAGGCTAAATAGAAAGGGGACAACGACTTCCAGCCCTCTTTCGACTCACCCTCGAGAGAGGGCTACAAAATCGAATATCGAAGGAGTACCGCGTTTCGCAACGACTTTATAACCGCAACACATAGATGAGTGGAAAGGAGAACATGTGAAGAAACCCGGATCAGAAATGCAAACCCTTTGCCTCTTCTGTCGTTGAAACGTGCTGCGCCATCTGTGCGAAGAGGTTGTTGGAGGTCGCGCACTACCCAGATGACGAAATTCGCTTCTACTGCAAAGAGCATGAGTTTGCGGCAAGCATGCGTAACCGCGTAAATTTCTCGTTCAGGCGGCGAGATCGGCCTTCTGGTTGAGCCGGACCCTGACAACGACAACGCTGAGCCCTGGTCGCTCCCGCCATCGAAGAAAAAGCCTGACAAGCCGATTGACGGGCCGTTTCCTGAGCAGGTGGAAATCGTTCAAGGCAACATGCTTTTTGTCCCGAAAGCGGGACTGCCGGAGGCGATGTTGAGCCGCCTGATCAGGCTCGCGGCGTTTCAGAACCCCGAGTTCTACAAGGCTCAGGCCATGCGGTTGAACACATGGGACAAGCCTCGCATTATTGCCTGTGGCGAAGATCTGAATACCTATTTTGCGCTGCCACGCAACTGCCTTGAAGATGCGCAGAAGCTTTTCGGCGATCATCAGATCAAGGTCGTCGTTCGTGACGAGCGATACACAGGCCGGCCGATTGACGCGGCGTTTTTTGGCGAGCTACGCGGACAACAACCGGAAGCAGTCGCCGCGATTCTTGAGCACGACATAGGAGTTCTCTGCGCACCCACCGCTTTTGGCAAGACGGTGGTTGCGGCGAATATCATCGCGAAACGTGGGGTGAACACGCTTGTTCTCGTACATCGTCAGCAGCTTCTCGATCAATGGCGGGAGCGGCTCGGCGTGTTCCTGGACCTTCCCGCTAAGTCGATCGGTCAGATCTCAAGCGGGAAGGTGAGTTGTTCCGGAGTTGTGGATGTAGCGCTCATTCAAAGCCTGAATCGAAAGGGCGAAGTGAAAGACGTTGTCGCTGACTATGGACAGGTGATCGTCGACGAATGCCATCACCTCTCGGCAGTGAGCTTTGAGACGGTGATGAAACAGGTCAAGGCGAAGTACATCACGGGGCTAACGGCAACGCCGATTCGAAAGGATGGACATCAGCCTATTATTCACATGCAGTGTGGTGCAATCCGATTCCGTGTCGATCTGAAGAAGGCTATCCAGGCTTCGCCGTTCAGTCATCTGGTTGTTCCTCGCGCAACCGAATTTCAGGTGGGTTCAAACGGCGAGCTGACAATTCAGGATCTCTATTCCGGCATGATTGCCGATCCATCCCGAAATCAGATGATTGTGGCGGACGTTCTTGCGGCAGTTCAGGCTGGCCGTTCTCCGCTGGTGCTTACTCACCGGACCGAACACTTAGCGGCACTGGATTCTGCACTTTCAGGCATTGCCGATGTGATCGTGCTGAAGGGTGGCATGGGGAAGAAGCAGCGCAAAGAAGCGTCGGGGCAGATTGCCGCCGCAGGGAATGAGAAGCCACGCATCATTCTGGCAACAGGCAGTTACATTGGCGAGGGGTTTGATGATTCGCGGTTGGACACTCTGTTTTTGACCATGCCCATTTCCTGGCGGGGCACGTTGCAACAATACGTGGGACGGCTACACCGGATTCATCATGGCAAGACCGTGGTGCGCGTCTACGACTATGTGGATGTTTTGGTTCCTATGCTGGCTCGGATGTATGAAAAACGGCTGAAAGGCTACAGAGCAATCGGATACGAAATTGCGTAGATAGCAACTCATCTCAGGCATAACCTTACTCGCTTATGACATCGTTTGTGTCGTAAGCCACTCTACCTTGCATTTCACCTTCCACCAAAACGGGAGCGCATCAAGAGGTTCAAAGATTCCTGCTCGCCCAGGTAATCATTCTTGCCACTATCACGCAGCCCGCGGCATCCAACAGAAACCCGAGAACGCCAGACCAGTTACTGTCGAACGCCCGGTCCGCTGCGAAAAAGACAAGCACCGGGACCGCCACATAGGCCGCGATGGCCACAGCCATCAACTTGGCCATATTGATGTTGTTTGCCGTCGGGGGCAAGGTCCTGAAACCTGCGTGCTCTTCTCCGGTGAAACGTTCAGTGATCATTGGCTACTCCTCAATGGATGCTATTATCGTACTCCCAAGTCGCTTCGAGTGGAATCACCTGGTTCCGGTTTTCCGGAGCCGGGGACGGTGGGAATGTTCGATGAGCAGTAGTTGAAACGCCGGGACGTCACCGCGATAGCGCAAGAATCGAGTACGCTGCTCAGATCCCCAGCCCATGTGCTACTCTGGCAGCGGAAACCACCATGCTGATTGTCCAAGTTCATGTCCACGTCAAGCCGGATTGCATCGACGCGTTTCGTGCAGCCAGTGTCCTCAACGCGCAGCACAGCGTGAAGGAGCCAGGGATTGCGCGCTTCGATGTGATTCAGCAGGCCGATGACCCAAGCCGCTTCGTCCTCGTCGAAGTGTACCGCACACCCGAAGCGCCCGCCGCGCACAAAGAGACCGCCCATTACGCCGCCTGGCGCGATGCCGTGGCTGACATGATGGCTGAGCCGCGCCACAGCGTCAAGTATCAAAACGCGTTCCCCGGCGATGAGGGCTGGTGATGCGCTTCGAGTTCGCCACCGCGGCGCGCATCGTATTCGGATCCGGCTCCTGCTCGAACCTTCCTGCCCTAACACGCGAGTGGGGAACGCGAGCGCTGATCGTGACCGGACAAAATGAAAGCCGGTGCGCGGCCACGATTGCAGCCATGAAGGCGGCCGGAATTGAGACCGCTGTGTTTTCCGTTGCAGGAGAACCAACCGTGGATGCCGTCCGCCGCGGCGCTCAGACGGCGCGGGAAGTGAGCGACGTGGTGATCGGATTCGGCGGCGGGAGCGCCATTGACGCCGCAAAGGCCATCGCGGCACTGGCCACCAATCCGGGCGATCCGCTCGACTATCTGGAAGTGATCGGGCAGGGCAAGCCGCTGGATCGCGCGCCGCTTCCCTTTCTGGCAGTCCCGACGACCTCTGGAACCGGGTCGGAGGTGACTCGCAATGCGGTGCTTGGTTCGGCGGAGCATGGCGTCAAAGCGAGTTTGCGGAGTCCGCTCATGCTGGCCAAGGTGGCGCTGGTCGATTCGGAATTGACATTCGATTTGCCGCCGGCGATCACGGCCACGACCGGTCTGGACGCGCTGACGCAGCTGATTGAACCCTTCGTTTCCATCCGCGCCAATGCGATGACCGATCTGTTTTGCACGGAAGGAATGCGCCTGGTGCGCGAATCGCTGCAGGTGGCGTATCGAGACGGTCAGAACCGGACGGCGCGCGAAGCAATGGCCTATGCCAGCCTGTTGGGCGGATTGTCGCTCGCCAACGCGGGGCTCGGCGTGGTGCACGGTTTCGCCGCACCCATCGGCGGCCAGTTTGACGCGCCGCATGGGGCAGTCTGCGCCGCGGTTCTGCCGCACGGGATGGCGATGAACATCCGTGCGCTGCGCCAGCGGGATCCCGATGGCGAAGGCCTGCGCCGATACCATGCGGTGGCGCGAATTCTCACCGGAAATCCGCAGGCAGAGGCAGAAGAGGGGGCCGCGTGGGCCGCTGCATTGTGCCGGCGGTTGGAGGTGCCGGCGTTAAGGACTTATGGCATCCGCGAAGAACACATAGCCAACCTAGCCGCGAAAGCCGCTAAGGCGAGCAGCATGAAGGCCAACCCGCTGCCACTGACAGCAGCCGAGCTTAGCGAAGTGGCCTACGCGGCGTTAGAACACGCGAGATGAGAAGCGTGGAAACTGATGATACCCTTGCTTAAGGAGCAACGTGAACAGGCGGCAGTCTTCGCCTCTCGTTTGTAAGTGCATGTCATCCATTTCTTACTTCTTTGTCGCTGCCCTTGCCGGGCTTCTGGGGATGGTGGTCGCCGCATTTGTCTTCGCCAGTTATGGGGAATGGTTTCAGATTTCCAATCGTGAAGGCGCCGCCGGTTACATGATGATTCTCGTGGCGCTTGTCAGTGGAGTTGCCGCGTTTGTGCTCAGTCTGGTCCTGAGCCGCGTAGTGTCGGGAATGGCGAATCCGGGATTCTTCAAAGCGCTCGGGATGTCTTTAGGCGGCGTGCTGGCAATTGCCGGGATTGCGCTGCTGTTTGGCTGGGTTCGCGCCGATTTCTCGCCAAAGATCGACGGGCGGAGCCTCGAACTCGCCATCGAAGTACGAGCACCTAAGGACTTCACTCTCCCCACTGAAGAGGACCAATACGGCGCCTACGCTTGCGTGCGAGTTCCAGGTAGTGGACGGTATGAGCAACAGGGCAAGCTGGACCTCGCCCACGCCAAGAAGGTGGATGGCCACTGGATGGTGACTGCGGTGGTTCCGCTCTACACCAGCTCGTCTAACAAGGTTATGGACGTCCGCTTCAGCAACGACGCCAGCCTGACGTTTGGTCTCCCGCTCCGTTCCCATCCCAGCGGAAAAGACCTGGAGTGGAGCAATTGGGTTGACTCCGCCTGGGATGCAGGCAAGCCCGAACCGCCAAAGGAACAGAAATTCAACCTCCGCTATAAGGTACAGCTCATGAAGCCGCCGCCGGCGGAGTGAGCCATATTATGAAAGATTCCGCACCCTTCGCTAAGGAACTCGCCGCATTCCCAGCCGCGCTGCGCAAGCTCATCGAAGATGAGTTGAACGCCGGCAACGGTATTGCAGAGGTATCGAGCGGCTTTCCGGCGCCGCCGGTCGGTGCCTATGTGAAACTTGAAAATCCGGTCAGCACACGGCCTCACGAAAGCGCGGACGGCGTGGTGTTCTATGACCGCAACTCTTCGAGCTACTCCGGCGAATTCACAGATGAGAACAGGTTCTATTTTGTGCTCGAGCCGCCGCACCCGCCGGAACCCGAACCCGACATGAATGCCATCCGCGCCGCGCTGGAAGCAAAGCAGCGTGCTGCGGATGCCGCGCTCTATGAAGCGCAACGTACGGGCAAACAGGAAGAGTCGAAGCCATATGTTCCCTCCACCCCCTCACCGATTCCATTGCAACCCACGCGTGCGGCCACACCCCGAATTGAAACCGCTGTAGACCGATTTCGCGAAAGCATGACCATGACCTACGACCGCTGGCACGACGGCATTGGCTACGACGTTTCGATCTTCAAGACGGCAACGCCGGAAGAACTGGTGGAGTTCGAGAACCTGCTGCTCTCCCGTGCCATTAGCGACTGGCGCGACGTCGAGGCTCTTGCCGCACTCGATTCACCGCGCGCGCGGGTCGCCTTGCGCAAGGCGCTGAAGAATTCCGACCATCGAGTGCGCGTCGCCGTGGCGGATTATGCGCCCCACGTCATTTCCGAAACGGAGCGCAGCGCCGCACTCGTTGATGCGCTGCAGGGATCGGACACTTACGGCGGGCTCACGCAGGCCTTGCTGCAGATCGAGACCTTTCATCCGCCGGCGATCATTGACGCCCTGCTGCGTGGTGTTCTGCTGCGAACGGATGCCGCTCCCATTCATTTCGCGGGGATGCTGATGTATCTTCATGGCCAGGCGGAATCGGCGTTCGACTGGAATCAGCGCCCGTTTTTTCTTAAGTTCCACACGGATGACCGCCGTGAGCGAATTCGGCTATTCGAGGAACTTTGCACGAAAATCGGGGTGAAAGCGGAGAAATATGTGAAGGGAAATTCCCCTCCTCCCATCAGGGAGATGGATCCGGACGATTAGTTGGTCTGCCTACTCCATGCCAAAGCCACTTACTCAAATGTACCTGCTCAGTATCGTCATCGGAGTGGCATCCTTTATTGTCTCCCGGGGTCCCGATGGAAAACCGTTCTTGTTTTTGGGTACGTTCGCGATGATCACGGTGGTTTACATCTGGCTTGCCTGGGTCACGCGCCGGCAGGCGATGTGGACTCACATAGGCTTGCAGTTTGCGCTCTTCGTTGGAGCCGCGGGACTCGGCATGACGCCGAAGCCGCATCTTGAAGAAATGGCCGGTATGCTCTACATGATGCTCCCTGCGGCCATCGCGGGCATGATCGTCCTTGCGATTTTGGCTCGTCTTCTGGCGCGCTGGGTCTGACTTCAACTCAATTGTGGATAAGATTCAACGGCGATCCAGGATGAAGGCTGAAAGCGCATGACGGAGCAGCCTTTCAGGCATCGTTCAGACTGCTGATCCTGGAAAAAGTAGTTCAACTGGAGTTGGTGTGGCAAGCCTCCACATTTGCATTTGGTTACGGAAGAAGGGGGAGTCACCCATTGGGTGAGCGATTATTTTTGGCATTGTCGTGTAGGGCAATTGGGGTCAGAGTACCCATTTCCGGCAAAAGACGTTGGAAAAAGGTGGCTGACTCCAAATGCGCGGTGTCGCGTAAGCCGGCGCAAACAACAATCCAAGGTGTTTCTTAGGCGGAACGATGCCCGGTCTGCCGCTACTGGCCGAGGCGCGCGAGGCAATGAACCTATTCGCAACTATCCGTTGAGAGTAATCACTATCTTCAGACATTCTGACCTCGACGGGGAATTGGGCCGGGAAATGGAAATTCAATTGATCCCGAAGATCCGCTTACTAACGTGCGGTCAGTGCCTCTGGCAGTCTCTTCTTCGCTGACTTCGGGGCGAATACGCGAACTCTATTCGCCAGCGTAACTGCTGCATTTGGCGTGACGGAGGACGGTTCCGGAAACGTGTACGCCACTGATCGAAACGGCGGCTCCATTCAGAAGTTCCGCTCGGCCGGCACCTCGTTGGGCAGTGTCGCGGTGGCCCGCGCGCGTGGTATCACTTTCGACTCCTCGGATGGAAATCTTTACGTCGTCAGCACACCTAACAGCGATGGCTTTGGCGGCACGGATGCGATTGAGAAGGTTTCCGCCGGCTTGAGCGTGTTAAACGCAACGTCAGATCTCCTGATGTCATGCGGCGAGTTTCGCTTTGCGTGGAATTCGGATTGAGCCCGGACAACCGCTCCCTGGCGGTCGCGGCTCGGTGGCATTGAGAGCGGTTACTGATCATCAGGAGGTCTGAAGTTAAGTTATACCTGACCGGTCTGCCATTGATCGAATACTTGCCATCGCGGCCGCGGCAGTCTTCAGAACAGTGCGTCTCTGCTTGGAATCTTCGTGGATAGTAACGCAGCTTCACCAGCGAAAGCACCCACCACCCGGATTGCACTTATTCAAACAGTCGAATATGATGTATGTAACTTTCGCAAGGTGTACAACATGAAAACCCTCCACTTATTATCCACCCTCCTCTTGGCCGCCGCTTCCCTGCAAGCGCAGAACGTATCCGGCTCAATCAAAGGTTCCGTCCTTGACCCCACCGCCACCCCTGTCCCTGCCGCGGAGGTCATCCTCACGCAGATCGCCACCGGCGCCACCACCAAAGCCACTTCCAACACCGCAGGCCTCTTCGTCTTCCCCAACATCCTAGCGGGGGAATACCGCGTCCAAATCATCCATCCCGGCTTCCGCCGTCAGGAGATCGACTCCATCAGCGTCACAGCCGGAGATATCCGCGACCTCGGCAATCTCCATCTCCAAATCGGCGAGGTCAAGGAAGCCATCAGCATCGTCGACACGCCCCCCGCACTCCAACTCGCCAGCGGCGAAAAGAGCGGGCTCGTCTCGGGCGACCAGATGAACGAAATCGCCCTCAAAGGCCGCGACTTCTTCGCCCTCGTCAGCCTCCTCCCCGGCGTCGTCGATGACGGCTCCGTCTCCCGCGAAACCGCCTCCCACTCTGCCTTCGCCGGCATTAGCATCAACGGCGGCCGGTCCGACAACAAGAACTTCACCGTCGATGGCATCAGCGCCCTCGACACCGGCAGCAACAACAGCGTCCATTACGAACCCAACATGGACTCCATCGCCGAAGTCAAAGTTCTCACCTCCAACTACCAGGCAGAATACGGCCGCAGCGCCGCGGGCCTCATCAGCGTCATCACCCGCGGCGGAGGCCAGGAATTCCACGGCTCCGGCTGGTACAACTATCGCCACGAGCAGTTCAACGCCAACAGCTTTTTCCGCAATCGCAGCGGCCTCATCAAACCTCCGTATCGCTACAGCATCGGCGGCTACTCCATCGGCGGTCCGGCGTACGTCCCCCACAAATTCAACCAGGGCAAGAACCGGCTCTTCTTCTTCGCCTCCCAGGAATTCACTCGCCAGAAGGTCGACAATGGCTCGCAGTTCCGCCTCATGCCCACCGGCCTCGAACGCGCCGGAGACTTCTCCAAAACCGTGGACGTTAACGGCAAGCTCATCGCCATTACGGACCCCGACACCAAGGCAGCCTTCCCAGGCAACAAAATCCCCGTCAGCCGCACCAACAAGTACGGCCAGTCGATCCTCAACTTCTACCCCATGCCCAACTACGTGGACCCCGACCCCACGCTCGTCTACTCTCAGAACTACCGCGCCACCGCCAGCAGCGTTCGCCCCCGCCGCAACGACATGCTCCGCTTCGACGCCTACGCCAGTGCCAAACTGAACGGCTACTTCCGCTGGATCGCCGACACTGAACAGACCATCGACCCCTTCGGCCAGTTCAACTTCCTGCTCTCTCCCACCATCTCGCCCAATCCTGGCCACGGCTACGCCGGACACGTCACTTACACAATCTCTCCAAATCTGCTCTACGAAGTTACTCTCGGAAAAAGCTTCAACATCGCCGGCGGCAGGCCCAACGATCCCTCCGCTGTCTCTCGCAGCCAGGTCGGCGACCTACCCCAGCTCTTCCCCAACAAAGTAACCAGCAGCGCCCCCACCGAACTCGCCGACTCGCAGCAGATGCCCAACATCACATTTAGTGGTTCACCTGCGAATCCGCCCTCCGTCACCGTCAACAACAAACAGCACGTAAATCACAACGACACTTACGATCTCACCAACAACTTCACCTGGGTCAAAGCCTCGCACAACATGAAGGCAGGCATCTACTATCACCATAACGATAAAGTCCAGATCCAGGGCGACGCCTGGAACGGCGTCCTCACCTTCTCTGTCGATAAGAACAACCCGTTCAACTCCAACTACGGCTACGCCAACGCCATCCTAGGCAACTTCACCACGTACAACGAATCCACTCAGGGCGCTAACTTCCACGCCAAATACTGGTCGGTTGAATTCTTCTTGCAGGACAACTGGCGCGTCAATCGCCGCCTCACCCTCGATTACGGCATCCGCTTCTATCACCTTAATCCGCAAATCGATGAGAACTTTTCCATCTCCACCTTCAGCGCCCAAAACTACAAAGCCGCCCTCGCCCCGCGCCTCTACCGCCCCGGCTTTGACGCCGCCAAAAACCGCGTTGCCGTCGACCCTCTCACCGGCGCCACGACCTTTGCCGCTCTCATCGGCCAATACGTCCCCAGCACCGGCAGCCTCTCCAACGGCATGAGCGTAGCCGGCAAAGACGGCAACCTTTGGGGCGTCTTCCGCATCCCCGCCCTCACTCCCGCCCCGCGTTTCGGCTTCGCCTATGACCTGTTCGGAAACAGCAAAACCGTCCTTCGCGGCGGTCTCGGCGTCTTCATCGATCGCGTCCGCCAGCTCATCAACGCCAACACCCTCAACAATCCGCCCGTCTCTTACTCGCCCACTTTTTACTACGGCAACCTCGCCACCTTCAATCAGACCGGCACGCAAAGCGGAGCAGGCCTCGGCCCATCCAATCTCACTTATACGTTCCCACAGGACGTAGCTCCCCAGTCGTCCATCATGAGTTACAGTCTCGGAATCCAACACGCCCTGCCTGCTAAGTTAGTGCTCGACGTCTCCTGGGTCGCCAACTTATCGCGCCACTTACTCCAGCAGCGCAACATTAATCCGATCCCCATCGGCGCGCGCCTCAACCCCGCCAATCAGGACCCGACCCAACCCGGCAAACCCCTGCCCGATAACTTTCTCCGTCCCTATGCCGGAATCGGCGACCTCAACACCCTCGAATTCGCCTCCGCCGCCAATTACAACTCCATGCAGGCCCTGCTGCAGCGCCGCATGAGCAAAGGTCTCCGCTTCGGCGGCGCCTTCACCTGGTCAAAATCCCTCGGAGTTGCCAACACCTACAACGGAGCAGTCAGCCCCTACTTCGCACCGCGCCAGCGCAATTACGGCCCGCTCGATTTCGACCGCCAGTTCGTGCTTTCGCTCAACTACACCTACGATCTGCCCAACCTCGGCGCACGCTTCCAGAACAAACTCCTTGCAGCGGTCACGGATCATTGGATCGTTTCAGGCGTCTCCACTTTCTCAACCGGCGCCCCGCTCAGCCCCACATTCACTACAACCTCGGGCGCTGAAATCTCCGGCTCCACCGAAGCTGCGCGCATCAACGTCATCGGAGACCCCAATCTCCCCAAGGACCAGCGCACCTTCTTCCGCAACTTCAATACCGATGCGTTCGCCGTCCCCGCGGTCGGCACTTTCGGGAACGCCGGCGTAGGTATCCTCCGCAAACCCGGCACGGAAAATTTTGACCTCGCCGTCAGCCGCGCCTTCAACGTCGGGCTTGGCGAAAGCCGTCCGCTGCTGCTCCGTGCGGAATCGTACAACACGTTCAACCACACCCAATTTACCAACATGAACGTGGCCGCCCGCTTTGACCCCACCGGCGCCCAGACCAACCTCAACTTCGGGGCCTTCACCACCGCCCGCGACGGCCGCGTGGTCGCCTTTTCACTGAGACTGCGATTCTAGATGTCTGTTCGGTCAATGATCTGAACAAACGGGACAAGTTTTGAAAAGAGGCAACACAACGCCTATGCGTGAGATAAGGAGTCATGCGGATTGGCTATGATTGCGAATCGGAACCATCCAGTGCCCGCACCAAAACCATCAGGGTATGCTCTCAGCCAATGCGACCGAGTTGCTTAAATCGGGATTTCTCCCGCCGTGCGGATTTCGCCAGTTGGCCTGATTAGAAAAAGCTGTTGGACTGGGTTTGATACAGCGATCTTCTGCATTTGCATTCGATTGCGGATGAGGGCAGTGTAACCCATTGGGTGAGTGGTTCATTGGAGCTTTGCGATGGAGGGCATTTGGGGTCAGACATCCCATTTTCGGCCAAAACGGCCGAAAAAGGTGTCAGACCCCAAATGCGCGGCGTCGTGCGAATTGGCTGAAGCCCATCCAACTGCTTTTTCCAGGTTTAAGGTTAAACCTCAGGCACTGATCCACCGTGTTTGCTAGTCCATCTTCGACACTCCGCGAGATCCACCTTGCCGGTTTGAGGTCGAAGACATCGCCAGGATATTACTATTTAATCGTAATTAACGAAGGCGCCGAACACACCCCCTGCGCGCAAACCTTCACCTCCGCCGTCAACGACGGCAGATCCGCCGGCACGGTCAAATTCACCTGCTGCACGCCCAAGAACCCGGGCGCGGGGCCGGCGTAGTATGGCGTCAAATTATCACGGTCGTGAATCTTCCCCGTCACCCCCGTAGCCGGCAGCCCGGTCATGAAGATCTGAATCACGCTGCCCGCTTGTGCCGGATTCGACGGCAGATTCTGCGAATAATCCTGATTCAAAATCGCCCCGCTGAAGATCGACGGAGCCGAAGCTGCCAGCAGCACCTGCGCCGGCACGCTCGATTGGTTATCCACCGTCACCTGCATCTGCGATGACGACTTGCCTACCAGCGCATCGGGCACCTGCAGATTGATCTGCGTGCCGTTGCTGAACAGTATCTTGGCCGGTGCGCCATCGAACACCACCGACAAAAGCTTGCCCGTGAAGTTCTGTCCGAACACCGAAGCCAGCGACCCGGGCGTCAACGGTCCGGGCTTCAGACTGGCCGCATTGAAGTAGCTGCTAATGGTCGGGAACAACAGCGGCGGCGGACCCACTTCGGTCACCTTCAACGTGATCGTCGCCGATTTCGAACCCGCAATCGGACCTGCATCCACCGTCAGCGTCGCCTGATATGTACCGGGCTTGAGGTTTTCCGGATGCACGTCAACGCGGATCGTGGCGTTGTTAACACCCGACTCGCGGTCCAGCACAACCCAGCCGCTGCCTGTCTGGTAAGTCACAAAGGCCACCCAGTTCAGCACGCCACCCGAGGTATTGTTCACTTGCACGTATTTCACTTGGTAGGCCGAACCCGTGACTGCGGCGAAGTTCAAAGCGTCAGAGGCGTTCACGAGTAACTGCGGGAAGTAGGCCGCCTTGCAGTCGCCAAGAGTAGGGCAGTCCGAAGGCACCGCGCCAGGCAGGAACCGCGGCACGGGTGCCGTAGTTGAGCCAACAGCAACATTAGAAAACGGCGCGAAGCCAATGTCCATGGCCGCCTGCACGGCGTTGGAATCAGGCAGCGCGTCGAGAGCCAGGAACGAGGGGAACTGGGCGCTCTGGCGGACGTTCGGATTCGTGTCTGCCACTTCATAAACAGCGACGCCCGCGCCGCCGGTCAAGGTCACGTCGCTAACCGTCCCCGGGGCATTATTGGAGAGTGTGCCGCCTGCGCCGGTAGAATCGGCGCCAGTCACGCGAGCCAGCAGCAGTTGCCCGCCGCCCGAATAAATGCCGGCCGAAGGCGCAAGGCCGAGATCGCCGGCTGCCGTCGGAGTCGTCGCACTCGATCCGGCCACGGCGTCGGGAACCAGCAGGCGCGAGCCCGCGGGAAACCCGGTGTAGCGCACGAAAACGCGCGTGCCCTTGGAAAACGATCCGGCAAAACCTTCCGTGAACCGCACCGACGCAAAGCGCGTTCGATAGTTCAGCAGATCCATGAACGAAATGTTCGGCGGCAACAGCGAACCGGTGCAGAAAAACGTGGAGGAGTAGGAGGCAAGCAGTCCGCGCTGCAGCTGCGCCACCGTCAACTGGCTGTTGTTGATCGTCAGCGAATTCGATCCGTTGGCCGTGAAAAACGCCGTGATGGCCGGGAACTGCGAGTTCGGGACCGCAGCCGCGGCGGCGCGCAAGTTGGTGAAGCGCAAAGAGGCCGAGCCAGAGGCGGAAAGCGTGAACTTCAGACCGTTATAGGCCACCGAGTTCGCCGAAACAGACACCGGGTCCATGCCCGCATAGACCGGCCCGCCGCCGGTGTCGATCGTCAGGTTTACATCCTGCGTGCCGGATTGAGAGATTTTATTCGTAATGTTAGTGCTTAGAAAGAGCGTCAGATTCAGTTGGACTTGTGCGCCCGGGGGGCCGCCGGAGCAGTTCAAAACAATGTCACCTACTCGTTCGGTGATGCCCTCAATACGGACCTGAGCAGGAACAGCATTCGCAGTGCAATTGATCGGACCTTGAAATTGACCATGCAGCAAAGCTGCGGAAAGTAAGTGAAACAGCGGAAGAATCATAGCGCCCTCCTGGTACTACGATACAATGGAATATAACGGCCCCCGATTTATGGTTGTAAATACATCCCTCTCCGAAGAGATCCTAGAGCTGAAGAAAAGCCGCAAGGCTGTGATTCTCGCTCACCACTACCAAATTGATGAAATTCAGGAAATCGCCGACGTTATTGGCGACAGCCTGGAGCTCTCACGCAAAGCGCGCGAACTGGATTGCGAAGTCATCGCCTTCTGCGGCGTCTGGTTCATGGCCGAAACCGCGAAGGTACTGAATCCGCATCGCACCGTGATCGTCCCCGACCGCGATGCCAGTTGCTCGTTGGTCGAAAGCTGCCCCGTTGGTCCCATCCGCAACTTCCGCGAACGCAACCCCGGCACGGCCATCGTCAGCTACATCAACACCTCGGTGGAAGTGAAGGCAGAAAGCGACATCCTCTGCACCTCGCGCAACGCCGTCCAGGTAGTCAACTCCATCCCCGCCGACCAGCCGATTCTGTTCCTGCCCGACATCAACCTGGGCAACTATGTGAAGCGCGAAACCGGCCGCGAAAACATGAAGATCTGGCAGGGGGCCTGCATCGTGCACGCCACCTTTGCCGCGCGCAAACTGACGGCCGCCCGCTTTGAGCATCCGCACGCCCTGGTTGTGGCCCACCCGGAATGCCCGCCTGACGTGCTGGCCATGGCCGACTACATCGGCTCCACCTCGGCGCTCATCGATTATTGCGTCAAGTCGCCGGCCCAGGAATTCATCGTCATGACCGAAAGCGGCGTCTCGCACTCGCTCCACAAACTAGCGCCCAACAAGCAGTTCTATTTCGTCGCCAACGACAACTGCAACTGCAGCGAATGCCCCTACATGAAGCTCAACACGCTGGAGAAACTTCGCGACGCGCTCGATACCCTGGAACCCCGCGTGGAACTCGACCCCGCCCTGATGGAGCGCGCCCGGTTACCCATTGAGCGCATGCTCGCGTTAAAGTAGGGAAATGCTCCGCGATAACTTTGGGCGCACGCACGACAATCTCCGCATCAGCGTAACGGACCGCTGCAACATCCGTTGCTTCTATTGCATGCCGGAAGATGAGGTAAAGTTCGCCAAACGCGAAGAGATCCTGAGCTTCGAAGAGATTGAGCGCTTCGTCCGCATCGCCGTGGGCGAAGGCGTGCGCAAAATCCGCATCACCGGCGGCGAGCCGCTGGTGCGCCGCAACCTCGACGTGCTCATCGCCAAGCTCCACGCCATCGAAGGCGTGGAAGACATCGCGCTCACTACCAACGCCGTGCTGCTGGAAGGAATGGCCAAGCCGCTCTACGACGCGGGCCTGCGCCGCATCAACATCCACGTCGACACGCTCGACCGCGAACGCTTCTTCAAGATCACCCGCCGTGACGATCTGCCGAAGGTCATGGCCGGCATCGAAGCCTGCCAACGCCTCGGCTACAAGACGATCAAGATCAACGCCGTCGCAGTGAAGAATCTGGTGGAGCCCGACATCGTGCCGCTGGCCCTCTTCGGACGCGCCAACAACATCGAAGTCCGCTACATCGAATTCATGCCGCTCGATGCCCAAGGAATATGGGACAACGGCAAAGTGCTGATGCAGGACCAGATGATCCGCATGCTGGAAAGCGAAATCGGCCCGCTCGAAGCCGTGCCTGACGCCGACCCGCGTGCCCCGGCTAGCGAGTACCGCTTCAAAGACGGCATTGGCCGAGTCGGTTTCGTAGCCAGCGTCAGCCACCCGTTTTGCCTGAACTGCAATCGCATCCGGTTGACGTCCGACGGCAAGATCCGCTACTGCCTGTTCGCCATC